>JAKLJX010000002.1:0-300000 GCA_023150945.1 bacterium | reverse complement strand
CGCGATCTGCTGTACCAAGGCCACAAGATCGTGCCGTATTGCCCGCGCTGCGAAACCCCGCTCTCCAGCCATGAAGTCGCGCAGGGCTATGATGAGGTCGAAGACCCCTCGGTGTTCGTGAAGATGCCTTTGCAACAGGAGCCTGGAACTTCCTTCCTGGTTTGGACGACGACGCCGTGGACCCTGATTTCCAACGTTGCGCTTGCCCTGCATCCCCACGTTTTCTATGTGAAAGTGCGGCATCGCGGCGAGCAGCTCATCCTCGCCGAGCCCCGGCTGGAAGTGCTCGACGGCGAGTATGAGATTCTCGAACGCCAGCCGGGCCGCGCGCTGGCCGGCATTGCCTACGTGCCGCTGTTCAGTTTCCTGCGCAGCACCAAACGCTCGCATTACACCGTGCTCGCCGATTTCGTGACCACCACCGATGGCAGCGGCATCGTGCATTTGGCGCCGGCATTCGGCCAGGACGATTATCAAGCCGGGGTGAAGCATGATTTGCCCTTCTTTCAGCCGATCGACAAGAGCGGCCGCTTCACCGGCGAGGTCACGGCCTGGCAGGGCCAGTTTTTCAAGGACGCCGACCCCGACATTATCGCGACCTTGCAGAAGAATGGTCGGCTCTACAAAGTCGAAACCTATCGCCATACCTACCCGCATTGCTGGCGCGACGATACGCCGTTGATCTACTACGCCAAGGAATCGTGGTACATCCGCACCACCCAATTCAAAGAGCGCCTGGTCGAGTTGAACCAGCAGATCAAATGGTATCCACCGGAGGTGGGCGCCGGCCGGTTCGGCGAATGGCTGGCCAACAATGTCGATTGGGCGCTGTCGCGCGACCGCTTCTGGGGAACCCCGCTGCCGATTTGGCTGGATGAAGAGGGCCAGGCACACTGCGTCGGCTCGGTGCAGGAGCTGTCCGAGCTGGCCGGCCGCGATCTGTCGCAGCTCGATTTGCACCGCCCCTACGTCGATGAAATCACCTTTCCCAATCCGCAGAACGGCAAACTCATGCGCCGCACGCCGGAAGTGATCGACGTCTGGTTTGACAGCGGCGCCATGCCGGTGGCGCAATGGCATTACCCCTTCGAGAATCAGGAAATCTTCGCACGCAGTTTCCCCGCGGATTTCATCAGCGAAGCCATCGATCAGACGCGCGGCTGGTTCTATTCGCTGCTTGCCATTGCAGCGATGCTGTTCGACAAGCCGTGCTTCAAAAATTGCGTCGTGCTCGAGATGGTGCTCGACAAGGACGGCAAGAAGATGTCCAAATCCAGGGGCAACGTCGTCGATCCCTTCAGTGTGATCAATCGCCACGGCGCCGATGCCGCGCGCTGGTACTTGATGACCGTGAACCCGCCGTGGCAGGCCACGCGTTTCGACGGCAAAGGCGTGGAAGAAACCGTGAGCCGGTTTTTCGGCACGCTGCTCAATACCTATGCTTTTTTTGCGATGTATGCCAACCTCGATCAGTATGTCTATCCGGCGCAACCCCTGCCGGTGGCGGAGCGTCCCGAAATCGACCGCTGGTTGATTTCGACGTTGAACCGGTTGGTGGCGCGAGTGGAGGAAAATTTCAATTCCTTCGAGGTGACGCGCGGCGGCCGCGCCATTGCGGATTTCGTGGTTGACGATCTTTCCAACTGGTACGTGCGCCGCTGCCGGCGCCGCTTTTGGAAATCCGGCATGGCAGAGGACAAGCAGGCCGCCTTCGCGACGCTCTCTGAGGTGCTGCTCACCGTCTGCAAATTGGCCGCGCCGCTGGCGCCTTTTCTCAGCGAGGCCATCTATCGCCGCCTGCTCGCGCCGCAACACGAAGGCCGCGAGAGTGTGCATCTCTGCGATTTCCCCGCGAGCGCGCACGAGGCGTTTCGCTTCCGCCAGCCGGAGCTGGAAAGGCAGATGGAGGCGGTGCGGGCGGTGGTGAATGCCGGCCGCGCGCTGCGTGCGGAGCGCAATCTCAAAATCCGGCAGCCGCTCAGCCGCCTTCTCGTGGTCGCCGATGACGACGACAAGCGCGCCGCGCTCACCACCGGCGCGCAGCTCATGCAAGACGAATTGAATGTCAAGGCGGTTACGCTGGTGGCCACCGCCGATGAGTTAACGGCGGTGAAGCCTGAGCCGGTGTTCAAGTCGCTCGGCCCGAAGTTCGGCAAGCTCGCCAACCGCGTGGCCGCCGCCATTCGCGCGCTGGATTCGCAGCAACTGCGCACCCTGGAGGCAAACGGCCGCCTCGAGTTCGAACTCGAAAATCAGACGATCGCGCTGACCCTGGAAGAAGTTCGGCTGGTGCGGCAGCAGGCCGAAGGTCTGGCCGTGAGCAGCGCGGGCGGCTGGACCATCGCGCTTGACACCGTGTTGAATGATGATTTGATTACCGAAGGGATGGCACGCGATTTTGTGAACCGCGTGCAAAACATGCGAAAGAATGCCGGTTTTGAAGTGGTCGATCGCATTCACATTCGCTATGAAGGCTCTCCCCGCCTGCAACAGGCCATTCAGAAAATGGCGAACTACATTCAGCAGGAAACGCTGGCGGAGCGACTGGAGCCGGTCGCCGGCGGGGAACATTTGGCACATGTCGAAACCTGGAGCGTGGGCGACGAACAGGTTGTTCTCAGCGTCGCCCGCCGTTGAGAGCGGCTGCAGCCGGCAGAGGACCGGCTGCGGCAAGCAGTGCGTTTAGAGATCATTGCGTTTTCGCTGTCTTGTTCCTGTGATCAGCAACGATAACCTTTCCCCGCGTCATTGCCGGAGCCGCCACCACACACTGGCCGGGAAAGTCCAAACCGCAGGAGGGCGTTCATGAAATCTCAAGACTTGCAGTATTTCAAGCGGCTGCTGTTGGAGCGACGCAGCGAGTTGCTGAAGGAATTGGATCATTTCAAAAACGGGCAGGGCGCCACCACCATCAAGGACGCCTCGGGAGAGAACACTTCCTATGCCTTTCACATGGCGGATCAGGCCACGGACAACATGGAGCGGGAGAAGGCCTATTATTTCGCCACGCGTGAAGGCCGGCTGCTCTATCACATCGATCAGGCGCTCGAGCGCGTCGAAGACGGCACCTATGGCCGCTGTCACAATTGCAACCAACCGATCGCCTGGGAACGGCTGGAGGCCGTGCCGCATGCCCGGTTGTGCATAAGCTGCAAAATGAAAGAGGAAAGCGGCGTGTCGCTGGATTGAGGAACTGGGCTCATCCCCGCCGCGCGTGACGGTTGCAGTCGCGCGCCGGCTGGTCATCACCCCGAACAAGGGCTGGCATGAATACAATGCAAGGTATGGGCGTACTGATGATCACGGCGGTCATCGTTGTGCTCGATCAGATCACCAAGCTCATCGTCAAATCCCGCTTCATTCTCGAAGAGAGCATAACCGTGCTGGGCGACGTGTTGCGCTTCACCTACATTGAAAATCCCGGCATGGCCTTCGGCATCCGCCTCGGCGGCAGGTATTTTTTCACCATTTTTTCCGCGCTCGCCACGGTGGTCATCTTGGTCTATTTGTACCGCATTCGCCATGAGCGTCTGCCCTCGCGGCTGTCGCTCGCGCTGATTCTCGGCGGCGCGATCGGCAATCTCATCGACCGTTTCGCTTACGGCCGCGTGATCGACTTCATCGATGTCGGCCTCGGCACCCTGCGCTGGCCGGTGTTCAATGTGGCGGACAGTGCCGTGTCCATCGGCATGGTGATGCTGGTGGCCCTGGTATTCTTCGAGAAGGAAAAAGCCGAAGTCGCGCCCGCGGTGGCCCCCTCCTTTTCCAAAGACAAACCCTCGCCGAGTGATGAACACGACAACTGGCAGGATTCACGGTCGCCGTCCGCCTGATGGCCGCGCCGTTGCCGCGCCAGAAGAATAATCCTTCATCGCGTTTGTGCCCGTGTCGACTCCCCAATTTCAAACCCTCATCGTCGATCCTCATCAGCACCGCATGCGTTTGGACAAGTATCTCGCCGGCCAACTGGCGGGCCTCACGCGTTCGCAGTTGCAGCAGCTCGTGGCCGCGGGCGAGATTACGGTGAACGGCCGGCCGACCAAGGCCAGCCATCCGGTTTCACCCGGCGAAGTGATTCAGATCAACATTCCGCCCAAGCCGCCGAGCGATTTGGTGCCGCAGGAAATTCCGCTGCGCATCGTGTTTGAAGATGCCCATCTCATCGTCATCGACAAGCCGGCCGGCTTGGTGGTGCATCCGGCTTATGGCCATGCCGACGGTACCCTGGCCAATGCCGTGTTGTATCATTTCAAGGAAGTCTCAAAGCTGGGCGGGAGTGCACGGCCCGGCATCGTGCACCGGCTGGACAAGGATACTTCCGGTCTGCTGGTGGTCGCGCGCGATGATCGCACGCACGCGGCGCTGGCGGCGCAATTCAAGGAAAAGTCGACGCAGCGCGAATATCTCGCGGTGGTGTGGGGCACGCCCGCGCCCGCCCGCGGCAGCATCGAAAGCTTTTTGACGCGCAGTTCCAAAGACCGTCGCAAAGTGACGGTGAGCCAGGAACGCGGCAAGTGGGCGGTGACACACTATGAAGTGATCGAACGATTTGACCTCCACAGCCTGTTGCGCCTGCGCCTGGAGACCGGACGCACGCACCAGATTCGCGTGCATCTCAGCCATCGCGGCCACCCGGTGTTTGGCGATCCCGCCTACCACGGCCGCACCAGCCAGCTCAGTGGCTTGAATCAGGCGGATACGCGTTTCGTTACAGCAGTGCTGGCGCAATTTCCCCGCCAGGCCTTGCATGCGCACACGCTCGGCTTTGTTCACCCCATGACCGGTGAAACGATCTTCCTGCAAAGCGAATTACCGGCGGATATGCAGGCGCTGCTGCAGGAACTGCGGCGGTACCGGCAGGCCTCCTGAGTTGCCGTCAGTTTCATCCCTCAAATCCACTCCAATCTCTCCACCGTACGCTCGTTCCGCACGTTGCCCGTATTCGAGGTCGACTTGGGCTCGAGCAGAACCAGATGGACTTCCTCTTCGGCCACCGGCAGATGCTCCACGCCTTTGGGAATGATGACGAACTCGCCCGGCTCCAGCCGAATCTCGCCCTCGCGCAGTTTGATGAGCAGCCGTCCTTTCACCACCCAAAACAACTCATCTTCATTTTCGTGATGATGCCACACAAATTCACCCTTGAGCTTGGCGAGTTTGAGGTAAGAATCGTTCAGCTCACCGGCGATGCGTGGCTGCCAGTAATCATGAAAAAGGCCAAACTTCTGCGCCAAGTTCACTTTCTCCATAGGCGGTTGCTCCCGGTTTTCAAAAAGAAGACGGCGGTGGAATGAATCAAACTCACTTCGCCGTGATTGCCATCACGCGGCCGTCCAGATCGGTCACCACCACGTGCTGCGCGCCGGCGGGCGCCACGGTGTGCACGGCGGTGACGCCAACGCGATGTTGCCATTTCACCCGGCCGGCGTGCGCCTCGACCGCGAACACGAAACCGTTCTTTGTGCCAAAAAAGATCATGCCGTCCCGCTCCAAGGGCATCGAGGGATCGATATCATAGCCGTAACCGCAGGGAGTGAGCCAGCGAAGCTGCAGCGTGTCGGCCGCAGCGGAAAAGGCGAGCAGCGTGTCGGTCATGCAGCGGGCGTAGACTGTCTGGCGGTCGCGGGCAAGGCCAATGGCCTCACGCACGCGGTGGCGATTCGACCGCCACACGGTTTTGCCGCTGCCGGCCTCAAGCGCGGTAATGAAGCGATCCGGTGCCACGATGAAGACTTTGCCGTGTGCCGCCACCGGCCAGCAAGCTGCCGGGGAATAGAGCAGGCCAGGATTGCCGTTCGTCCACTTCCAGGCCAGCGTGCCGTCATTGGCATGGAGGGCATACAAGAACGTGTCCCATGCGCCAAAGATGATCTTGCCGTCATAAAGCAACGGCCGGGCTTCCACGAAGCCGCGCACGCCATCGAATTCCCAGACCAGCCTGCCGGTGGCGAGATCGAGGGCGCGAAGTTTCCCTTCGCTACTGCCGGCATAGACGGTGCCCTCTGCAATCAGCGGGGCTGCCACGAGCGGCGCCGCCGTTGCGAACTGCCATAGCAATGCGCCATTCGCCACCGCAAGGCAATAGAGGTTGCCGTCCGCCGAAGCGAAAACCACCCTGCCGGCGGCGGCAGCAGGTGTGCCGTGAACCGCTCTACCGGCTTGAAAACGCCAACGTTCAGTTCCGTGGCGCAGGGATAAACCATAAACCGTGCCGTTGCAATTGCCGGCAATCACGATGTCCTGTGCTAGCGCCGGTGCCGCGGTAATGGTGTAACCGGTGGCAAAGGTCCATTCGGTTTTCACGTGCGGGAATTTTTGATTGATCGCAAAATCCGGGCGGGGATATCGCGCCGTGTCGCCGGTAAATTCTCTCTTTCCCAATGGCAATTGGTGCCAGGCCGGCTTGGTTTCCCGGCCGGTGATGCGCTCGAAAAAGAAGATGCTGTCCGGCTTGATTTCGACAATGGTGAAGCCGCCCGCCTCTTCACCGCTGCGCAGATTCGACCGGCCCATCACGCCGGGAATGCCCTCAAAGTCCAGCGCCTGATTGATATGGCCATGGCCGCAGAGCACGGCTTGCGTGTTGAATTTTCGGGCACGTTCGCTCAGCTCGAACCAATTGTCGAGGGCAGAATCAACCGGATAGTGGGTGATGAAAAACAGCGGCTGGTTATTATCGGGCAGACGCACGAGCACGGAGTCGAGCCAGCGCAAATCCTCCGGGCTGAGATGGCCGTCAGCCATGCGCATGAGCGGGCCCTGGTGCAGTCCGATAAAGCGATAGCCGTGGGATTCGAACTCGAATTTGTCGCTGCCCCACAACTCGATGAACTTCGTCGCGCCGGACTCCGACCATTTGGTGTCGTGATTCCCGGGAATGAGGTAATAGGGTTTGTTCAGACTGTCGAGAATCGCTTTGGCCAGCTCGAGCTCGGCATTGCCGCCCATTTCAGTGAGGTCGCCGGACAGGATGACGAACGCGAGATCGGGCATCGCATTGAGATCGTGCACCGACCGCTGCAAATCCGCGGCGCCGGTACTGCCGCCCACGTGCGTGTCGCTCAACCAGGCAAAGCGCAGGAGAGGGGATTGCGCCTGAGCAGAAATGGCGCAGAAAAGCAGGATGGCCAGAAGACGGCTGAATGAGTTCATGAGTATTGAGGAGGATTGCGTCGCTGCCAGGTGTTTCGACACGACCCCACGGCACAACGGCCCGCTAGTGCATTTTTTGATGATGCTGCGGCGGAGCGCCTTTGGCATAGCCCCGCAGCTCGTCATACTTCGCCACTTGCGCCGAGGAGAGAATCTCTTTCATTTCCAGATGCGCCTGCAGATGCGTGAGCCGCAATTCGCCCTGCCAGGTGGCGATCGCGGTGACCAGCGTGCGCAACTGGCTTGCGGTGATCTTTTGCGCCGCAAAGAGGCTGTCCAACGCCTGTTCATTGGCAACGATCAGCTTGCCCAGCCGCACGGCTTGCGCGTGCATTTTGTCGTACGCCTTCTGCGTTTGTGCCGACTGCGCCGCGGAGAGCTCGAGCTGCTGGGCCAATTCCAACACGTGTTTCGGGCCGGGATAGTGGTTCAATTCCGCGGCCTTGGCCAAGCCCATCCCGTGGCCCTCGTGATACATTTGAATCTCCGCGGGCGACAGCGCTTTCAGGCTGCGCCGTTGCTGGCCGGCGTACGGCGAATGCTGGTGCTGCGCTGCTGCCACCAAAGGTGCAAGCAGCGCAAACAAAACCAGGCGACAGATTCTCTGCATGGTTGCCCCATGAGTGGAAGTCAAGCCGGGCGGGCGCGGCGGTTCCGTTGCACGCGCGCCCGCCCGGCATTGTTTGCGACTGTTCTCAGTTCACGGGATTGCCGTCTTGATCCAACAAAATCGGATCGCCCAAACCCAACTGCTTGAGGCCCTCCAGTTGGGTGGCGGCATCGCCCACGACGAGATAGATCATGCGCTCGGGATCGACATATTGCTGCGCCAGCGCCTGGTGCCGGGCTTTGCTCATCTCCGCCACCGTTCTTTCCTGCTGCTTGATGTAATCGAACGGCAGGCCGTAGAGCGCGATTTGATCGAGCATGCCGCGCAGCGCGCCCAGCGTTTCGAAACGCAGCGCATTGGCGTTGAGCAGCGCGCTCTTGGTGAAGGCGAAATCCTCGTCGGCAAGGCCCTGGCGATACTTCGCCATCTCGTCTTTGAAAATTTGCACGGACTCCAGTGTGGCGTTCGAGCGCACACCGGCATAGGCCACGAAGGGGCCGGGGACACTGGCGCCAATGAAGGTCGAGCGCGCGCCGTAGGTGTAGCCCTTTTCCTCACGGAGAATGAGATTCAAAATGCCGTTGAAGCTGCCGCCCAGTTTGTAATTCATCACCGTCGCCGCGTAGTAGTCGGGATGGGTGTAGGGCAGCGCCAGATAGCCGATGCGAATCTGCGATTGTTTCGCGCCCGGCATGTCCACGAAGTACAGACGCGATTTCTCCACCGGCGGCGGCACGGGATAGTCGGTGAACTTCACTTCCTGCGCCGGCCACTTCCGCTCCAGCGCGGAAAACAGCTTGATGGCCTTTTCCTGCGAGAGGTTGCCCACCACGGCGATGTGGGAAACCGAGGGCGAGTAATTGCGCTCGTAGAATGCCTTCAAATCGGCAAGGGTGATTTTCTCGACCACTGCCGGCTCGCCCAGCGTGGGATGGGAAAGAATATGGCCGGGGCCGTAGATTAGTTTGCGATGCACTTTTTCCGCCACACTGGCGGGATCGACATTGCGGCGGTTGATGGTCTCGATGGTTTCCTGCTTGATACGGGCAAATTCCTTTTCATCCCAGCGCGGCGCCAGCAGCATTTCCTCGAAGAGCGCATAGGTCTGCTCGAGCTTGGCAGAAAGCGTGTTCGCCTGAATGACGATGGTTTCGTCCGCGGTGCTCATTCTGATGGTGGCGCCCAGCGCCTCGATGGCTTCCTGGAGTTCCAGCGGCGTTTTGTTCTTGGTGCCTTCCATCATGATGTCGGTCATCAGATTTGCCACCCCGACTTTGCCGGGTTCATCCAGCAGCATGCCGCCTTTGAGGGTGAGGGAAAAATCGACGAGCGGCAGCTCCTTGTGCTCGATGCCGTAGATGCGCAAGCCGTTCTTGAGCGTATGCGTCCAGATCTTCGGCAGCGTGAGCGCGGGCGGCTGGCCGGCCGGCGGCTCGACGGAGCGATCGAAACTCGAGGGCAGTTTTTCCACTGGTGCGGCTGCCGCAGCCGCGGCCGGCGTGGCTGCCTGCGCCGCGGTGATCGCCTCTTCCACTACCGCGAAGCGTTCCGAGTTTTCCGCCACCAAGTCCACTTTGCCTTGCGGCACGAAGCTGGTCAGCACGTAGGGTTTGTCTTTGAGATACTGATTGTAGACGCGCCAGATGTCTTCCGAAGTGACGGCCAGCGAGTTTTGAATATCCTGCGTGAGGAAATCCGGCGAGCCGGCCAGCTCGTTGTAGGTGGCAAGCTGAAAAGCCTTGTTCAGAATGCTGGCAATGCCGTTGTAGAAATCGGTTTCGGTTCTGGCTTT
Organism: bacterium; assembly: GCA_023150945.1. Taxonomy (NCBI): domain Bacteria; species bacterium. Next base: position 290,446 of record JAKLJX010000002.1, on the reverse strand, counting down.
GATGCGCGCCAGATCCTGCGCGGTGAATTTCTCCTGCTCGAAACGCGCAAAGGCTTCGTGAATGGCTTTTTCGACCTCGGTCAAATTCTTATCGGGAAAGGTGCGCACGCGGCATTGAAAGTAGCCGGTCATTTCCATGCTGCGTTGATAGGCCGGGGCTGCGGGCGCGAGCTTCTTCTCCTCGACGATCACTTTGTAGAGCGGCGCCTTCTTGCCGCTGGCAAGCAGCTCACCCAGCAGTTCCAGCGCATAGGCGTCTTTGTGATACTGCTGGACGGTGGGGAACGTCATGGTCAGTTCCGGTGAGCGGGCAAAGTTGTCCTCGTGAAACGCGCGTTTGGTTTGTTCCAGGCTCACCGGCATGGGCTGGGGATCGGCAACCGGCGGCGGCGAGGGCAGCTCGCCGAAATATTTCGCGATCCACTGCTGCGCCTGTGCCCGGTCGAAATCGCCGGCCACCACCAGGGTGGCGTTGTTGGGCCCGTACCATTTCTTGAAGAATTGCCGCACGTCTGCCAGCGTGGCGTTTTTGAGATCCTCGAACGAGCCGATGACCTGCCAGTTGTAGGGATGATCTTCCGGGAAGAGCAGTTTGTGAATGACGTAGCTGGTGTGGCCGTAAGGCACGTTGTCGACGCGCTGCCGCTTCTCGTTTTGCACCACCTCCTGTTGATTGGCAAACGCCGCGGCCGTCACCGTGGGCAGCAGATAGCCCATGCGGTCCGACTCCAGCCACAGGCACATTTCCAAATTGTTCCGCGGCACGATTTCGAAATAGCCGGTGAAGTCGTGATTGGTGAAGCCGTTGAGCGTGCCGCCGACGCCCTGAATCTTCTTGAAGAATTGATCCTGCCCCACGTGTTGCGACTCTTGAAACAGCATGTGTTCGAACAAATGCGCGAAACCGGTGCGGCCCTTCTCCTCGCGGTTGGAGCCGACATGGTAGAAAATGGCCACCGCCACGATGGGATCCGACTGGTCCGCATGGAGAATGACTTCCAGGCCGTTGTCGAGTTTGTACTTTTCATAGGCGATTTTCAACGCCGGCTTTTCTCCGGCCTGCAAGCCGGTGAGACTCAGCGCCACGGCCAGCCACACCGCGGCAAATTTGGTAAATCGCATCTACTGCCTCCTCTCGTGGAAAGGGGTTGAATGATATGCCTGCTGCGTGCTTGTCATGGAAAATGCAGCCGCTGCTGCTGTTATACTCAAAGGCCTCCCGGAGTTCTCCGGTTGTCAGTCCGTGTAGGTCATTCGCAGTTTTGACGCTGCGGCTTGGTCGACGATCACAAATGCATAACGGTGCAGTTGCACGATCGAGGCGGGGCAGGCGGCGGTGAGGGCACCCTCGCAAGTGGCGGCAATCGCGTTTGCTTTGCCTTCGCCGCTGGCGAGCAGGAGCAACTGTTTCGCATCCATGATGGTGCCGACGCCCATGGTGATCGCGAACTTCGGCACTTCATCGGGCGTTTTGAAGAACCGCGCATTGGCTTCGCGCGTCGTGCCGGTGAGTGTTTTGATGCGCGTGCGTGAGCCGAGCGAGGAGCCGGGCTCGTTGAACGCGATATGGCCGTTCGCGCCGATCCCCAAAATTTGCAGATCGATCCCGCCCGCCTTTTTGATGCGCTCCTCATACCATTCGCAGTGCGCCGCCACGTCCTGCGCCATGCCCATCGGCAGGTGCACGTAACGCCGGTCGACGTTGATGTGCTTGAACAGATTCTCCCACATGAAATAGTGATAGCTCTGGTCATGCTCGGGCGGCAGGCCGACATACTCGTCCAAATTGAAAGTCGTGACCTTCGAGAAGTCCAGGCCTTCGTATTGGTGCAGGCGAATCAGTTCTTTGTACATGCCCAGCGGCGTCCCGCCGGTGGCGAAACCGAGCACGCAGTCCGGTTTCCGGCGCACCAACTGCGCGACGATCTGCGCGCCGGTGGCGCTGAGTTCCTCATAGTTCTCTTTGATGTGGACCAGCATGGCGGCAACCTCGATGAATAAGTTCTTGGGAATTACTCTGCCGCAGGAATTGCCGGCGGAGCAGGATTAGGCATTGGGCGCGCAAAGTCAGAATAAGATTCTGAAAGATTCTCAACCACAAAGTAAGCATATGAACCGCGGAGACGCGGAGAGCGCAAAGTCTTAAAATCAAGAGAGTCCTTCTCCGCGGTCTTCGCGGAGAGCTTTTGAGGCGAATGACACGGCAGCGTCATTCACACCACAAGCTCTCCGCAGAAACGCAACACCGCAAAGGTTCGCAAAGAATTCCCAACCATTTGCTGCCGGCAATCATGCAAGACAAAATTCGAATCTTTTCTGTGCCTGCCATTGCACCTTTGCGAGCGGGTTTGCCTGCTTTGGCTCCGGCTCGCACGGGTGAGACGACAACTGTGCGCGCACCACGTCTCTGCGGATCAAGTGTCTGCTTTGTGGACAACGATCTCACAGAATCCCAATTCGAGTTTGAAACGCCACGCGCCTAGAGATTCCAAAACTTCAAATCCACACCGGTGCGCAACTTGGTCAAATAGATAATTTGCCCGGTGTGATAGGAAAAGTGTTCGACCACGTGGAAAACCGCGCTCAGCACGGTTTGATCGAAGCCCTGGATGCGGCGCGGCTGTGCCAGATCGGCCGCCGCGAGCTGCTGCAGCACGGCCTCGGCTTCCGCCAGGGTTGCCTCGAGTTGCTGCAGCAATTCCGCTTTGGGCAGCGGGCCGGAGGCCGCAAACTCGGCATCGCGTGCGCGCACCTCCGGCCGGCCGGCGAGGCCGTGCATGACCCATTGCCGCACGTTGCCGCACAAATGCAGAATGAGATTGCCGGCGCTGTTGCTGCCGGCGTTGGGCCGCCACCAAATGTCTTCCTCGGTCAATTGCGCCAGGCAGGTGCGCAGCCAGGGCAAATATTGTTGCAGCAGATGAAAGCGGGCTTCTTCCAGGAAAAGCCGGGAGAGGGTGGTGGCATCGCTCATGACAAATCCCGTTGGTGATGATCAGAATGAAGGGCGCCGCTGGCGATCAACATGTCACGCCTCCGGGCCCAGCATTTTTTCGGGGCGGACGAATGCGTCAAACTGCGCGGCGGTCAACAGACCCAGCTCGAGAGCGGCTTCGCGCAGCGTCTTGTTCTCTTGATGCGCCTTCTTCGCGATCTTGGCGGCATTGTCGTAGCCGATATGCGGGTTGAGGGCGGTGACCAGCATCAGCGAGTTTTCCAAATGCTTTTGCAGGTTGCGGTGGTTCGGTGCGATGCCGGCGGCGCAGTGTTCCTCGAAGCTCGCGCAGGCATCCGCCAGCAGCCGGACGGACTGCAACAGATTGTAGATGATCACCGGTTTGAAAACGTTCAACTCGAAATTGCCGGACGCACCGGCAAGGTTGATGGTCACATCATTGCCCAAAACCTGCGCCGCTACCATCGTCATCGCCTCCGATTGCGTGGGATTGACCTTGCCCGGCATAATCGAGCTGCCCGGCTCGTTTTCGGGAATCGTGATTTCGCCGATGCCGCTGCGCGGGCCGGAGGCGAGCCAGCGAATGTCGTTGGCGATTTTCATCAGCGCACACGCGATGGTTTTCAACGCCCCGCTGGCCATCACCAGCGCATCGTGGCTGGCGAGCGCTTCGAATTTGTTGGCGGCGCTCACGAAAGGATAGCCGGTCAACTCCGCGATTTTGGCGGCGGCCTTCACGGCAAATTCGGGGTGGGTGTTCAAGCCGGTGCCCACCGCCGTGCCGCCGAGCGCCAGTTCGTACAAGTCCGGCAGCACGGCATCAACGCGGCGCAGACCCTGCTCGAGCTGGCGCACGTAGCCGGAAAATTCCTGGCCGAGGGTCAGCGGCACGGCATCCATCAAATGCGTGCGTCCGATCTTGATGACGTCTTTGAACGCTTCCGCTTTGACGGCCAGGGTGTCGCGCAAGCGCGTGAGCATGGGCAGCAGCCGGCGCTGCACCTCATGCACGGCGGCAATGTGCATCGCCGTGGGAAACGTGTCATTGGACGATTGCGCCTTGTTGACGTCATCGTTGGGATGAACCGGCTTCTTGCTGCCCAGCTTGCCGCCGCTGATTTCGATGGCACGATTCGAGATGACTTCATTCACATTCATGTTGGTCTGCGTGCCGCTGCCGGTTTGCCACACCACCAGCGGAAAATGATCGTCGAGCTTGCCGGCGATGACTTCCTCGGCGGCCTGCACGATCAGCCCGGCCTTTTCCGCGGGCAGCAGGCCCAGCTCGTGATTCACCAGCGCGGCCGCCTTCTTGAGAATGCCGAAGGCCCAAAGCAATTCCCGCGGCATGCGCTCATTTCCGATCTTGAAGTGCTGCAGCGAACGCGCGGTTTGCGCACCGTAGTACCGGTCGGCCGGCACTTGTATTTCCCCCATGCTGTCGGTTTCAATGCGATAATTCATGATCCACTCCGCTGAAGTCAAGAAGGACTGCCCGAGTTGATTCGGCAAACACGCGGTCAATATAACCAGGAAAGGGAGTGGGACACAAGCACGTTTTGCCGGTTGGTATCGACAGCAGCAGGGTGGCGCTGCCGATGAAAGGCGGCAGCAAGCAGGGCGGGAATTGGCGGAGATGGCAAAGATGCGCGACATGCAACGCGGAACGGCAGATTCACAGCCGCAACCTGCTCACCAGTAGATGCGCCGGCTGCGAATCTGCCGCAGTGGCCGCACTTCAGCGCAACAAGACGAGTTTGCGCTGCAAAACCTGTTCGCCGCTGCGCAGTTGATACAGATAGGTGCCGCTGGCCACCGGTGCGCCGGCCTCGTCGCGGCCATCCCACTGCACCCAAGCGTCGCCTGCCGGCCTTTCGCCGCTGACCAGCGTGCGCACACGCTGCCCCAGCAGATCGAACACCACCAGATTCACGCGGCCGGGCGCGGCAAGGTGAAAGCGGATTTGCGTGGCGGGATTGAAGGGATTGGGAAAGTTTTGCGCCAGGGTGAGTGCCGCCGGCCAGCGGGAATCCTGCTCGGCAACTGCGGTGGCGGGCGCGCCGGCGATGCACACCGTCAAATAGTCGCGGGCAATGTCTTCCCAGGCGTAGAGATTGAACTGCTTGCCCGGCGAATGATGCGTGACGAGCAGCCCCTGTGGAAATTGCGCGGAGGTCGGGCGGTTGGTGACGTCCAGCCCGTCGGTCTCGGACGAGCCTTTGGTTTCGATGGTGGTCACCAGCGTGTGTTTATGAGGATCGCCGTTCTCGCCTTCGCGGCGATACACTTTCACCGTGGTATTGCCCTGGCTGGATATCAAAATGTAACCGGTGCCGTCGCTGCAGCCGTAGACGGCCACGCCTTCGCGATCGCCGTCAATGCCGTCATCGCTGGCAAAGGCGGTGATCTGTTCACTTTTTCCCGAGGCCGGGTCAGCGTAGAATTTGCGCACCGCCCGGCCCTCCTCCGCGGCGTAGAGATAGCCGAGCGCATCGTCGGCCGCCATGCCCTCCACCACGTCTTGAATGATGCCGTTGCCGAGAGCGCGTACGTACTCGCCCTTGACTTTGCCGGCGCCATCCGGTCGCAGGCGATATTGATGCAGGTTGGTGCGTGAGCTGCCGTCTTTGCTGCTGGCGAATACGAAGAGCGCGCCGTCATTGCGACGGTACAGGCACAGGCCATAGGGCGTTTGCAGCTCCGGCGTTTTGATGCCGGCCGCGGTGGTCAAATCACTCAATGTGCCGTCCGCGGGATTGATTTCGAAAACCTTTATTTGGCGTTGCGCCCGCATGTTGGTCACCGCCACGTCCACTGTGCGATTGCCGAATCGAATGCCGGAGCGGACATCGACATTGTTGGGCTCCTCGACCGGCACGAATTGCAATTGCTTGCCGTTCATATCCCACACATACAATCCAGAGTTGCTGCCTGATTTGTCCGTGCCGATGATCACGCTTTTGAACGGCTGGCTGGGATGCACCCAAATCGCCGGATCATCGGCATCGTTTTTCACCGAGGTGGTCGTGACTTTTGGCGCTACTGCAATGTTGGCGGGGATGTTTTGGGCCTGCAGAACAGCGCCCGCGCCGAGCAGCAACCAGAGCGAAAACCGTAGGAGAGGTGACATCGCTGCACTCCTGAAAATGTAATTTCCTTGCGGCGAAATTACGCTTTGGTGGCTTCCACCTTTTGGCGTAATAGTTTTAGCCGGCTTGCGTTTCCTGCCGGCAGATTTCAGCAAGCTGCGTGCCCACCCGCGCCGGCGTGCGTGTCGCGGGAGTCTCTTCTCAAACTCGGGTGCGGTGCGGCAAAAGATTCGTGCCGCCTCCCCGCCGGCAGGGACGCAGCGTAGCCTCCGGGCCGCGCCGGAGTTGCAACCCACGAGAATTTTTTATATGTTGCGCTGCCGGTGAAAGCCAAATGCCGCCGGTGTTGCCGTTCCCCTCAACAACTCTGCGATGCCTCATGCCCTACGAATCCGTCATCGGTCTCGAAGTGCACGCGCAATTACTGACCGAATCCAAGCTCTTCTCGCCCGCCAGCACCTCGTTTGGCGCGCCGCCCAACACGCAGGTGACTCCCATTTGCGCCGGCCTGCCCGGCGTGCTGCCTGTGCTCAATCGCAAGGCGGTGGATTTTGCCATCAAAATGGGGCTGGCGACCCATTGCACCATTGCCCCGGTCTCCCAGTTCGCGCGCAAGCACTATTTCTATCCCGATTTGCCCAAAGGCTATCAAATCTCGCAATACGAGGAGCCGCTGTGCGAGCACGGCTGGCTCGAGATCGAGCTGGCAGAGGGGAGTAGCAAGCGCGTGCGCATCATTCGTATTCATCTCGAGGAAGATGCCGGCAAGCTGATTCACGCCGAGCCGTTCGTCGACCCCGAGGAAACGCTGGTTGATCTCAACCGCTGCGGCGTGCCGTTGATCGAGATTGTCAGCGGGCCGGATCTCTCCTCGCCACGCGAGGCCGCGCTTTACCTGCAGCGCATCCGCCAGCTCGTGCGCTATCTCGGCATTTGCGACGGCAACATGGAAGAAGGCAGCCTGCGCTGCGATGCCAACGTCTCGGTGCGGCCCGCCGGTCGGCGGGAGTTCGGCACTAAAACCGAAATCAAAAACATGAACTCCGTGCGCCAACTCGAGCGCGCACTCGAGGTCGAGATTCCTCGCCAAATTGCAATTCTGGAAACCGGCGGCGCGGTGGAGCAGGAAACGCGGCTGTGGGATGCCGGCCGCGGCCAGACAGTGGCGATGCGCTCGAAGGAGCATGCCCACGACTATCGCTATTTCCCCGAGCCTGATCTCACGCCCCTGCACATCGACGAAGCCTGGAGCCAGCAGGTGCTCGCCAGCCTGCCGGAATTGCCCTGGGCACGGCGCGAGCGTTTCAGTGCGCAATATCTGCTTTCGCGTTTGCATGCTGAGGTTCTCACCGAAGAACGCGAGTTGGCCGATTACTTCGAGGCCGTGGCGGCTGAGGTGCGGGAGGTGCAACAAGCCGCCAATTGGGTGATGGGCGAAGTTTTGCGCGTGCTGCGCGATCAGAAAGTCGCCATCACCGCCTTCACGCTGGCGCCGGCTGCGCTGGCTGAACTGATCCGGTTGGTTGAGCAGGGCGCGATCAACAACAAGATTGCCAAGGAGGTTTTCGAGCAAATGCTCGCGACCGGGAAAAGCGCGACGGCCATTGTGCGGGAAAGAGGGCTGGAACAGGTGTCCGATCAAGCTGAGATCGAGCAGGCGGTGGCGGCGCTGCTGGCGGCGCATCCCCGGGAAGTCGAACGCTATCGGGCCGGCGAAACCAAGGTATTTGGTTTTCTGGTGGGACAATTGATGAAGGCCACGCGCGGCAAAGTGAATCCCCAACTCGCCAACGAGCTGCTGCGCGCCCAGCTCGCGGCGCCGCAAGCCTGACGCGTGTCCCGCCGCAATCGCGGACTCTGGATCGAAGTGCTTCTGCCACGGCTTGGCCGTTGCAGCAAAGCCCACAGCGATTTCGGCGTGCGCGCAGCTTCTGAAACCTCGGCTCAGCCGAGATTGGAATGGGTTCGGACGTCAACGATTTGACAATTCCCTCACCATCTCGCCCGTGGACAGAGAACAATGAATTCATTTCGTTCTTTCTTTACCCATCTCGCCTGCACGCGCTGCGCGCGCACCTTCGCCAAGCACGAACGCTGCGAATTGTGCGTCTGCGGGGCGCCCTTGTTTGCCCGCTATGATGTCGCCGCGGCGCGCCAGCATTGGTCACCGGCGGATCTGCGCCACGCGCCGGCCAGCTTGTGGCGTTACGCGCCCATGTTGCCGGTACAGGAGGAGAAGCACTGCGTCTCGCTCGGCGAAGGCTGGACGCCGCTGCTGCCCGTTGAACATCTCGCAGCAGAATTCGGCCTTTCTCATTTGTGGATCAAAGACGAGTCGCCGAATCCCACCGCTTCTTTCAAAGCGCGCGGCATGTGTCTGGCGATTTCGCGCGCCAAGGAATTGGGCGTGCAGCAAATCGCCGTTCCCTCGGCCGGCAATGCCGGCAGCGCCACTGCCGCTTATGCCGCACGCGCAGGCATGCCGGCGCATGTGTTCATGCCCAAAGACGTGCCGGCCGCCTTTCAGCGCGAGTGCGAGTTCTATGGCGCGCATTTGGAGCTGGTCGAGGGCTTGATCACGGATTGCGCGAAGAAAGTGCTGGCAGGCAAGGCCACCCACGGCTGGTTCGATCTCTCGACGCTCAAAGAACCCTATCGCGTGGAAGGCAAGAAGACGATGGGCTACGAGCTGGCCGAGCAATTCGACTGGCAACTTCCCGATGTGATCATTTACCCCACCGGCGGCGGCACCGGTTTGATCGGCATGTGGAAAGCCTTTGATGAGATGGAAGGCCTGGGCTGGATCACCGCGCACCGCCCGCGCATGGTAGCGGTGCAGTCCGACGGTTGCGCGCCCATCATTCGGGCTTTCGAGCAGGGATTGGAGCACGCGCCGGAGTGGCAGCATGCGGCCACGGTTGCGGCGGGCTTGCGCGTGCCACGCGCAGTCGGTGATTTTCTCATCCTGCGCATCCTGCGCGACAGCCACGGCACCGCAGTCGCGGTGGCGGAGCATTCCATCGCTGCGGTGACGCGCGCCTATTCGCGCGCGACCGGCATCTTCTTTTGCCCTGAAGGCGCAGCCGCAGTGGAGGCCGCACGATTGCTCGCTGCCGCCGGTTGGATCAAGCCGGAAGAACGAGTGGTGGTTTTCAATACCGGCTCCGGCTTGAAATATGCCGATACCCTGCTGTAGCGCAATCTGCCAGACTGCAAACGAACCAAGCTGAGGAAACTTCGCGATCGCGCTGGTTTGGCCAGAGTCACGCTACCGCCCGAGGGATGATCGATCGACGAAACCCGCGCGTCGCGCTTTTTGAATGTCACGGTTTGCGGCAAAGCGCGGCACGTTGCCGTCGTCGCCCGGCGGTGAAAGGCGGCCAAAATTCCCGTGAACTTTGACGGAGAGTGTGTTGTTCAATGAATGTCCGTTTCCCAACCTAATGTTCGAGATGCCAGCCTGCATGACGATAAACTTCAACGCATCGGAGGACACCATGCCAGCCCCCAGTCGTTACGCTTTTCGCTTCATCCCTTCCTGTTCGCGTGCGGCACTGCTCACCGCGCTCCTGCTGTCCCTCGGGCTGCTGGGGTGTGCCAGCGGCCGCTTGACCACGGACCGCGCCTATGGCAAGCTCAAGCCCAAACAGCAACTGCCAGAGCGCGAAATGCGCGAGCAGCCGGAAAACTTGGTGATCAAGATCACCAACGTCGCAGACGCCGGCAAGAGCTACCGCAACTTCGTTGTGCTGCGCGTGAATGGCCAGGAAATCTCTCCCCTCGAAAAACTCTCGAACTTCACTTCCACCTATACCTACCCGCTGCGGCTGCAGCACGGAATTTATGAGGTCAAAGCCGAATATCACGTTGTGGGCTTTTGGCGTGAACAAGTGTTTGATATCATCACAGATGAGGAAGTGAAGGTGTTGCCCGACCAACGCACGGTTTTGCAGGTGGCGTTGGACAAGGACAGCCGCGGCCGGCTGCGCCAAAACCCGGCGCGCTTTCAACTGCGCTACGAGCCGCTGCTGGCGGAAAAGAGACCCGCGGAAGTGAATCCTGTTGCCGGGCAAACCGGGCAGCCGGTGCCGCGACCTTACATCATCGAACCGGCGCCGGAGACGACTGATGCAAGGCCCATCATCACGCGGCCAGCGCCGGAGGTGATCGCGCCGGCGCCGAGCCAGCCGGCAGCGCCTGCGCCGATTGTGACGCCCGTTCCCGCTGCACCGCCACCCGCGCCTGCCGATCTCGTCACGTTGCAGATCAACACCAGTCCCTCGGGCGCCGAGGTGATCGTTGATGATCGCTACTACGGGCAATCGCCGGTGAAGATCACTTTGACCAGCGCTCAGAACCACATTGTGCAGATCTCACGGCCGGGTTTCCGTGAAGTGGTGAAGATCTTGAATGCCGCGGAATTGCGCGAGCAGCCGCTGGTGCAACTTTTGATCAAAATGGAGCCGGTCGAAAAGGCCCAGGAGTGAGCGGGAGGCTGCGGCCACGCCGGCCCAAAGGATTCGGCCCGGCAGTCGCCGGGCTTCCTTCAAGTATGCCAAGCCAGCCTGTCAAGCGACGGGCTGGCTTTTGTGTTTGAATTCTTGCAAGTGAGGAATATTTGCCTATCTTTATCCAGCCTGCGGCCGGAGTCGCGTGCCCGCGGTGAAATTCCACAAACGTGTTGCGTGCACTGAATTGCTCGTGTGGCCATGATCCATCTGCTGCAATGGTTGGTTGGCGTTCTCTATGCGGTCGCCGGAAGCCATTACATCTACACCTTTCGCCAGGCGCAGGAACAGGCCGGCCGCGGTTTGAATCCCTTCGCACTGGTTGCTGTGATCGCGCATTTGGGGTATCTCCTCCTGCTCAGCCTGACGCTGGGGCATTTGCCCGTGACCAGTGTGTTCGAAGCGCTTACCACCTGTGCCTGGCTCTTCGGTGTGGTCTATCTCAGCCTGGAATGGCGGTTGCGCGAACGCTCGCTGGGCATGTTCATCCAGCCGGTCATTTTGATCCTGCACGTGCTGTCGAATCTCGGCATCGACCTCAACCGCGAGCTGCCGGCGCTGCTGCTGCACGAAATCGTCTATGAAATCCACGTCATCGTGCTGCTGTTTGCCTATTCCGCGTTTGCGATTTCCTTCATCGCCAGCGTGCTTTACCTGTTGCTGTCCCGCGAGCTGCAAAAGAAAAGCACCGGCTTGTTCTACCGCCGCCTGCCCTCCCTTGCCTTTTTCGAATCGCTCAGCAACCGCGCCATCAACACCGGCTTGGTGTTTCTGACGGTGGGCATCGCGCTCGGCATCTATGAAGCCACCAAAATCGCCGAGCATTTCTTCACCTGGGACGCCAAATTCTTCGCGGTCGGACTGACGTGGTTGATCTACTTTTGGCATTGGGCCAGCCGCATTTCCGTGGGGTGGCAGGGCCGCCGCGCTGCGATGGTTTCGCTGTTCGGCTTTGGCTGGTTGATGTTTTCGTTTCTGATCGTCTCACTGGCTTTCACCCAGGTTCACAGCTTTCGCTGAGTCGCGGACCGGTGCATGAAGCTCACGCCCGGCCGTTGCCGCCGGGCCTTGTGAGTCCTGACCGACAACACCACCGCCTGGGCGCTTCGTCATGAGCCAGAGCACGTTCTGCCAGGCTTGTGCACGCCTCAGACGCAAGCGCCCGGGCGGTTTCTTCGTTTCCGGACAGACGTTTATCACCGACAATCTAAGGTTCTCCGCTTTCTGAACATATGTGGTTTCACGTTTCCTACCTCCCTTTTCCGCACACGCCGGGCTTCACGTTGGATGAGGAAGCGCTGGCTTCGCCGGAGTTGAGCCGGCGGCTGCAGCATCTCAACGTAGATGAGTGGCTGTTGGTGGCCGGGCCGGAGCTGTTGGAGCTTTATCTCGCCTCCAACGCGCGCACGGCTGCCGCTGCTGCGCCCGGAGAGGAGGCGGTCAATGCCATGCTGCAGCTTGTGCTGGCCGGCGCCGCGCCGCAGCCTGTCGCCAGCCGGCAGGGCATTGCAGCGGTTTCTCATTTCCTGCGCGCCGCGGTGGGATGGATGCCAAGCGGGCATCTGCAGCCGCAGCACGCCGTTGCTTTGCGCAAGGCGCTGGCCGCCGCCCAGGAAAACGCTCACGCCGGCGTCATTCTCAACCGCCTCTTTCAGCGCGCACTCTGGCTTTCCGAACGAGTGCGCAGCGAAACCAGTTGGTTCGAAGGCACGACCGCGCTCGCACCGGCCATCATCGAAGTGGCCGGCAAGATATTCGGCACTCTGCGCGAGCGTCAGGCCCTGCTGATCGGAACCAGTACCGAAGCTATTGCCACTGCGCATGCGCTGCGGCAGGCCGGCCTCGGCAAGCTCTGTTTCATAGCGGCTGATGCGCGCGAGGAAATGCGCATGAGCAAGACCCTGCCGGCGGCCGTGGCAGTACCGCTCGAAAGCAGCAAATCTCTCCCGCGCGCCGATTTGATATTGATCTTTGCCGCGCTTGCGCCTTTGGTGGAGGGCAAATCTCTCGCGAATCTGGTTGCCCACCGGCAGCATGCCACCGTGCTGCTTGCCGATCTCACCAGCGAAACCAGCGGCGGCCAGGCGCTGGCGAAAGCGGACAATCTCTTTTACTTCACGCGTAGCGACCTCAATCGCATTTTGGAACGCAGCCGGCCCGATCGCCGCGAAATCGAGCAGAAAGTCGCCGGCTGGATTGCGCGTGAGGCCGAGCAATTCCTGGCTTGGGCCAATTCGGAAGAGCCGTTTCATTTCGGCGCGATGGTGGGCAGCAGCCGGCCCATGCAGAAGGTGTTCGAGCTGATCGCGCGCGTGGCGCGCACCGACATCACGATTCTGATTCAAGGTGAAAGCGGCACCGGCAAGGAACTGGTGGCGCGCGCCATTCACGACGAAAGCACCCGCGCCCGTCAGCCGTTCGTCGTGGTCAACTGCGGCGCGATTCCCGAAAACCTGCTGGAAAGCGAATTGTTCGGCCACGTGCGCGGCGCCTTCACCGGCGCGCTGCGCGACAAGAAAGGCCTGTTCGAAGAGGCGCACACCGGCACCATCTTTCTGGATGAAATCGGCGAGCTGCCGATCGCGCTGCAAGTCAAACTGTTGCGCTTTTTGCAGGAGGGCGAGATCAAACGCGTGGGCAGCAATCACACCATGTTGCTCGACGTGCGCGTCATCGCCGCCACCAATCGCGATTTGGAAGAGATGGTCGAACAAGGCGGGTTCCGCAGCGATTTGTTCTATCGCCTCAACGTCATTCGTCTGGATTTGCCGCCGTTGCGCGAACGGCCGGAAGATATTCCCCTGCTGGCCCGCCATTTCCTGCAGAAATTCGCCACGCGGCTGCGCCGGCCCGCGCGCGATTTCACCGGCGCGGCCCTCGCCCGCCTCACCAGCCACGACTGGCCGGGCAACGTGCGCGAGCTTGAAAACGCCATCGAACGCGCCGTCGCGCTCTCCCTCGATGCCGAAATCGATGTGCTCGAATTGCCCGAGTCCCTGCAGAAAAGCGTGAGCCGGCCCGCCTCCGTCTTGAACGGCCGCCTGACGTTGGAAGAAGTCGAGAAGCGGCACATTCTGGACACCCTGGCACATTGCCAAGGCAACTACGACGAAGCCGCGCGCCTGCTCGCCATTGGCCGCACGACTTTGTGGCGCAAGCTGAAGAAGTATCAGGAAGAGACGGAAAAAACGGATCCGCCCGCTGCAGAGCATGTAGCCTCGCCGGCGTGAAGGATGACAACAAATAGCAGCGCCGGCAATACCATCAGAATTCTCACGACACTCGAAGTTTTGGAAACCTCGGCTCAGCCGAGATTGAAGCATTGTCGGACAAATACAATCTGTCTCCAGGAATATTCTCCTGCCTGCGCGCGCATGCCGGCTACCCGCAGAGCGCCGGCCTGATCGCTTTCCTGTCTTGTCTGTAGTTCTTGTTGCGGTCTTCAAATGCGTGCGCAGGAATCGCAGTCTTGCCCGCTCGCGGGGCACTGTGGCATCCGCGAGCTTATTGGCTTTGCCGGCCGCCCACAAAGAGCGGGGACCACCAACCTGCTCACCCAATTGAAAACCGCTGTAATCTTGCCGATCGGATTTCGCATGAAAACCCTCAATCGCAGAGTCTTCCTCAAGAATGCCTCCTCGGCAGCGCTTGCCGGCGGCGCCTGGCTGGCAGGCTGCAGCGCGCAGCCTGAAGCACAAACCGCCGCCGGCGCGCCTGCGGTGCACACGCGTAAAATCTATGAATGGAGAATGGTGACGACCTGGCCGCCGCATTTTCCCGTGATGGGCGAAGGCGCGGACTTGATTGCGCAATGGATCGCGGAAATGTCGGAGGGCCGCCTCAAGATTCAAGTCTACGGCGGCGGCGAACTGGTGCCGCCGTTTGAAGCATTCGAAGCGGTGTGGCAGGGCATCGCGGAGATGAGTCATGGCGTGTCCTACTATTGGACCGGCAAATGCGCGGCGGCGCCGTTCTTTTCCGCCGTGCCGTTCGGCATGAATGCCCAGCAAATGAACGCCTGGCTGTCGTGCGGCGGCGGGTTGGCGCTCTGGGAAGAGGCCTATGCGCCGTTCAATCTCCTGCCCATGCCCGCGGGCAACACCGGCGTGCAGATGGGCGGCTGGTTCAATAAAGAGATCAATTCCGTCGCCGACCTCAAAGGCCTGAAGATGCGTATCCCGGGTTTGGGTGGCAAGGTGATCGACAAAGCCGGCGGCAATGGCTTGTCCACGCCGGGTTCGGAAATCTACACTAATCTCGAGCGCGGCGTCATCGATGCCACGGAATGGGTGGGGCCTTATCACGATTACTTGCTTGGTCTGCACAAGATCGCGAAATACTACTACTATCCCGGCTGGCACGAACCGGGCCCGGTGCTGGAATTGGCGGTGAACAAAACCGCGTTCGAGAGCCTGCCGGCTGATTTGCAGGCCATCATTCGCACCGCCGCCGCCCGCGCCAATGCCTGGATGCTCAGCGAATTCGAAGCGAAGAATAACCTCTACCTCCAGAAGATCATTCAGGAGAAGCGCGTCGCGATCAAGAAATTCCCGGATGACGTGCTCGCTGCCTTTCGCCGGCTCTCAGCCGAAGTCATCGATGAAATCACTTCGCGCGACGCGATGAGCAAGAAGGTCTACACTTCCTTTGAGCAGTTCCGCAAGCAGATTTCCGCCTGGGCGGAGATTTCCGAGAAAGTCTACTACAACCTGGCCGGTTAGCGGCCGCGACGTCAGCTTGCAAACCAGTGAAAACGGCAACCCTTCAGGCGGCGCTGGGAGAAATTTCAGGCAAGACCATTTTGGGCAAAACCATCATCACTGTCATTCTGCAAGGATCCTGTGAGGACTCGGGCACAGCGCAAGTATCTCACCAGATTCGTTTGATTGACGTTTCGAAAAAACACTTCCACGAAGGCAGGTAGCAGACTACGCCAGTTTTCAGACAAGCTGAAACCTGAAGCCCGCGGGCAGCAATATGCCCGATTCGTACACTGTTGTCTCACACGAGGTATCCACTACCACTGTCATCCAGTAAGGATCTTGTGAATATTTAGGCACACGCCGGTGCCATTCACCTCAACAGCTCACCGTGAAGACGCGAAGAGCGCCGAGAAGGACTCTTTTGATTCCAAAACTCCGCGGCTCCGCGGTGCAAGCGTTTGCTTTGTGGTCAAAAATCTTCCAGGATTTTTGTTCTGATTCTGAACGCCTTTTGGCCTACTGGCATTTCACCCGGTATTTTCCAGGGTTCTCCTATCATTCAGCACGAGAAGCACGCAGGATTCAAGTTCAATCGTCTTGTCCCAAATCGTTTTGCTATTAGAGCTTTCAGAATCTTGTTCTGGCTTTGAGCGCCTTCTGGCCGTATTTCTGTTTGTCACAGGCGAAGGCGCGGTCGTGCAGTCTTGACTTTGCCTGCGGTTTGGCGTATTTTAGCCGCGCCTTTTTTGGGAGCCGGGCCGCCATTTCTTGCTTTTTCCCAAGTGCACAGTAGCCCTCGGCGATCACCAACCCATTCCAGCGGAGCCTATCATGTCGAAAGAGAAAGCGCAATACCCGCAAGAACGCGCGCGTTGGCAGCGTGAAACCCGGCCGCAATTCAAAGACCGGCCGGGCAAATTCATGACCACCTCCAGCGTGCCGATCAAGGATCTCTACGGCCCTGATGACGTCGATCACATCGATCCGCTCCGCGATATCGGCCTCCCCGGTGAGTTTCCCTACACGCGCGGCATTCATGCCAACATGCACCGCGGCCGCTTGTGGACCATGCGCCAGTTCGCCGGCTTCGGCACACCCGCGGATACCAACCAACGCTTCAAATATCTTCTGGAAAACGGCCAGACCGGATTGTCGACTGCCTTCGATTTGCCGACGTTGATGGGCCGCGACTCCGACGATCCGCTCGCCGAAGGTGAAGTGGGCGTCTGCGGCGTCGCCATTTCCTCGCTGCGCGACATGGAGGTGCTGTTCGCAGGCATTCCGCTCGACAAGGTCAGCACTTCGATGACGATCAACTCGCCGGCGGCCGTCATGCTCGCATTTTACATTTGCGTCGGCAAAAAGCAGGGCGTGCCCGAAAGCAAATTGCGCGGTACGCTGCAAAACGACATTCTCAAAGAATACATCGCACAAAAGGAATTCATCTTTCCGCCCGAGCCGTCGATGAAGATCGTGGTGGACACCATCGAGTATTGCACCCGCCACGTGCCGGAATGGAACACCATCTCGATCAGCGGCTATCACATTCGCGAAGCCGGCAGCACCGCGGTGCAAGAACTCGCCTTCACCCTGGCGGACGGTTTCGCCTACGTCGAGGCGGCGATGAAAGCCGGCCTGGCGGTCGATGCGTTCGCGCCGCGGCTGTCCTTCTTCTTCAACTCGCATCTCGATTTCTTCGAAGAGATCGCCAAGTTTCGCGCGGCCCGCCGCATTTGGGCGCGCCGCATGCGCGATCGCTACGGCGCCCAAGACGAGCGCTCGTGGAAACTGCGTTTTCACACGCAAACCGCCGGCTGTTCCCTCACCGGCCAGCAGCCGATGAACAACATCGTGCGCACCGCCTTCGAGGCACTGGCGGGCGTGCTCGGTGGCACGCAGTCGCTGCATACCAATTCGCTCGACGAAACCTGGGCCTTGCCCACGGAATTTGCCGCCAAGATCGCGCTCCGCACCCAGCAAATTATTGCGTATGAAACGGGAGTGGTGAACACCGTCGATCCGCTCGCCGGCTCCTACTTCATCGAGCATCTCACCAGCCAGATGGAGCAGGAGGCGGAGGAGTATTTCCGCAAGATCGAGGCATTCGGCGGCGTGATTCCCGCGATCAAAGAGGGATTTTTCCAGCGTGAGATCGCCGCGGCGGCGCGGCGGTATCAGGATGAGATCGAAAAGAAGGAAAGGCTAATCGTCGGCGTGAATGCCTTTGTCGAGCCGGATGAAAAGCTCGACATTCCGATTCTGAAGATCGATGCCAGCGTCGAGAAGCAGCAGGCGCAAAATCTCGCCCGGCTGCGCGCCGAGCGCAACAACACCGCGGTGCGGCAGACGCTGGCGAAGCTGAAGGAAGCGGCGCAGGAGGGCCGCAACATCATGCCGGCGCTGATCGACTGCAGCATGGCTTACTGCACGCTCGGGGAGATCATCAACGAACTCAAGACCGTCTACGGCACCTGGCGGGAGGAGCCGGTGTTTTGAGAATTTTGCGGAGCCTTATGCCGGTCGCCAGGCGGCTTGCGGGAGGTGAGGTTGGAGGCACAATGTTGACGAGAACATCCCAAAGAGAAATCCGAAAACAAAACTTGAATAAGGAGTATGCCGTTTCATGGAGCGCAAAATTCGTGTTCTGGTAGGCAAGCTCGGACTCGATGGCCATGACCGTGGCGCGAAAATCATTGCCAGCGCCTTGCGCGATGCCGGTTTCGAGGTGATCTATTCCGGGCTGCATCAAACGCCCGAGATGATCGTCGAAGCGGCGCTGCAGGAAGACGTCGAAGTCATCGGCATCTCGATGCTCTCCGGCGCGCACATGACGCTGTTCCCGCGCGTGCTGGAGCTGATGAAGAAGAACGACATGTCCGACGTGCTGCTGCTCGCCGGCGGTACCATCCCGCCGGATGACGCCGCGGAACTGGAGCGGCAGGGCATCACGCGGGTATTCGGCCCGGGCACCGACACGCGCGACATCATCGCCCTGATCCGCGACTGGGCGGCCAAGCGCAATTGAGGGGTTGCCGCCTTGAAGATTGCGCAACTGCGCGTGTGCCATTCGGTGAGAATCTTGTGCGCCTTGCGGCCGGAGGCAAGAATCTCACCAGAGCCACCTTTGATGGCAGAATGAAGTCTGCAGATGCAGCAAAGGCAACAGTGCATGAGAGTACTGTTGCCCAGGCCTCTGTTTTCCCTCCCTCATGACCGTCGCCGCGCCGGCGAATGAATCCGCGGCTGCAACTTTCTCCCCCGCTCGAAACCAACTTGGCGAACTACGCAGCATTCGAAGATCGGAGGCTTTTCTCTGCTTCGGCGGGATGAGCTTGACAACGTCAAGGCCGGCCTTGCACCCCCGGCTTGTCACGCTGCACGGCTCCTTCTTGCGCCGATTGCAATGTGGCCGCGACCGATCGCCTTTCACTCCGCCAGCCGCTTGATGATCACCAGCGAGGCGTCATCTTCCCACTTCGCGCTTTCGCCAAATTCGAACACCGTGTTGAACACCGTCTCGAGAATTTCCGCGGCACTTTTTTCTTGGTTGGCAATGATCAGATTCTGCAGCCGCTCCAGGCCGTAGGCCTCGCCTGCCGCGTTGCTGCGTTCGAAGATGCCGTCGCTGTACATCGCCATTACCACGCCCCGCTCGAAGTTGGCGAGCGCGCGGTGAATCGACAACTCGGGCAGCGCGCCCAGAATGATGCCGGTCGGCTTCAACTCGGTCACTGCGTTGCCGCGCACGAGCAGCGGCGAAGGATGGCCGGCATTGGCATAGATGACGTGACCGTTGCTTTCGATCTCGCCGTAGAACAGCGAGACGAAGCGGGTGGAATAAGTGCTGCGATGAATCACCCGGTTGAGCTTCTTGAGCGTGTGCACCATTTTCATTTGCTCTTCCAAACCCATGCGCAAGCCGGTAACCACGTCGCGCACCAGCAGCGCGGCCGGCAGGCCGTGGCCGCTGGCGTCGCCGATGCTGACCCCGAACATTTCATTGCTGAACGTGAAATAGTCGAACAAATCGCCGCCCACCAGTTCTGCCGGCTGTGAGCGGCCGGCAATCTCATAGCCCTTGATTTGCGGCGGCGCCTGGGGCAACAAGCTGTTCTGAATGTGTGCCGCCTGTTCCAGTCCGCTTTTGACCGCATCGGAAAACAAGCGATAGTTCAACGCCGCGCGCACCGCGTTCATGCAAAACTCGATCTCCTCCCGCACCCAGCCGGCTTTGAGCTCGAACACCACAATCCAGCGGTCGTTGGGGCTGCGCACCACGGTAAAGGCCGCGGGAATGGCATACTCTGGCTGCTGGTTGATCTCGCTGTCGATGCTGAGCGCCGGATCATCATAGATGTAGCTGCCGTATTTGAGCAGCAACTTCACCGCTTCGGAATCGGCGGCAATGCTGGCCGTGCCGCGTGTGGTTTTGGACTGCCCGGGACGCCGCACTTGGACAAACTCGTCGCCCGCTTCTTCGTAAATGCGGCCATTGCTGATATGCAAATCCGCGCTGAAATTCTGTTCGATGGCGCGCAGAATGGTAAACAGGAAGTTCTTGCCGGATTTTTCCCGGCCAATGGTCGTCAGCAAGACATCGAGTTTGCGATAAAACGTTTTTGGCTCGATCATGAAATCCCTTTCTTGGCGGAATCGGCTGCAATAGTATCATTTTGGGCTGTCACATGCAAGCAGCAAAAAGCCGTTTCGATTTGTCCGCCGATGTCTTATATTGCCGGCCATCCGTTTGCAGTTCAATCGGCGGCATTTCATTCAACCAACACAGGAGTTGCGCCTCACGTGAAGATTCTCTTGTTCGATATTGACGGCACACTCATCCACTCCGGCGGCTCGGGCCTGCACGGCATGAGCCAAGCCTTCGAAGAACTCTACGGCATTCCGGATGCGTTCGAGGGCATTCCGGTTTCGGGCCGCACCGACACGCTGATTTTCCAGGACGCCATCCTTAAATGCGGCCTGCCCTGGCGGGAAGAGGAACTGGAACGCTACCAAGAGCGCTATTTCATTCATCTCGCTGCCGACATGCAGCGGCCGCGGCCCAAGCGCCGCCTGATGCCCGGCTTTCCCGAGCTGCTCGAGCGGCTGCACGCGCTGCCGCAGTTCCACCTCGGGTTGCTCACCGGCAACTGGCACCAGGCCGCGGAAATCAAGCTGCGGTACTTCGATTTGTGGAAGTACTTCGAGTTCGGCGCTTTCAGCGATGATGAAAGCGACCGCAACAAGCTGGTGCCGCATGCCCTCCGCCGGGTGCAGGAGAAATACAACTTTGTTCCGCACAATCACGACGTGTATGTGATCGGCGACACGCCGCGCGACGTGGCGTGCGCCCGGCCGCATGGCGCCGGCGCCATTGCGGTGGCCACCGGCGACTACAGCTTCGCCGAGTTACGCGCCGCCGCGCCGGATTATCTGTTCCAGGATTTCTCCCAAGTCGAGGAATTTCTCGAGATTTTTCTGGCCGAGTAGATTGCCTGGGTCTGCGCGAGTTCTCCGGCGGTCTCTCCGCCGCCGCGATTCTCGCAGCATGAGGCGGTGCCAAGTGCCGGGGAAGATTGCTGCAAAGCGCCCGAGCGGTTATTTCATTCCTGGACAGACTCCATTAAGGTGCTCGTGAAGATCTCAAACGGACACGCCGTCGTCTTTGTCTTCGCCGTGCTCGCGCTCGCCGGTCTGGCCGCGAGCCATTTCAAGCTGCATCATGTCGTGTTGCCGCCCTCGCCACGCGCAGTCGCTCAACAGCTAGCCGAGGATAAAATGAACGCTTTTTCTGCTGCCATCGCCGCAAACCTGGCGCAAGGTCGGAAACCCAACCGCCTGATTCACGAGAAAAGCCCGTATCTTTTGCAGCATGCCTTCAACCCGGTGGATTGGTATCCCTGGGGCGAGGAGGCGTTCGCCAAAGCGCGGCACGAGAACAAACCCATCTTTCTTTCCATCGGCTATTCCACCTGTCATTGGTGCCACGTGATGGAGCGCGAGTC
Source organism: bacterium (assembly GCA_023150945.1). Lineage (NCBI taxonomy): Bacteria > bacterium. Next base: position 269,188 of record JAKLJX010000002.1, on the reverse strand, counting down.
ATTTGAAAACGACAGCATCGCCGCCATCATGAACGAGCATTATGTCTGCATCAAAGTCGATCGTGAGGAGCGGCCGGATGTCGATCGCGTTTACATGGCGGTGGTGCAAGGCCTGACCGGCGCCGGCGGCTGGCCGCTCTCGGCCTGGCTGACGCCGGACCTCAAGCCGTTTTATGCCGGCACGTATTTTCCGCCGGAGTCACGCTATGGCCGGCCGGGTTTTCCGCAACTCTTGCTGCAGCTCAGCCGCGCCTGGCAGGAGCAGCGCGAAAAGGTGCTGGAATCGAGCTCGCAAATCATGCAGGCCATGCAGGAGCAAGGGGCCGCTCAGAGGGCGGAGGGGCCGGTGGCTTGGACATCACTGGCACGCGCCGCGTTTGCCCAGTTCGATCGCAGCTATGATGAGCGCCTGGGTGGTTTCGGCAGCGCGCCCAAGTTTCCACGGCCGGCGGTGTTCAATTTCCTCCTGCGTTATCATAGCCGCACGCAGGAAAAAAGCGCGCTCGACATGACGCTGCACACGCTGCGCTGCATGTGGGCAGGCGGCATGTATGATCATCTCGGTGGCGGATTTCACCGCTACGCGGTGGATGCGCATTGGCGCGTGCCGCATTTTGAAAAGATGCTGTATGATCAAGCGCAACTGGCGTGCGCCTACTTGGAGGCCTATCAGCTCACGCGCGCGCCGTTCTACGCGCAGGTTGCCCGCGAAGTGCTCGACTATGTGCTGCGCGACATGACCCATCCCGACGGCGGCTTTTATTCCGCGGAAGATGCCGACAGCGCGCCGAATCCCGCGCATCCCGAAGAAAAGGAGGAGGGCGCGTTCTATCTATGGCGCAAGCAGGAAATCGTGGATCTGCTCGGCGACCGGGATGCGGAGATTCTCAATTTTCTCTACGGCGTGAGCGACAGCGGCAACACCCTCAGCGATCCTCACGGCGAGTTTGGCGACCGCAACGTGCTCTATGCCGCCCGCACGCCGGCAGAGGCCGCGGTTCATTTTGCCCGGCCGGAGGAGGAGATTCTCAAAGCCAGCGACCGCTGCCGGGCGCAGTTGTCCGAAGCGCGCCAGCACCGGCCGCGGCCACATCTTGACGACAAGATCATCACGGCGTGGAACGGCTTGATGATTTCCGCGTTTGCCCGCGCCTATCAAGTTCTGGAAGAGCGCATGTATCTCGAAGCGGCCGGGCGCGCGGCGGCGTTCGTGCTCGCCAAGAATTATGATCCCGCCGGCGCTGCGCTTAAACGGCGCTATCGCGACGGCGAATCCAAACATCCGGGCCAGCTCGATGACTATGCCTTTTTGGTGCAGGGCTTGCTGGATTTGTATGAAGCCGGTTTCGAGATCGCCTGGCTGCAATTCGCGGAGAAGCTGACCGAAACCCAAATTCGCCTGTTTGGCGATGCCGACGGCGGCGGCTTCTATGACACGCCCGGCGAGGATCAATCGATCCTGCTGCGCATGAAAGAGGAGTATGACGGTGCCGAGCCTTCCGGCAACGCCGTGGCGGCGGCCAATCTGCTGCGACTGGCGCAGATGCTCGACCAGCCGCACTGGTGGGAACTCGCTGAACGCACGCAGCGGCTGTTTGCAGCCCGGCTGGAGCAAATGCCGCATGCCGCGCCGCAGATGCTCGCGACCATGGATTTCAGCCAAAACAAACCGGTGCAAATCATCATCGCCGGCGACCCGCAGGCGGACGACACGAGAGTCCTGCTGCGCGCCGTGCACGAACGCTTTCTACCCAACAAGATTTTGCTGCTGGCCGGCGGCGAGGGCAAAGAGTTCTTGCATGAAAGATTGCCGATGTTCTCCGCCATGACCATGCTCGCGGGCAAGGCCACTGCCTACGTTTGCGAAAACTACGCGTGCCAATTGCCGACCGCGGAGGTGGCCGTGCTCACTCAGCTCTTGGCGAAGTCGGAAAGGCCGGCCGCGGAATGAGAGCGCATCAACCGGCAGCGAGTCATCATGGGCAAGGAGAATCACAATGAAATACCTCCTGGCGTTGGATCAGGGCACCACCAGCAGTCGCAGCATCATTTTCGATCAAGAGGGCCGCATGCTGGCCTGGGCGCAGCAGGAATTCCAGCAGCATTATCCCCGGCCCGGCTGGGTGGAGCATGATCCCGAGGAAATTTGGGAGACGCAACTGAGCACCGCGCGCGCCGCGCTGCAGAAAGCCGGATTGCGCGGCAGCGACCTCTTGGCGATCGGCATCACCAATCAACGCGAGACCACTTTGCTGTGGGAGCGCAAGACCGGCATGCCCGTGCATCCCGCCATTGTCTGGCAGGATCGGCGCACCGCCGCGATCTGCGAAGAGCTGCGCGCGAGCAAGTGGCGCCAGGAGATTTCCCAGCGCACCGGCCTGGTGGCGGATCCCTATTTCTCCGCCACGAAAATCAAGTGGCTGTTGGACAATGTTCCGGGGCTGCGGCCGCGCGCCCAGCAGGGCGATCTCGCCTTCGGTACGATCGACACCTGGCTGTTGTGGAAGCTGACCGGCGGCAAGGTTCACGCGACGGATTGCTCGAATGCCTCGCGCACAATGTTGTTCAACATTCATGAAGTTGATTGGGATCGCGATTTGCTGGCGGCGTTCGATATTCCGGCGGCGCTACTGCCCAAAGTGCGGCCCAGCAGCAGCCTCTTTGGGCTGGCGGCTGCGGAGTGGTTGGGCGCGGAGATTCCGATTGCCGGCATCGCGGGCGATCAGCAAGCCGCCCTGTTCGGGCAAACCTGTTTTCAGCCGGGCATGCTGAAAAACACCTATGGCACCGGCTGTTTCATGCTCATGCAAACCGGCGGGCAGGTGTTTGCTTCGAAGCACGGCCTGCTGACCACGATTGCCTGGCAGATCGGCGGCGGCAAAGTGCAATATGCGCTCGAAGGCTCGGTGTTTGTCGCGGGCGCCGTGGTGCAGTGGCTGCGCGATGAATTGCAAATCATCAACTCGGCGGCCGAGATCGAGCACTTGGCGGCGCAGGCAAAAGACAATGGCGGAGTCTATCTCGTGCCGGCGTTCACCGGGCTGGGTTCACCGTATTGGGATGCTGAGGCGCGCGGTACGATCGTGGGGTTGACGCGCGGCACTAATCGCAGCCATCTGGCGCGCGCCGCGCTGGAAGCCATTGCCTATCAAGCGCGCGATCTTGCCGAGGCGATGCAGGAAGACGCCAACACCACCATCACCGAATTGCGCGTGGACGGCGGCGCCGTGCGTAATGACTTGCTCATGCAGTTTCAGGCGGACATCGTGCCCACTCCGGTGGTGCGTCCGGCGGTGACGGAGACCACGGCGCTGGGCGCTGCTTATCTGGCGGGATTGGCGGTTGGCTGCTGGCGCGATCTCGATGACCTCGCACAACACTGGCGCGAGGAAACGCGCTTTTCACCGCGGATGCCGGAGGACGAGCGCCAGCATCTTTATCAAAACTGGCGCAAGGCCGTGACCCGCGCGCGCGGATGGTTAAGGAGCCAATGAAGAAGGCAGTTGCGACGAAATGACGCGCTGCGCGAAGGCACATTCATGCCGCGCTGCGCCATGAATTTTCTCAGAGACGACAAGGAAATCGCTTGACAATGGAGGATTCTTTTCTATTTTTGTCACCTGTTTTGAACCACATCGTGTGCAATCAGGCTGTCCGGCGAGTTCGAGGAGATGATTAGGCTCGCCGGTGCAAGCCCGCTTCGCTGTATGCAAGTCAGGAAGGGTAGGGAGCACTCCCACCAAGTCGTCGCGCCGGCCCGGTGAACCATCGCGGCTCAGGCGTGCCCGCCTGCAGTATGCTTAGGCAATTTGAAAACAGCTTTCGGCCTGATCATTGATTCGAGAATTCTGATGGCTCAGATTTTTCATCCGAGTACAAACACCCTTTCCAAAGTAAGCATTTTCGGCGCAGTCTTTTTTGTCGGCGGTTTCCTGTGGTTGATGCTGGTTCTTGAACGTTCCTCCTACGTGACGCAGGCCAATGTGGTGCGCGAGCAGCCCGTGGCCTTCAGCCACCGCCATCACGTCGGCCAACTCGGCATCGACTGCCGTTACTGCCACACCTCCGTGGAAGAAAGCGCTTTCGCCGGCATTCCCGCCACGAAAACCTGCATGACCTGCCATTCCCAGATTCACACCACCGCGGAAATCCTCGAGCCGGTGCGCGAAAGCTGGCGCAGCGATCGTGCGATTGCCTGGGTGCGGGTCAATGATCTCCCCGACTTCGCTTATTTCAACCACAGCATCCATCTGAAAAAGGGAGTCGGGTGCGTGACCTGTCACGGCCCGATTCAGGAGATGGCGCTCACCTGGCGCGAGAACCCGTTGGAGATGGCTTGGTGTCTGCAATGCCATCGCAATCCGGAGAAATTCGTACGGCCGCGCGACCAGGTTTTCAGCACCACCTGGCAGGCGGAGGATCAAGAGAAACTCGGCGCCCAACTGGTGCAGGAATATCAGATTCGCAAACTAACCGATTGTTCCATTTGCCATCGATGAGCACGATGACCGATACCCCTCACCTCGATTTGGAGGAGATTCGCCGGCGCTTGAACGGCAAGCAGGGCAAGCAGTATTGGCGCTGTCTGGAAGAGTTGGCCGAAACGCCGGCCTTCCAGCAGTTCGTGGAAAATGAATTCGCGCCCGGTGTGGTGGATTATTCCAGCGCCGTCAATCGCCGCAATTTTCTCAAGTTCATGGGCGCCTCGCTGGCGCTCGCCGGTCTGAATGCGTGCACGCGCCAGCCGGTGGAGAAGATTTTTCCCTACGTGCAGCCGCCCGAGCAAATCGTGCCCGGCAAGCCGGTCTATTTTGCCACGGCCATGCTGCAGCGCGGTTTCGCGCAGGGTTTGCTGGCGGAAAGCCACATGGGCCGGCCCACCAAAGTCGAAGGCAATCCCGAGCATCCTGCCAGCCTGGGCGCAACGGACATTTTCGCGCAAGCCTCGGTGCTGACACTCTATGATCCCGACCGGGCGCAGGTGGTCACGCGCACGGGCCGGGTGAGCACGTGGGAAGCTTTTCTCTCCGAGTTCAACTTGAAGCTGGAAGCGCTGCGCCAAAAGCAGGGCGCAGGCCTGCGCGTGCTCACCGAAACCGTCACTTCTCCGACGCTGGCGGATCAGTTGCAGCGCATGCGGGCAGCCTTCCCGGCGGCCAAATGGCATCAATACGAACCCACCAGCCGCGATCATGCCCGCGCCGGTGCCACCCTGGCATTCGGCGAAGTGGTGGAGACGCACTATCGCTTCGACCGCGCCGCGGTGGTTCTCGCGCTCGACGCCGATTTTCTCATCGATCATCCCAACAGCGTACGTTACGCCCGCGAATTTTCCAGCCAGCGTCGCGTCGTGGACGGCGAGCAGAAGATGAACCGGCTCTACATGATCGAAAGCACGCCCACCCTGACCGGCAGTATGGCGGATCATCGTTGGGCGCTGCCGCCGGCTGCCCTCGAGAATATTGTGCGGGCGGTGGCAGCGGAATGCGGCATTGGCAGCACGCCGGCTGCGCTCGACAGCGGCCAGGAGAAATGGATCAAAGCCATTGCCGATGATTTGAAGTCTCACCGCGGCGCCGGCATTGTGATCGTGGGCGACAGCCAGCCGCCGGTGGTGCATCTGCTGGCGCACGCTTTGAATCATGCGTTGGGCAATGCCGGCAACACCGTCGTGTACACCGCGCCGGTCGAGGCCGAGCCGGTCGACCAAATGGCCTCGCTGCGCGAATTGGTCAATGACATGAACGCCGGCGCCGTCGAAGTGCTGGTGATGATGGGCGGCAATCCCGTATTCACCGCGCCCGCTGACCTGGATTTCGCCGGTGCACTCGCGAAAGTGGGTCTGCGCGTGCAGCTCAGTCTGCATGATGATGAAACCGCCGCGTTGTGCCACTGGCATATTCCCGAATCACACTATCTCGAGTCGTGGAGTGACGGCCGCGCTTTCGACGGCTCGGTGACGATCATCCAGCCGCTGATTGCGCCGCTGTACAACAGCAAATCTGCGCATGAGATGCTGGCCGTCATGCTCGGCCAAAGCGGTTCGAGCGGCTACGACAGCGTGCGCGAGTATTGGCAGAAGCAGCATAATACGCCGGACTTTGAAACCTTCTGGCAGGTGTCGGTGCATGACGGTGTAGTGGCCAACACCGCACTACCGCTGAAGTCCGTTACGTTCACCGGCCAGTTGCCGCCGCCAACCGGAACGGCAGCCGGCGCGAGTCTCGCCATTTGCTTTCGGCCAGACCCCAGCGTGGGTGATGGACGCTTCGCCAACAACGGCTGGCTGCAAGAGTTGCCCAAGCCGCTCACCAAGCTCACTTGGGACAATGCCGCGTTGCTCAGCCCGGCAACCGCACAGCGCCTAAAATTGCAGAATGAGGAGGTCGTCGAACTGCAGTATCAAGGCCGCACGGTCAATGCGCCGGTGTGGATCATGCCCGGCCATCCCGAAGCAACTGTGACCGTTCACTTCGGCTATGGCCGTAGCCGCGGCGGCCAGCTTGCCAGCGGCACCGGATTCAATGCTTATGCGTTGCGTACCTCGGCAGCGCCCTGGTTTGGGCACGGCCTGGAAATCCGCAAGACCGGCGAGCGCCATCGCCTGGCCACCAGCCAGATGCATCACAGCATGGAGAATCGCCATCTCGTGCGCACCGGCACACTGGCGGAGTTCGTCGCGCATCCGGAGTTCATCCATGAGATGGGCCACGAGCCGGCGCCGGAGATGACGCTCTACCCCGAGCACAAATACGAAGACAACGCCTGGGGGATGGTGATCGATTTGAATGCCTGCCTCGGCTGCAATGCCTGCACGATCGCCTGCCAGTCGGAGAACAACATCGCGGTGGTCGGCAAGGAGCAGGTGCTCATCGGCCGCGAGATGCACTGGATTCGCGTGGATCGCTACTACGAAGGCGATCTCGATCATCCCGACACCTACCATCAGCCGGTGCCGTGCATGCACTGCGAAAAGGCGCCGTGTGAGCCGGTTTGTCCGGTGGGCGCGACGGTGCACAGCTCCGAAGGCTTGAATGACATGGTCTACAACCGCTGCGTGGGCACACGCTACTGCGCCAACAACTGCCCCTACAAAGTGCGGCGCTTCAACTTCCTGCTGTATTCCGATTTCGAAACGCCGATCGTCAAGCTGCAGCGCAACCCCGATGTCACCGTACGCTCGCGCGGGGTGATGGAAAAATGCACCTACTGCGTGCAACGCATCAACGCGGCGCGCATCGAAGCCAAGAAGGAAGAACGCGCCATCGCCGACGGCGAGATTCTCACCGCCTGCCAGCAGGTGTGCCCGGCGCAAGCGATCATCTTCGGCAATCTCAATGACCCGAACAGCCGCGTGGCCAAGCTGAAAGAGAGCCCGCTCAACTATGGCCTGCTGACTGATTTGAACACCCGGCCCCGCACCACGTATCTGGCGCGGCTGCGCAATCCCAACCCGGCCCTGGCGGAAGAAAGCAGCCACGCGTAAGCTGCGCGCCGGCAAGATTGGGGCAGCGCCGCAAATGGCTGCGAATTGAATGGAAGGCACAGGCGAGACGACAATCATCGCGCAAGAAACATGGCACAAACTGAAACGCTGATCAAAAAGCTGACAAACTACCGCCAGGAGGCGCCGGTACTCGCGCCCGGCCACACTTACGGCTCGATCACCGACAAGGTGAGCGCGATCGTGCTCACCCGCAAAACGCCCAAGGGCTGGATCATCGGATTCACCATTGCGTTTGCCGGCGTGATGATGCTGTTTGCCGCCCTTGCCTACTTGTTTGTCAAGGGCGTGGGCATCTGGGGCATCAACAATCCCGTGGGATGGGGCTTCGCGATCATCAACCTGGTCTGGTGGATCGGTATCGGCCACGCCGGCACGTTGATCTCCGCCATCCTGCTGTTGTTCCGGCAAGCTTGGCGAACTTCGATCAACCGCTTTGCCGAGGCCATGACGCTGTTTGCGGTGGCGTGTGCCGGCATCTTCCCGCTCATTCACGTCGGCCGGCCGTGGCTGGCATATTGGCTGTTGCCCTACCCCAACACCATGGCGCTGTGGCCGCAAACCCGCAGCCCGCTGGCGTGGGACGTGTTTGCCATCACCACGTATGCCTCGGTCTCGGCGCTGTTCTGGTATATCGGCCTGCTGCCCGATCTGGCCACGCTGCGCGATCGCACAAAGAACCGGTGGTTGCGCCTGATCTATGGCTTTCTTGCCATGGGCTGGCGCGGTTCGGCGGTGCACTGGTCGCGCTATGAAACCACCTACCTGCTGCTCGCCGGCCTGGCCACGCCGCTGGTGTTGTCGGTGCACACGGTGATCAGCTTCGACTTTGCGATGTCGATCATCCCCGGCTGGCACGCGACCATCTTTCCGCCCTACTTCGTGGCGGGCGCCATCTATGCCGGTTTCGCCATGGTTCTGATTCTCGCGATTCCGCTGCGCGCGATCTATGGTTTGGAAGATTTCATCACCACCGTGCATCTGCGCAACATGGCCAAGATCATGCTGGCCACCGGCTTGATCGTCGCTTATGGCTACGCCGTGGAGGCCTTCATGGCGTGGTACAGCGGCAACCAGTATGAATGGTACATGATGTGGAATCGCTGGACCGGCCCCTATGCCCCGGCTTACTGGGCCTTGCTCCTCTGCAACCTGCTCGTGCCGCAATTGTTGTGGATCGAAAAGGTGCAGAGCAGCACGATCTGGCTGTTCGCGATTTCGATCGTGGTCAGCATCGGCATGTGGCTGGAACGATTCGTCATCGTCGTCACCAGTCTGCACCGTGATTTTCTGCCCTCCGCGTGGGGCATGTATTATCCCACGACCTGGGACTGGGCGACCTATCTCGGCACCATCGGCTTGTTCTTCGCGCTGATCTTCCTGTTCGTGCGCGTGCTGCCCGCCATCTCGATCTTCGAGATGCGCACGCTGGTGCCCACGGAAGAACGCAAATAAACCAAGCTGGCAGACGCAAGCCGGCAGCGCGGCGCCGCGGGCCCCGCTGCCGTTCTCGCACTCCAGGAGTCAATACCAGCCCATGAATACCGGCACGAAATCGACCAACGACACTGCGCTCTACGGCCTGCTGGCCGAGTTCGCAACGCCCGGCGCGCTGCTGGCCGCGGCGAAACGCACGCATGCCGAAGGCTACCGCAAAGTGGATGCCTACTCGCCGTTTCCAATCGAAGGCCTGGCCGAAGCGATCCACGTGCATCGCAACCGCCTGCCGCGCATCGTTTTGATCGGCGGACTGGTGGGCTGCTTTGTCGGCTTCTTTTTTCAATATTATGCCGCCGTCATCGACTATCCGCTCAACGTCGGCGGCCGGCCGTTCAACAGTTGGCCCTCGTTCATTCCGATCACCTTCGAGACCACGATTTTGTTCGCCGCCTTTACCGCGGTGCTGGCGATGTTTGCGCTCAACGGCCTGCCGCAGCCTTATCATCCGGTGTTCAACGTCGAGCCTTTCGAGCGCGCCTCGCGCGACCGTTTTTTCCTGTGCATTCAGGCCAACGATCCCAAGTTCGATCCCCTGACGACCAGAGCCTTTTTGGAGAGCCTTCAACCCGACGCGGTGCACGAAGTCGAGCCTTGAGGGCGGCCGCCTATTGGGACAACATTGAATCGCGTGATTAAAACCAACAGTATCGCATGACCCGCAAGAAGAATTCGCTTTCTCCCTCGGCCACCACGCTTGGTTTGTTGGTGCTGGCCGTGCTCGCGTCCGGCTGCCGGCAGGATATGCATGATCAGCCCCGCCTCGAGCCGCTGGAAGGCAGCACGGTTTTCGCGGATGGCCGTGCCTCGCGGCCTCAGGTGCCGGGCACCATCGGCCGCGGCCAGCTCCGCACCGATGCCTATCTTTACACCGGCAAAGTCGGCAACCAGTTGGTGGATCGCCTGCCCGTTGCCCTCACTCCGAAACTGCTGGCGCGCGGTCAGGAGCGCTACAACATTTACTGTGCGCCCTGCCATGCCCGCCTCGGTGACGGTAGCGGCATGATCGTGCAGCGCGGCATGCGCAGGCCGCCCTCTTTGCATATTCAGCGGCTGCGCGAAGCGCCGGCGGGATACTTTTTCGATGTGATGACCAATGGATTCGGAACCATGTACAGCTATGCCGATCGCGTGCCGCCCGATGATCGCTGGGCGATTGTGGCGTACATCCGCGCCCTGCAATTGAGCCAAAACGCCACGCTTGACGACGTGCCGGCCGGCCAGCGCGCCCAACTCGGAGCGACGCCATGAACCACGCCGATACTTTGACGCCGATCCTGGCCCGCTGGCAACAACGCGCCTTGATCGTCGGCGTGCTGGCGCTGGCACTGTGCGGCGTGGGCGCTGCGCTCGGCACGGCGCAGTTCTTTCAATCTTACCTGCTCGGCTATCTCTTCTGGCTGGGCCTCACGCTCGGCAGCTTTGCCCTGCTGGCGCTGCATCATTTGGTGGGTGGCGGCTGGGGCTTTTCCATTCAGCGCCTGCTCGAAGCCAGCTCGCGCACGCTGCCGCTGATGATCGTGCTGTTCCTGCCGCTGGCATTCGGCCTCCAGGAATTGTATTTGTGGGCGCGGCCCGAAGCGGTGAGCGGCGACGCCATTTTGCAGCACAAAGCGCGTTATCTCAACGTGCCGTTCTTCACCGCCCGCACCATCGCCTATTTTGCCATCTGGGCGCTGCTCATCTTTTTTCTCAATCGCTGGTCGAAACAGCAGGATCAGAGCGGCGACCTGATGCTCACCCGCCGGCTGCGGCAACTGAGCGGGCCGAGCCTGGTGATCTACGTGCTCACGCTCACTTTCGCTTCGGTGGATTGGGTGATGTCGCTCGATCCCCATTGGTATTCGACCATCTATGGCGTGCTGTTCGTGGTGGGGCAGGGGCTGCTCACGCTGGCCTTCGCCATCGTGGTGGTGGCGCGCCTGTCGCAACACCGGCCGCTTTCCGAAGTCATGGTCGCCAAGCATTTTCACGATCTCGGCAACTTGATGTTTGCCTTCGTGCTGCTGTGGGCCTATGTCTCGTTCTCGCAGTTTCTCATCATCTGGTCCGGCAACCTGCCCGAGGAGATTCCGTGGTATTTGCACCGGCTGCACGGCGGCTGGCAGTGGATCTCGCTGGCGCTTGTGGTCTTTCATTTCGCGCTGCCCTTCGTGCTGCTGCTGTCGCGCAAGATGAAGCGGCGGGTCGAGCTGCTGGTCAAAGTCGCGGTCGGGATGATCGTGATGCGTTTCATTGATCTATTCTGGTTGATCGCGCCGAGTTTTCACACCGAAGCCTTCGCCTTCCACTGGCTGGAGGTGGCGGCGCCGGTCGGCATCGGCGGCTTGTGGATCGCCTATTTCGTCTGGCAGCTCAAGGATCGCCCGCTGTTGCCGTTGCGCGACCCCCGCGTCGAAATCGCCTTCAGCCACAAGGAACATTCGCACTGAGAGCCTCGGCTGTTGGCCGCACCGCCCTGCCGAGGTATACCATGCAAGATTGAGTTGGATGATGAACATAAATCAAAACAATCACCGCGGATACGAAACCACTGACGCCAATGCGCGTTCGCTGGCGCTCTCCGGAGTCGGGCTGTTCGCCATCATCGCCGTGTCGCTGGCCTTGATGTATGGCGCCCTCAAGTTCTTCGAGCGCCAGCACGAGAAGACGGCCATTCCGCCGCATGTGCTGGCGGACACGCTGCAGATTCCGCCGGCGCCGCGGCTGCAAATTACGCCGGAGCGCGACCTGCAAGCCTTCTTGGCCGCCGAGGATTCCGTGCTGCACAGTTATGGCTGGACTGCGCGGGAAGCCGGCATCGTGCGCATTCCGATCGACAGTGCCATGACGTTGTTGCTCAAGCGCGGCCTGCCGGCGCGGCCAGCAGCGGCGGCTGAGCTTGCCGGGCAGACCAGTACGAGCGCGGTGCAGGAGGAAAGGCCATGAAGAATCTGGTTATCCAGGCTGTTGTGCGGCCGGCGCTGTTGCTGTTTGTCGCGCTGGGCTTGCTTGCCGGCACGGCAGCGGGCGTGCGCGGGCAGGGTTTGAATGCAAGCAGTCAGCCGGATATTCTCAAGAGAATCGGCATCGATCAAAAGCTCGGCGGCCAGGTGCCGCTGGAGCTGCAGTTTCTCGACGAAACCGGCGCTGCCGTGCCGCTGCAGCAATACTTCGGCAAAAAGCCGGCGATTCTCGCCCTCATCTATTACAACTGCCCGATGTTGTGCAATCTGGTGCTGAACGAATTGAATCGCAGTCTCAAGGTGTTGCCCTTCGATGCCGGCAAGGAGTTCAACGTCATTGCGGTGAGCTTCGACCCGCGTGAAACGCCGGCACTGGCCGCCGAGAAGAAGAAAAACTATTTAAAGGATTACAACCGGCCGGGCGCCGAGAGCGGCTGGCATTTTCTCACCGGCGATTCCCTGGCGATCAAACAGCTCACCGAGGCGGTGGGTTTCCGCTATGAATTCGATCCGGTTTCGCAGCAATACGCGCATGCCGGCGGCCTGATGATTGTGACGCCCGAGGGCAAGCTGGCGCGCTATTTCTACGGCGTCGACTATCCCAGCCGCGACCTGCGCCTGAGCTTGATCGAAGCCTCGGAAAACAAGATCGGCTCGGCGGTCGATCAGCTTTTGCTGTATTGCTTTCACTATGATCCTCGCACCGGCAAATATGGCTTGATGATCATGAATGTTCTGCGCCTGGCGGGCGTGACCACGGTGGTGCTGCTGGCAGGTTTCGTGCTGGTGATGCTGTGGCGCGACCGGCGCAACAAGCTGGCGAGCGTCAAAGCCGGCTGAGCGCTGCCCAGAACGGCAACGTCCGCCCCCGGCGGCTAATTATTCTGATGAGTAGAAATCGTACGGAATCATGGACAAAGGCTTTCAACTCCTCCCGGAACAAGCAACCCGGCTGGCAGTGGAAGTGGACTTACTGTACTACTTTCTTGTCGGCCTCTCGCTGTTTTTCTCGCTGTTGATCTTTTTCTTGATCTATGTGTTCGCGGTGCGCTATCGCCGCCGCTCGGAAGACGAAGCGCCGATGCAAATTCCCGGCTTGCTCAAGCTCGAGCTGGCCTGGACGATCATTCCGTTCTTTCTTGCCGTGATCGTCTTCTGGTGGGGCGCGAGTTTGTACTTCAAGGCTTATTCCGCTCCGCCCAAGGATGCCATGGAGATCTACGTCGTCGGCAAGCAGTGGATGTGGTACGTGCAACACCCCAGCGGCCAGCGCGAGATCAACCAATTGCATGTGCCCGTCGGCCAGGCGGTGAAGCTGACCATGGCCACCGAAGACGTCATTCACAGCTTCTACATTCCGGCGTTTCGCATCAAGAAGGACGTGGTGCCGGGCCGCTATACCCACTTGTGGTTCGAAGCCACCAAAACCGGCGTCTATCATCTCTTCTGTGCGGAATACTGCGGTACCAAGCATTCGGAGATGATCGGCAGCGTGGTGGTAATGGAACCGGCGGAATTCGAAAAATGGCTGAGTGGAAGTGAAGGTGGTGAGACTTTAGCCTCGGCGGGTGAGAAGAAGTTCAACCAGCTCGGCTGCGGCACTTGCCACGCCAATGTCCCTGGCGCGCGCGGGCCTTCGCTCGTGGGCTTGTTTGGCTCCTCCGTGAAGCTGGCGGATGGCCGCACCGTGGTGGCGGATGAAGCCTACATCCGCGAATCGATCTTGAATCCCGGCGCCAAGCTCGCCGCCGGCTACAATCCCCTCATGCCGACGTTCCAGGGGCAGATCAACGAGGCGGGCTTGCTGCAGATCACGGCCTATCTCAAAACGCTGAAATAATCACGCTTCCCGGCGGCCGCGGGCGGCCGCAGATGCCCAGCGCGCTTCTGCGCCGGCCCGCTGCCACCCTGGCCTCATCAATGTGAGAGAAGAAGAACAATGGCTACTGCTGTTTTCCGACCTTATGAACATCAAATCGCCGATCCGCACGAGGTTCCGAAGAAGCACTATTTGAATGCCGGCTTCAGTGCGAAATCATGGCTGCTCACCATCGACCACAAGCGCATCGCGATTCTCTATTTGATCACGGTGACCTTGTTCTTTTTGATTGGCGGACTGTTCGCCGTGTTTGTGCGCCTGGAGCTGATGACGCCGGCCGCCGACTTGATGCAGTCGGAGACCTACAACAAGATGTTCACGATGCACGGCATCATGATGGTGTTCTTCTTCCTGATCCCGGCGATCCCGGCCATCCTCGGCAACTTTTTGGTGCCGCTGATGATTGGCGCCAAAGATCTGGCCTTCCCGCGCCTCAACCTGCTGAGCTGGTACATTTACATGATCGGCGGCTTGTTCACTTTTGCCGCCGTGCTCTTCGGCGGGGTGGACACCGGCTGGACGTTTTACACGCCCTACAGCAGCACGTATTCCAACACCAACGTCATTCTGGCGGCGGTCGGTATCTTTATCACCGGCTTCTCCTCGATTTTGACCGGCCTGAACTTCATCGTCACCATTCACAAAATGCGCGCGCCCGGCATGACTTGGTTCCGCATGCCCCTGTTCATCTGGGCGCATTATGCCACCAGCCTCATCCAAGTGCTGGGCACGCCGGTGGTGGCCATCACCATCGTGCTGGTCGGCCTGGAACGCTTGTTTCACATCGGCATCTTTGATCCGGCGGTCGGCGGCGATCCCCTGCTGTTTCAGCATTTGTTTTGGTTCTACTCACACCCGGCGGTCTACATCATGGTGCTGCCCGCCATGGGCGTGATGAGCGAGCTTGTCACCTGCTTCTCGCGCAAGAAGATTTTTGGCTACGAATTCGTCGCCTTCTCCAGTCTGGCCATTGCGGTGATCAGTTTTCTGGTGTGGGGCCATCACATGTTCACGACCGGCCAGTCCATCTATGCCGGCATGGTCTTCTCCTTTCTGAGCTTTTTGGTTGCCATTCCTTCGGCCATCAAGGTGTTCAACTGGACTGCGACGCTTTACAAAGGCTCGGTGTCCTATCAGGCGCCGATGTTGTATGCGATTGGATTCATCGGATTGTTCACCATCGGCGGCCTGACCGGCATGTTTTTGTCGACGCTGGCGGTCGACGTGCACGTGCACGACACCTACTTCATCGTCGCCCATTTCCATTACATCATGGTGGGCGGCACGATCATGGCGTATCTCGGCGGCCTGCACTTTTGGTGGCCGAAGATCACCGGCCGGCTCTATCCCGAAGGCTGGGCGCGTTTTGCCGCGCTGGTGGTGTTTGTCGGTTTCAATCTGACCTTTTTCCCGCAGTTTGTGCTCGGCTATCTCGGCATGCCGCGGCGCTACCACGTGTATCCCGAAGAGTTCCAGGTGTTGAACGTGTTGTCCACCGCGGGCGCAACGATTCTGGGCGTGGGCTACTTGATTCCGCTCATCTACTTCATCTGGTCGCTCAAGAGCGGCCCGCGTGCCAGCGCCAACCCGTGGAGCGCCACCGGCCTGGAGTGGCAAACCACCTCGCCGCCGCCCACGCACAATTTCGACAAAACGCCGGTCGTGACCGACGACGCCTACGACTACGCCAAATACGCCAAGGAACACGCCAAAGCAGAGGAGGCGACCCTTGTCTGAGCATCATCCCGCGCTCGCCCACCACTTCGAAGACCTGGACCAGCAGTTCGAAGCCGCCGGGCTGGGCATGTGGGCTTTCTTGGTGCAGGAAATTCTGTTTTTCGGCGGTTTGTTTGCCGCCTACCTGGTGTACCGCATGAGCTATCCCGAGGCCTTCATCCAGGGCAGCCATTATCTCGACATCACGCTGGGCGGCGTCAACACCGCCATTCTGATCTGCAGCAGCCTGACCATGGCGCTGGCGGTGTTCTACGGCCAGCAGAGCAAGCGCCAGCAGTTGATTCTGTTTTTGTTTCTCACCATCGTGCTGGGCGCGGCCTTTTTGGGAATCAAAGCAGTCGAGTACACGCACAAGTATCACGAGCATCTCATTCCCGGCCCGATGTTCCACCCCGCGGAAGCGCACCCGCCGCAGATGCAGATTTTCTTCGCGCTGTATTTTGCGATGACCGGCATGCACGCGCTGCACATGGTGATCGGCATCGGCATCCTGTTCTTCCTCATTTACCAAGCGCGGCAGGGCCGCTATTCCCGCGAATACAATTCGCCCATTGAAATTTTCGGGCTGTACTGGCACTTCGTTGACATCGTCTGGATTTTTCTGTTCCCGTTACTTTATCTCATAGGTCGTCACTGATGGGTCCCCATCTCGTTCCCAAGCGCGTTTACTATACCATCATCGCGGCGTTGCTCGTCCTGACGGCCGTGACCGTGATCGTGGCCTTCATCGATCTCGGGCCGTTCAACAACCTGATCGCGATGACCATCGCCGTCGCCAAAGCCACGCTGGTGGTGCTCTACTTCATGCACGTGCGCTACAGCGGCAAGCTCACCTGGGTGTTTGCCGGCGCCGGCTTCGTCTGGTTGATCATCCTGTTCGTATTTCTGCTCAACGACTATCTCACCCGCGAGGCTTGGAGCAATTTGCTGACCGGCCACCTCTAGCCCGGCTTCCTGAGGAAGTGACGGGGCAGAGGCCACCACCGCCTCCCGACCGCCAAGGCGTAAAGGACGCCAAGCTTGAGTTGCTGCTCAGGCTTGGCGTCTTTGCGTTTCCGCAAGCCCTCTACTCACTGCTTTCATCTCGCCAGCAACAGCCTGCGCGTGGAAAGCTCGCGGCTGCCGTTCTCGCCCTCGAAAAGAATGCGCAGGAAATAGACGCCGTTGCGCGCCTGGCTGCCGCCGGCAGTGGCGCCGTTCCAGTGCAGCAGATGTGTGCCGCCCGCCAGTTGGCCTTCGAACAGCCGCAACATCTCCTGGCCTTGCAGGTTGTAGATCACGGCTTGCGCACGGCCCGGCTCCGGCACTTGCAACCACAGGCGGGTGTCTTGATGGAATGGATTGGGATAGTTGGGTGAGAGGAAAAACTGTTGCGGTGGTGTGGCGCTGCCGCCGGCCAAACTCGCGGGCGCAGAAGCACCGCCGGGTTTGCGCACATAGGTGATCTGGAAATCATCGACTTCGTTCTTCATTTCTTCGCCGCGCAGAAAAAAGCCCACGTACCAGCGCTCGGAGGTGGGAAAATGCTTGGCGGGATCATGCGCGGTGGCGGAATAACTGCCGTTGATGTAGTAATCGAAATGATTGCCGTCACTCTCCTGCCGGATCCTGATGGTGACCACGTCACCGGCGCCGGGATCGGCGGAGCCGGACCAGCGCCCGAGATCGAGTCCGCCGACGTACTCCCCGTTGTTGATAGTCCACAGCCAGACCTGGCTGTAACGATGCCAAATCCAATACCCGTTCGCGTGCGGACTGTCCTCATCCACCATCAGCGCGAGCGCGCCTTCGCGCACGCCCAACGCCGTCACATTCTTGCCCCAGCGGTAAGACACTTCGATAATCTCGCGGCCATCGCCGTTGCTCACTGCGTTATACACCGTGAGATAGCGCCACGACTTCCAGGCCTCGGGCGTGTGATCGAGCTCGCCGTCGGTGATCGTCCAGTATTGCGGTTCGCGCGTCCAGTCCGGGCCGAGGTCCGTGCGCTCGAAATCGTCATAAGCCGTGAGCGTGTCGGGTGCATTCAGGGCGCTGGTGAAGGTGAAATCCGGTGAGACTGCCGTGTTGCCGGCCGCATCCCAGACCTGGGCGCGATAGTGATAAAGCGTGTTCGGCAGCAGATTCGCCAATTGCACGGTGTGAGTGGTGGCCGGCTCTGTGGTCGCTGCCGAGGCGCTGCCATAGCCGGCGGTCGGGCCGAACTCAACTTGTGCGAATGCCGGCTCGTCGGTTTCCCAGCGCAGGGTGGCGGCGGTTTGCGAGGCGTTCAGCAGCCGCACCGCACTGATCGCGGGCGCGACGGCATCAAACAAACCTTCGCTTTCCTCCTCACCTTTGCCGGTGTCGCGAACATGCGAGCCATCGACGTAGGATTCATAGCCGGCGTGCCAGCCCTCGACCGGACCCTGCGGTTTGGCAAAGACCAGCTCGGTTGCAAAGGGCGCCAACCGCGCCGGGCTGGGTTCGGCTCGCTTGCCGCCGACCGTGCCGCGCAGAAGATATTGCTTGTCAAAATGCAACCGCAGATAGGGGTTGATGAGATAATCATCCCCGGCCTTGCCTTCACCCATGTCCACTCGAGCAGAAACCTGCAACCGCCCGTCCGGCAGCTCCCGCACGGTGAAGGCGATGATCGCCTCGTCGAAGCGGTTGGCACCGCCTGCCGGGTCCGAGCGCCATTCAAAGGTGCCGAGAAGTTGCGAGGCGGTGGGATTGTTGGACTGCGCCGGCGCCAATGCCGCGCGGCCGGGATTCAGCAAAACGACAACGGCGAGCAGCGCGGCCCGCCGCCAGTTGATGTCACGCAGGTTCACGGGGCCTCCTTTGGGAGACAATGGCAGGTCAAGCAGTCAAGAGTTGGAAGTCACTCGGCTGCATCACATCGGATGCTGACTCCTCGCGCACTCGCGTCTACAGGAGCGGCAGCACAGACGCAACGGATTTTGCAGACTGGAAGAAACAGGTGAGGCCGTCCGTGGGAGGTGGGTTGCTGCACCGCGACAAGGTTTGCTTGCGGAATCATGCAGGAAAATACAAGCCGCCGTGACTGCCTGCAGAATTCAGATGGTGGGAACCAGGCGCCGCCGCTGCGCAAGTGAGCAGGGCAGCGCCCGAGCATGACGCTTTGGGGGCGATGAGAGTCGTGCCGTTCATTTCAAATACAAGACCCGCTTCGTCATCACTTCCCGGCCATTGCCGGAAGAGGTATAGATCACGCGCAGTAAGTAGATGCCGCTGCTCAGGCTCTCGCCGGCGGTGTGATTGCCGCTCCAGCGCAGCACGTGGTAGCCCGGCGGCAGATTGCCGTCATACAAACGCGTGACCTCCCGGCCCGCCAGATCGTAAACCACGGCCTCTACCCGGCCTTGCTCCGGCAACGCCAGCTTGATTGCAGTTTCGCTGCGGAACGGGTTGGGATAGTTCTGCGCCAGCTCGAAACACTCCGGCAAGCCGAGCGTCGCGGGTGCGGCCGAAGGCTGGCATTTCATGCTCGGCGAGCTGCTGGTACCCGTGCTCAGAAATGCGGCATAGCCCGCGCCCGGCGGGGTCAGTGCAAAGGTGTCACTCGCCGCGCCGAAAATCATTCCGCTCCACTCGCCGGTGCGGGTGTTGTACCATTGGCCGCTGAGCGTGCCGGAGGCCTCGCCGAGATTCACGCGGAAAGGCAGGGCATTCTCGACATACACGACATACTCCGCGCCGGGCAGCCCGGCCAGCCAGCGCTCATTGGGCAGCGCTTCGAAGCGTGAATAGCGCCACCAATTGAGGGCATAGCGGCCGTTGTTCGTCCAGAAATTCTTGAGCAGCGTCATGAACCGTGCGCCGGCAGAGTAGAGATTCGCTTGTGACATCACCGCATTGTGGTGGAAGGTCGTGGTGTTGCCATAAACCAAAAACCCGCCGCGCATTACGATCTCCCAGGCATCCTGGCGCACTTCTTCCGCCGATTGATCGCCTTCATAGCCAAACTCGGAATTGATCACCGGTTTGTTGTAGCGCCGGTCCGTGGTGATCCGGCTGGGATCGGGGACTTGCTGATAGATCGCGGTCAGCCACGAAGCAGTGCCAAAATCATCGGCATTGGTGTCGATCGTGTGGGTTGTAATCGGATGGCGGTAAGGATCATTGGACTTGACGAACTCGCCGAGACGATCGTAGCCGCCCGGCACCGCCGCTTCTTCATACTCTCCGGCGAGAATCCAGATGAGATTGTAAGCGGCATAGCGGTTGATTAAATACTGGACGTAACGGTCGACCTGCGCGCTGGTGGCGAATCTCTGCCAGCCCTCATTGGCCCAAGCGAACATCAGGCCGGCGGTCAATCCCATCTCATTCAAGTAAGCCAGGCGCCGGTCAAAGGCCTGCCAATAGCCGGGATTGAGGCGATCGACATCGCGGTTGATGAATGCCTGCCCGCCCTCGTTGAAATCATTGCTGTCGGGCCGCAACGCATACAACTGGCCGTGCACATAATTGAATCCCTGCGCTGCGCGCGCATCGACATAAGTTTTGAATTCAACCGGCCAGGATATTTTCGCACTCGCAAACGACCATTGCGTGTCGCCGAGCAGAAAGACGGGCCGGCCTTCCGTGGTTTCCAGCGAGTAAGGGAATGCGGTGGCTTGGCGCAGCGGTCCGCCGGCGTTCGCATGGCCGGCCGGCAAGCGGCCCTCACACACCAGCCGCCCAGTTTTGCCATGCAGCCCGGCCTCGCTGGAGGAAGACGACCACTGCCATTCACCCCACGCCGGCGGCGAGAGGCGCACGCGATAGACACTGCCGCCGTCCCAAAAACCATTCAGGCTCAACGTCTGTCCCCGGGCCGCACCGTCAACACCGGTGAACGTCACGGTGACGGCCGGGCTGTCGAGATATGGGTTTGTGCCGGTCTGGTTTGCATTCAGCATAATCTCGTGCACGCCGTACAGCGGCACGGAGGGTATGCTGGCCTCATAGCCTTTTTGCGCGATAATCAGTTCCGGCTGGGCATTGGGCGATTCGCGCGAATCGAAGGATACGAAATCAGGTCCGCTGCCGATCAGCGCAAAGTCGAAAGTTCCGTTGCCGGTGACGGCCGCGGTGACGTTAGCGCTGTGCCACTCTTTCTCCTGCACAATGCTGAGGGTGTCCAAAACTGCGCCGGCAACCACCGGTTTGGAGAGCCAGGTCACGCTGTTCTCTTCCCACGCAGTGTTCAAGGCACGCACCAGATTGCCGCCGATTCCGGATTGGCGGCCGTGCAGCCGCAGCGCAGCCGAGACGATTGCGGAATCCAGGCCGGCGACGGCGAAACGCAGGTAGCATTCACGGCCTTTGCCCGCGCCCAAATTCATCCAGCCGTAATTGCCGTAGTCGCGCCGGGTGGCGTACAAGCCGGCGGTTTCGACATAGGTGTCGGCGCTCGGTTTGAAAACATACAAGCCGCGCGCCATGGTGATGAAGGTCTGCGTGCCGCTGGTGAAGCGGTTGCCGGCGTTGTCGACGGCAGTGATGCGATAGTAGTAAGTCTGATTGGGCCGCAGGTCTGCGAGGGTGACGCTGAAGCTCGAATCCGGCGGGCCCAACACCTTCGTTTTCTGACTGAAAGCAGTCGTAGCGCCATACTCAATGAAGCATACTGCCGCTTCATTGGTGGACCAGGCCAGCCGCACGCCGTTGGCATAGCGATCGCGAATCGTGATGCCAGAAACTTGCGGCGGCGTTTCATCCTCCGCGGAGAGGTTTGCGGTGACGATCAGGTTCGAATAAATCGGACCGATCATCGCGCCGTATTGATTGTTCTTGAAGCCGGTGATGAGATCGGTGCCCACGGTGAAATCGCGGCCGAGAAAAACGTAGCGCAACTGCATCGGCGCGGCGTGCGTGTGCGTGGCTTGCAGCACGCCGTCGCGGTAATAGCTGAGGCGGTTGCCCTCCCAGGTGACTTTGAGGCGATACGTCTGCGCGCGCGACCAATCGTCCAGGATCGTGGTGTTCCGCTCTTGTTGATCGTACGCCCACGACAGCATTTTCACGCCGGGATTGTAGCGCGAGCCGGCATGCAAGTCCCACACGGTTTCCTGATTCTCCACCGGATGATGATTGCCCCAGGGATTGCGAAACATGCTGACGATGTGATGGCGGGCAAAGGAATTCTGTTCTTTCGGGCTGAAATTGCGCACTTCCAATTCCAGCGCACCGTTTTCCACATAGAAGCCGAGATCGTAGGTGATCATATCCTCTGCAGCCGTCGCCTGCCAGCCGCCCTCGGGAAGAAACACTCCACCGGTGCGGCTGCCGGCGGTGCGGCCCGCGAGTGAATCGGCGAGCAGGGCGCGGGCACGCAAGGCGCTGCCTTCCGTGCGAAAAGTGGAATCTCGGCTCACCGCCAGATTGCCGGCAGCGTCGCGCGACTTGACGCGATAGTGATAGGTGGTGCCGGGACTCAAATCCGTCAGCGCCACCGTGTGTAACATTCGGAGTCCGGGGGCGAGCGGCGACAGCGAGCCATAGGTCTCAGTCAGGCCGTATTCCACCTGCGCATCGCTGGCCTCGTTGGTCTGCCAGGTGATGAGGGCGCGGTTGGCTTCCACCTCGGCCACGTTGATGTTGAAAAGCTGCGGAGCACTGGCGTCGCCTTTGTCCAACCCCTCGGTGGCATAGACGGCAAAATCATCCACCAGCCACTCGCCTTTCACCGGCGTGTTGTAGGCGGCCAGCTCAAAAGCAAATTCGTGGTTCAGTGAGTAGCCCGGCAGGGAGAAGGCCTCGGCATAGGCATGCTGCCAGGCAATGTTGTCGAACGAGTACTCGAAAGCGATGGAATCCGTGGTCGTGCGCAGCCGCAGATGGAATTCCCGGTCAAAGCGCACGCCGTTGGCAACGTCACGGCCGCCGGAAACACCGGCTTTGTTCCACTGCACATGCAGCTTGTAAGGCTCGGCGCTGCTGTTGCGGTAGTTGTAGAAGCGGTACCAATTCGCCTCGTTGTAGAATCCATACGGCGAGGCCGGATTGACGGTGGGCGACATGCCGAGCGCGCCGTCATCATTGGGTTGTATGACTTTCACCTGAATGATCTTGTTGCGGCCAACAAAGCGGTCACGCGTGGAGAGCCACGCGCTGGTCGAACCGGTGGAGCGCAGCCGCAAGGCGCCGCCCTCGACCGTGGCGGCATTTCCCGGGTTCGTGCCCAATTGCCACTTCGCCGGATTCAGTCCGGCGCCGCTGAAATCATCCG
Source organism: bacterium (assembly GCA_023150945.1). NCBI lineage: Bacteria > bacterium. The sequence goes on along the minus strand of JAKLJX010000002.1, from coordinate 246,404 downwards.
CCCACAGCGGGCCGTTGGGCGTGGTGAAGGTGAAATCATCGCTCATGCTGAGATTGCCGGCACGATCGGCCGATTTGACGCGGCAGTGATAAGTCGTGGCCGGGGCGAGATCCACAAGTTGAACCGCGTGCGCCGTCACCAATGCGGTCTCGAGCCTTGTCGCAAAGCCGTAAGCCGTAGAGAGGCCATACTCGACCTGCGCATCGCCGGCCTCGTTCGTGTTCCACGTAATCAGGGCCGCAACCGGCGTGAGGCCGCTCACCGTGAGATTTGAAATGGCCGGCGGTGTCAAGTCGAGCGTGGTGAAGGTGAAATCCTCGCTGGTGCTGAGATTGCCGGCGCCATCGCAGGATTTGACACGATAGTGGTAAGTCACGCCCTCCTGCAATCCAGTGAGGGTCAGGCGGTGCGCGGTGGCCAATCCCGCCAGTGCGGGTGAGGTGGAACCGTAGCTCGTGCTGAGGCCGAATTCGACCTGCGCATCACTCGCCTCATTCGTCTCCCAGGCGATTTGAGCAGTGGTGGCCGTGATGCTGTCGCTGCGCACGTTGGCGATCACCGGTGGTGTTTGATCGGGCGTGGCAAAGGTGAAATCCCCGCGCGCACTCAGATTGCCCGCCTGGTCGCGCGACTTGACCCGAAAATGATAACGCCTGCCCTCCTGCAAACCACTCAGCAGCACTCGGTGCGTCGTTGCCATCGCTGCCGTCACTGGTGAAGAGAAACCGTAGGTCTCCGTCAAACCGTACTCGACTTGCGCATCACACGCTTCATCGGTGTTCCAGGTGAGCACAGCGCTGCTGCGGGTCAACTCGCTGCTGGCGACTGCGATAATCACCGGCGACATGGTATCTGCGGCCGCTGGCAGACTAGAACCCAGCAGAAAATCATCGACGATCCATTCGCCCTTTGCCGGAGTGCTGTAGGCTGCCAGCTCAAAGACGAACAGGCTGTCCAGCGTGTAGCCCGGCAACGAGAAAATTTCAGTATATGCGGTCGCCCAGACCTCCCCGTCGAACGAGTATTCAAAGAAGATCGAATCCGCCGCGGTGCGCAAGCGCAGATGGTAATCGCGTTCGAATCTGACCCCGGCGGCAACATCGAATCCGTCGGCAATACCGTTTTTGTTCCACTGCACGTGCAACCGGTACGGCTCATCACTGCGGTTGCGGTAATTGTAGAAGCGATACCAATTCGCCTCGTTATATAAACCAAATTCCGAAGCAGGCGTCACCGTCGGCGACAGGCCCAGGGCGCCGTCGTCGTTCGGTCGCACGACTTTGATCTGCACCAGCCGGTCGCGGCCGGAGAATCTTTCAGTTGTGTAGATCCAACCGCTTCTGCCGCTGGCCGAACGCAGGCGCAGGCTGCCGTCCGTCACCACCGAAAAGTTTTGCGTGGGTGCGCCTATTTGCCATTTGGCGGGATCAAGCGAGCTGCCGTTGAAATCGTCGCTGTGTGGTAGGACACTGGTGGTGAAAGTGAAGTCATCGCTGCGGCCGACCGAGCCCGCCGAATCCGCAGAGAGCACGCGAAAATGATAGGAAGTGCCTGGCGTCAGGCCGGTCAGGATGACGGCGTGGGCAGTCACGCGGGCCGTATCGCGCGGCGAGGACAGGCCATAAGCTGCCGTCGGGCCGAATTCCACCTGGGAATCGCAGGGCTGATCGGTTTGCCATTTGATGGTAGCGGTGGTGGGCGAGAGATTGCCGCTGGCGACATTGGAGATGACCGGGGGCGCGCGATTCACCGGTGCCGCGTTGGCACTTACCGAAGGAGTGACTCCGGATTGTTGTGCGAGGCCCACGTCTGAAGCAAGGGCGGGGGTCTCCACGGCCGCAGCACCGATGCCGGCATCGCCGGCTGCCGTACTTGTTGTGATGAGCGGAGCATCCTTCTCATGGCTCTCAGCAAGGGCAAATGAGTATGCGTCGCCCTCGCCGGAAGAGATCAAAACGCCCGGGGAGAGGCTGGGGTAGTCAATTGCGTTGGCGAAGTTGAAAAAGCCGAGCAGCAGCAATACCGTCCCAAAACCAGACGCGCGGAGACGGGAGTCGTTCATGATGCCATTCCCTCCGTGAAAGAGATTGAACGTCAATGTTCGTGGCTTGTGGATGTGGGCTTGCTACGCCATCCCGAATACTTCGCTGCAGAACCCCGGAGAAGCGCCGCTGGCGGTACGGACCTCGCTGTGCGGCGGCGCGATTGCAGGCCGTTGGGTGGCCTGCGGGCGGGAAACAAAAAAATCCGCCTTCCCAATATGGAGCCCAATCGCGCAGAAGATTTCAGATTGAGAAGGCGGATGAGTGTCGTTGAAACTGTCAACTACGGGGAGCCGTCAAGCTCCACCTACCCGACGATGGCCAGACAATAGAGGATTTTTGCGAAATTGTCAAGACCGGATTTTTCCGGCGGAACAGTCACGGCAGGGGAGGCAACCGAACAGATGTTGCTGCAACGTCAAACCGATCCCCATCCCCGAACGCTTGCTATGCTGTCAAGTATCCTTGCAGGACATGCCTTTTGCTGTAGAACTTCGGGGCCTATGCTCGAATAGACTCTTGCGGAGATGTTGGCCTTTGCGACTCAACCTCGCGGTGTTCATCCGCCCGAAGACCCTCGGCTGAGCCGAGGGGGAAAAACTTCGAGCACTGCGGGGGATCTGAGGTTTTTGTGAAACGATCATGCCGTTCCGGGAACACTCTCATAGTAAAAGGCTGCGATTTCGGACGGACAATGGAGGAGATCAAATCCAGCGCTCAGCGCTGGCATGAAATGATTGCCGCCCCTCCGCTGCCTGCACGCATGTTTCTTGCCGAGCAGTTTTTGGATGAAAGAGGCTCTCCTTTGTTCACTGATTGCGGAGCGACAAAGCTTGACGCCGAATGAAGTGGCGCAAAAAGCCATTGCAGGAAAATACCCGCCCAGCTTTGCCCAGCACGATCACAAATGCGTTGAGAAAACCCGACAGTCGCCGTTTTCTGCGACCGCAGGATCATCCGCGCGGGTGAGAACGGCGAATCGTCACGTGAAAGCGCAGACCACGCACCAGGACGAAGATCACCAACGAAATCAGCACCTTGATCAAACCGAAGTAGTTTTGCAGCGCGTGCAGCTCGAAGAGCAGAAAGCCGACAACCGCGTTCTGGGTATTTTGCATCAAATACTCGAAGGACTTCGAACTGACCAGGCAGCATGCGGCCAGCTCGAAGCACTCGTCGAGCAGCGAGCGGGTGTTGTTGCCGTGCAGCACGAACCACCAAAACGAGGGCGGCCCTTTGCCTTTTTTTCCGGATAGCGTTTCCATGCTCTTTGCTCCCAAGAAACCGGATGAAGCAGCGCACCGAATCCCCGGCGCAATCAGTTGTCAGGGAGAGCAAACGCAACCCACGGGCCAGAGGCGCAAGCGCGCAAGCCGGCATGAAATTCCAAGTGTTTGGCGTGAATGACAGCCTGTGCGGAAGCAAGGCGTCGCGCAGATGCTATTGCGGAAAACCCAAATCGTGTAGGGGAATGACGGTGGTAAAGACGATCACCACTGTTGGCTTTTCCCGGTATGTTTTGAGCGGCATGTTGGGAAAAGACGACATGGGCGAGTGGTTGTTCGAATCGCTGCGCTAATTCACAAGAGGTTGCAAGGCCGCGGTTCTGGCATGAATGTGGCAATGTCAGGATGAAACAACAAAAGCGGGTGGGTGTTCATCATGAACGAAATCGTGGCGTCAAGCTGGCCGGATTTGATGGAACATCTCTTCGTTGATTCCTGGGATGCGAGTATCATGCGGCACCGTTCGCCCTAAGCCTTCCGCGGGCTTTCGGATGAAAACTATGTCCTGTCAAGCCGGCTGATGCGGCTCGGTGGGGATTTCGCGAGTTTGGAAAAGCATCTGCTGCGGAACTTCAGGAAGTACGCCCTCAGCGACGTCGAGCACGGCGGCTCCTTTTGGAAGTGGCTGGCAGTGGCGCAACATCATGGCTTGCCCACGCGCTTGCTTGACTGGACGTTCTCTCCACTGGTGGCTTTGCACTTTGCGACGTCCAATCTCAATCGCTTTGACGTGAACGGCGCGATTTGGTGTGTGAACTTCATCGAAGTGAACAAGCGGCTGCCACGGCAATTGCGGGCCTCGCTGGAAGAGGAAGGCTCGCTGAACTTGACTGCCGAGATGTTGGACCGGATCGTCACCTCATTGAGCGCGCTCGATAGCCTCGCCTCAGAGGACTTTGTTGTTTTCTTTGATCCACCTGCAATAGACGCGCGAATTGTAAATCAGTCCGCATTGTTTTCGGTCATGTCCCGGGCCAACTCTTTGCTCAATGATTGGCTGCACACGCAAGCCGGATTGGCTCGAAAGATAATCGTCCCGGCTAGATTGAAGCGGGAAATTCGAGACAAATTGGATAAAGCAAATATCACGGAGAGAATTTTGTTCCCCGGGCTGGATGGCTTGGCGAGTTGGCTGGCAAGATACTACACTCCGCGTTCTGCCGTGAGATTGTAGGAGAACTGCAGCAGGGTTTGACTGCGAACTTACGGCTTGAGCGGCAAAGCCTTGCAGAAAGCCAGCAGATTGTACTTCTGCAAAAACTTGCCGGCCGCAGTGCTCTTGATCTTGTCCGTGTCAATGTTGATCAAGGTAGCGTTTGGAATGTAGCTGCGAATGCTCTTGGGAAATCGCATTTCGGTTGAAGAGATATCGTGGTGGTGGTCGTCGCGGGTTCGCTCTTTGCGAATCATCTGAATTGGAGGCAAACCGTTCGTCCGGCGTTTCTCATTGATGCGCGTGATCATGTCCACGTATTCAGCAACGACAATAGCCTTGTGAACGTTTTCCTCAGCCAGTTCATTCTCCAACTGATTTCTTGATTTGATCTGTCTGATTTGGTAACGATCGGGTGCGATGTTACTTTCGGTGAGATAACTCTTCAACCGTTGACAACGGTCGCGGTAGGAACGCACGTCATACTTCTTTTCACGCTGCACGCAACGGTTGGATGCCAGGTAAATCAGCACGAAGTCAGCAGCGGCGAATGCCATTTGAATGTATTCTTTGTGCCCGACATGCAAGGCGTCAAACGTTCCCCCGATACAGGCAATCGTGTGTGATTTCGTGTTCATGGCCGACATGGCAGCGACCCCGTTGTTCACGACCGGTGATTTTGAGGTGTGGGTTGTTTAGTCCACCCGTTGCCTGGCAAGGCGGTCTTTTCCTGTGGAGAGAAGAACTCTGTGATCTAATTAGCCCACACTGACTGAATCTGCGGATGCGATTTCATAAACTATAAGATTAAGACAGATGAGCTTTAGACAATTACCCAGTGCGGAGGGGTTTTATGGCGCACGACCGATCACATTTGGACGGCATGCTATTGAGTGACCTGCTAGCCAAGGCTGTCACTCTTACGCAGGCAGAACGGGGCTGCCTGCTGCTGCATGACCCGGTGGCAGAAAAGCTGGAATGTTTCAGCGGCGAAAGATGTCCCTACCTATCTGCCGGCTCTGGCGCCGGCTGCGCTCTTGAACTCGCGGCGGCGCCTGCCGGCATGCAACAGTTCTTCGACAAGCGACACAACGGCGACGAGACCGGCGGCTACATCGCGGCCGCTATCGAATTCCCCGCCAGCCGTCCGAACGGCTCGCCCAGCCCGGCCTCGCAAATGCTCATTCCCTTGCGCCGCGTGCAGGACAAACCTCTCGGCCTCCTCATTCTCGAATCCAACCAGCGTGACTATTTCCAACAGGAGGATATTGCGTTTGCCCAAACCGTGGCGGAATTCTGCGCGCTGGCGATCAGCGAATCCCAAAAGTTCATCAACAGCGATCGCATGATTCAGAAGCTCGGCCTGCTCTCGGCTGCCAACAATGTCCTGCTGGCCGAGTTCGAGAACAGATCCCTGGCGGAAAAGTTCGACTACATCGTTGAAAAGGCAACCGAAATCCTGGACGCCGAACTGTGCAGCTTGTGGCTGGCCAAAGGTGACAGTGTGATTCTCGAAACCAGCTTTGCCCAAGACGGCAAGGTGCGGAATCGCGAGCGCGTTGTTCTGTCGATCGTTGACGGCCCGAAAAGCGGTATGACCGGCCACATTGCCTTTCATCGCAAAGTGTTCAACAGTTACGGGCAAGAGTTGGAGAATCACCCCGCGCGCAATTCGCAGATTCCCGCCGAGTTTGTCTTTTCCAAGCGCGTCTATTCCGAGCTGGCTTATCCCATGCTCGAGGAAGACGGCAGTCTGCTCGGGTTGCTGCTGGCCTACAACAAAAAGGATGCGCAGGGCAAACCCCTGAAGAATACCGGCTTTTCCCGCGAGTTCGATGAACCGTTGATGAAGATTCTCACCACCAAGCTCGTCATCTCCCTCAAGAACGCGCGGTTGCTAAAGAAGCTCAGGGACTATGAGCTGATTGTGGAAAGCACCCCGGATCCGGTGGTGATGTGTTCCAAACGCGGCGAGATCACCTACATGAATCCCGGCGCGTGCAATCTCTTTGGCGAGCTGGTGGGATGTCACGTCTCCACGCGCTACCCCACCGACGAACACACCACCGGCCTGGAAAAGGCGCAGGCGATCCGCTGGCAACTGCTGAAAGCCCGGGACAAGCGCGTCAAGAATTATGAAACCGAGTTTCTCGGCAAGAACGGCGAGGCGATCCCCCTTAGCCTGTCGGTGGCGGTGCTGCGTGATGAAAACGGCCGTGATGCCGGCACCATCGGCATTGCCAAGGATTTGCGCGAAATCAAAGCACTGCTCGCCGCCGGCCAGTCGCTGCTGGAAACGCACAACGTCGACGAGATTCTGCAGCAAATCACCCAGGTCTGCCTGCGCCTGCCCCACAGCATTCGTGCCTACATCAAACGCTATGACGAGAGGACCGATCATCTCGTCTTCTGCGCTTTGAGTTCGAAGAGTGCGGGCGAGACGTTTCCGGAGAAGTCCACGCCCAAAGACCGCGGCATGACCGGCAATGTCTTTCAAACCCAGCAGCCCATGCTTTCCAACAATGTTGCGCTGCTGCCGATCAATCGTTACTATGGCATCTTCAAGGACGTCAAGTCCAAAATCGTCGTGCCCATCACCTATCGCGACAAAGAGACCGGCGCCTCCCGCCGGCTGGGCGTGCTCAGCGTCGACAGCAACACCCTGGATGCCTTCTCTCCCAGTGATGTTTACTTCCTCTCGACCCTGGCCAATCAGGCGGCCGTGGCGCTGGAAAACGCCAACCTGATCGCGGCGAAGAACCGCATCATCACCAAGCTGCGCGCCTTCGACAAAGTGCAGCAGGCCGCCACCGGCAAAGATTTGAATGAAGACCGCATTCTGGAAAGCGTGCTGGATGCCGTGGTCGAAATCCTGGGCTTCGCGTACGCCACCATCTCGAAAGTCGATCATGAAATCGGCATGATCGGCACGGTCAAGGGCCGCAACGTGCCGCAAGAGTTCATCGACTCGGCGTGGCATGATCTCGACAGCAAGGATATTCAGGCCTGGGTGGTGCGCCACAAAACGCCGGAATATCTTGCCGGCTGGGATGACCGGCTGGACAAGGACATCTATGAGCGCTTCGGCCATGCCCGCTATGTGCGCACGATCATCCCGATTTTTGCGCGCGGTGAAGTGCTGGGCACACTGGAGACGGGCTACGTCAAAGCCGAAAAAGCCGCTATTGAAGCGGATGAAATCGAGACGTTGCAGCGCATCGTCAATCTTGCCGGCTTGGGCATCGAGCAGGCGAATTTGGTGAAGCAGATGAAGGAAGAACTCGATCTGCGCACCGAACTCGAGATGCAATTGGAGGCGCTCAATCAGGCGAGCTTCGAGATTCTGAACGCGATGACTGAAAAGGAAGTCATCGGCCACATTTCCGCCAGCCTGAAAAACATCGGCTATTCGCGCTGGATGCTGTCGCTGGTGAATGAGACGGCGAACACGATCGAAGGGCACTACGCTGCCGGCGAAAATTGGAAGGCGATCGTGCACGAAACCAAGCGGGAACTGAAGGGAACCGACATCCTGGCGCAGGCGCTGCGCGCCAAAGCCTCGATTCTGAGTGAGGATTGCGCCAAAGATCCGACCTGCAATCAGGACAGCATCAAGAAGGCGGGCATCAAGTCCCAGTTCGTCATTCCCTTGATCGTGAAGGACAAGGCCGTGGGCACCTTGCAAATCGATTTAACCGACCGGCAGGATTTGGTGAGTGGCGACAAGCGCATGCTGCGACGTCGCATGAAAGTAGTGGAGACGTTTGCCCGCCAAGTCGCGGTCGCGATTCGCAACATTCGGGCGCTCATGACCATCGATCGTTTGGAATCCAACATCGCCGAGGCCGCGCACGAATTCCGCAGCCCCCTGCACAACATTCTGACCCAGGTGGGCGGATTGAAGGATTTCCTCGAGCACAGCCAGCCCGACAAGGACATCGATCAATTCGTCAGCGCCATCGAAGAAGAAATCCATCGCGCCAAACGCCAGGTGGACAACACGCTGCTGCTCAGCGACCGCACGCGCGAACACGTGGAGTATGTTTTCAAATCCGGTTTTTTGCGTGAAGTGGTGGAAAATTGCGCCGCCGCCTATCGTCTGCGCGCCCTGGAGCGCGGACTGCGCCTGATCATCAAGGACAGCGTCAAGCACTTGCCGCGGCTGGAATTCGACCGCGGCAAGATGGAGCAGGCCTTCACCAACCTGATCGACAACGCAGTGAAATATTCCCATTCCAACCGTTACATCGACGTCAGCGGCATGGAGGACGATGACAAAGTGCACATCGAGATTACCGATCGCGGCCTGGGCATTCCCGAGCATGATTTCGAGACCATCTTTCTCGGTTTCGCGCGCGGCGATACCAAGGACAAGATGCGCTACATTCCCGGCACCGGGCTGGGGTTGAAGATTTGCCGCGAGATTATCGAAAAACACGGCGGTGAGATCCGCGTCAGCAGCGTGCCGTACAGCCGGAATCCGGACAAGATCAAAACCTACCAGGATTATCTCACCACCTTTCGCGTTTCACTACCCAAATTTCGGCGGGAGCGTTGAGCCATGAACCACATTCTTTTTGTCGAGGACGAACAGCGCGGCGTCAATCCCTATTTGGGGGCGCTCGAGCGCCGTGGCTTTCATTGCGCGGTGGCGCAAAACGGCGATGAAGCCGTCACCCGGCTGCGCACCGGTGAGGTCGATTTGCTGTCGTTGGACGTGATGTTTGACCCCGGCCGTGCTTTCGAAGTGTCCAGCGACACACTGTGGGCCGGCGTGCGGCTGCTGGAGCTGATTCGCCAGCGGCAAATTCCCAACTGTGATCCGGCGCTCAAAGTCGTGGTGTTGACCGCGGTGGAGAATCCCGTGGTCGAGGACAAGATCAAGAAGCTCGGCGTGCAGGAATACCTCAAAAAGCCCGTTCCCTTCGAAAAAGTCATTGCCACTTTCATGACCGTCATGGGTTGATCGAACGCCGCAATGGACAAGCAACAGCACAGCCATGTATCCGAATCCCTTCATTTACAAGAAGCCGCTGCATCCGGTGCAGGATGAGGCGGTGATGATTGGCCGGCCTGCCCTGCTGGAGAAAACGATTTCCGGACTTGCCCTTGGGCATTGGTACGTCGTCTCCGGCGGCAAGAAGATCGGGAAGACCACCTTTCTGGCAATGCTGACCGAAGAGTGCCGCCGGCGCGGCCTGCCTTACCATTTCGTACTGATCAAACCGGAAGACCTTGATGGCTTCAACGTCGCGGGCTTGTACCATGCGCTGAGCGAGCGCTGGCAGGATCTGCCCGGCGCCGGCCGCACCGCCCTGCGCAGCGAGCTGCCGGCCTCACCCGATCTGGAAGGCCTCAAGCGCGCGCTCGCTGCGGCCAGCCAACACGTGGGCGCGACCAGCAGAATCGTCGTTTTGCTCGACAGCTTCGAGACTTTTTCCAGGACTTTCACGCAGGACCTGCTGCGCGTGCTGATCAACCTGCAGCAATCGCAGGCGACCCAGAAACTGCCGCCCAATTTTCAATTCATCATCAGCGGCACGCTGGACACGCTTGATTTGCAAGTGGAGAAGGGCCACTCGTTTTCAGAATACAGCATGCGCATTCTGCTGGAAGATTTTCGTTATGAGGACGTGGAGGACATGCTGAGCCGCGCCTGCCGCCGCTTCGAGCTTTCCTGCGAGGCCGGTTTTGGCCGGCTGTTGTACGAAGCCACGGCCGGCACGGGTTATCTCCTGCAGAAAATCTGCTACCGCACGCTGGAGAGCGCCTACGTGCGCAAGGAAACCATGGGCCTCACGCTGAAACGCGCGGAAGCGGCGATCGCCAGCATCTTGAAAGAGGGCGAAACCAACGTCGAAATGGTCATCACCCAGATTGAACGAGACAGCCAGTTGGTGGAAAGCCTGATGCGCGTCCTGCGCGCCGGCTCGGTCAGCTCGAAGAAATTCGATCCCCCTCTCAAGACCCTGCTGGCGCTCGGCGCGCTCACCGAGCAAAACGGCTTTTTCCGGCCGCGCAATCGCATCTATGAATCGATCTTTCAGGACTATTTCACCACCGAACGGCTGGCCGATATCTATTTTTCACAGCAAAAGTACCAACGCGCGCGCGAGTTGTTCACGGTCGCCGTGAATCAACAGGCGGTGGCCAAGAACATTCTCAGCACGCTGCGCAGCAATCTGGAAATGATCGACACCAAGGCCGGTCAAGGCAACGTCATCCGCGTGCTGTTGGAAGCTTTCATGAACGCGGTGGACAACACCAGAAACTGTTCGTTCATGACGGTGGAACCGGCGCACGAGAGGTTGCACATCGTCGACGCCCTGGGCTTGGGCGCGGAAGATCTGCAAACCTTCGAGCTGAAAGTGGGGCAGGGCGTGGCCGGCTGGGTGGCGCAGGTCGGCCGGCCGCGCTTCGTGCGCGACATCACTGATGAAATCGAATGCCCGGACTTTGCCTATCGCGAGATGGCGGTCAAATACAAAGTCAATGCCCTCGCCTGCCTGCCGCTCAAAGTTGCCGGCAAAGTTTGGGGCGTGATCAGTCTGGGGCTGGGGAAGCCGCGCGAATTCAGCGAGAGTGAAGTGAAGATGCTCGAGATCATGGCCTGCCATGCCTCTTTGGTGTTGCAGCAGGCGCGCCTCGAGATCGAATGGGATCGTCATTTCAAACTGGTTGAGCAAGTGCGGGCGCTGGTGCACAATGCCAATCAGCAAATCGAGCTGGAGGCCTTCTTCGAGGAGATTCTATTGACGGTCGAGAAAATTGCCGGCACTGCCAGCGCTTATTTGGTTTACCGCGAGCACACGCCGGAGGATTGGCGGTTCAAGTTCCGCAGGGATTTTCCCGTTGCCGGGCGACGCCTGCCCAGCCTGGAGCAGGGTGAAGGCACGGTGGGCGCGGTTTTGAAAGGCGGCCAGCCGTTGTTCATCGAAACCGCCGGCGGCAATGGTCCGGCCTTCGCGATTTGGCCCGAACAGCACTGGGAATTGGCCCTGCCGTGTCTGGGCGATGGCAGGCTGAAAGGTTGCTTGGTGGTGGCGGGACAGAGGCCGGCAATGCCGTCTCATCAGCAACGGCAACTCCTGGCAATGTTGGCGGAGGCCGCCGCCACTGCCATCCAGAACCGTTGGCTGTATCACATCGCTGAAAAGAAAACACAGCAGGTGATTACGGCGCGCGGCATCAGCGAAGCGTTGAGCCACGAGAACAGCCTGCAGGAGATTCTCAATTTCATTGCCAGCGAATGCCTCAACGTCGTTGGGCGCACCAACAAAATGGCGTTTGTGTGGATCAAAGATGCCGATCGCCAACGCCTGCTGCTGCAGGCAGTGGACGGCGAGCAGGCCAATCGTGAACTCGTGGGCAAAGGCCTGCCCTTGGGAGAAGACAGCCTGCCGGTGCAGGTGTTTCGCAGCGGCCAACCACATTTGGCCAAGGAACTGGCCGGCAGAGACCTGCACGCCTTTGCGTATCCGCAGGTCAATTCCGAAATCGCCGTGCCGTTGATCTTTCGCGAAGAGACCATCGGCGTGCTCGACGTGCAGAGCACCGAGCCGCACGATTTCGACGAGCAGGATCAGGACACGCTGACCGCCGTGGCGCACAATGCCGCAGTGGCGATGAAGATCGGTGAATGGCATGATTTGCGCATCAAGGCGCAGATCGGCCTGGCCAAAGTGCTGGAGGCAACCGCCATTGAAGAGGCGGTGGCCGGGCTGACGCACGACATCAAAAACATCTCGACCTTGATTGCCAGCGAAACGCAATGGCTGGAACGGCGTGAGCGGGAGCAACAGTTGCAACCGGTGGAAATCAAACGCGCGATTCAAAACATCAACGCGCACATGCAACGCATCGAGGATTTCGCCAACTATCTGCGCAGCCGCGCCTACAAATCGCCGCCCGAGCCGCAATGGTGCAATTTGCGCAATGTCGTCGGCGAGGCCGTGCAGGTCCTTGCCGCCAAGGCCCTGCGCCAGGGCGTGGAGATCAAGCGCGATGAGGTGGCGCTGGATCTGCGCATGTACGTTGATCCCGGCCGGCTGGTGCGCGCCTTCATCAACATCATGACCAATGCGCTGGATGCCATGCCCAAAGGCGGACTGCTGCGCATCAATGCCCTGCGCAGCGCCAGGGAAATTCAGATTTCGCTCACCGACAACGGCAGCGGCATTCCCGAGGACATGGTTTACAAAGTGCTGAATCCCTTCATCAGCACCAAGCCCAAGGGCTATGGCCTGGGATTGGCGGTGACCAAGCGCATCGTGGAGGTGGATCACGGCGGCAAACTGCGGTTGCGCAGCAAGGAGAAGCAGGGCACCACGGTGGAAGTGGTGCTGCCGCTGCATTTGGAGAATCATCAGCCCGGCCCGCAAACGAACGGTCCGCCGCCGATCAGCAAGTGGGCGAGCACTGCCGCCGGCCCCGAAGAAGCGCCGGCCGCCGGCGGTAGTATTTTAGTGGTGAATGATGATGCGCTCATGCTCGCCCGCATTGCGCAGGAGTTGTCACGCCTGGGCTATCGCGTCACCAGCACGGAATTCGGCAACGATGCCGTGGAGTTGACCCAGCGGCGCCGCTTCGATGCCATCCTGCTCGATTATCACCTGCGCAAGGATCGCAGTGCCACGCAAACGGCGCAGGATTTCATTCCGCTGCTCAAGCGCTATGCGCCGGCAGCGAAGATCATTATCACTTCCGCTTCCTGGGATCAAAGCAATTTCCCTGAAGTCGGCGGCGAGGTGTTTTTGGAAATCAACCACCTGTTTTGGAATCGCATGCCCGGCGTGGTGCAACGCTGCCTGCTGGCCAGCCGCGATTCCATTCTGCACTAACCACGCGGCAACACGAAAGGGGTGAGTGATGAAAGCCGGCAAGGTCTTGATCGTCGATGATGAAGAAAGTATGCGGGCACAGCTCGCCAGATGGCTGAGCGAAGTCGGCTATAAAACCGAGGCGGCGGCCAGCGGCCGCGAAGCGCTGGGGTTGGTACGCCGCAGCAATTTCGACGTCGTGCTTTTGGATTTGCGGCTGCCGGACGTCGACGGCTTCGAAGTGCTGCAGCAACTGCACGAAGACTATCCCGATATTTGCGTCATCGTGCTCACCGGCTACGGCACCGAGGATTCGCCGGCGCAAGCACGGCAGGCCGGCGCCTTCGATTTTTTCGAGAAGCAGCCGCTCAATTATGAGCGTTTGGTCAGCCGCATCGACGCCGCCATCCAGCAATTCCGGCTGCAGCGCGAGCATTTCTATCAACAGGAAGAGGTGAAGCAGCGCTATCGTTTCGAGAATATCGTCGGGGAAAGCACTGCCATGCGCCGGATGTTCGATTTGATCCGCAAAGTGGCGGAAACGGACGAGACGATTTTGTTGCAGGGGGAAAGCGGCACCGGCAAGGAGCTGGTGGCCCGCGCGATTCACTTCAACAGCCCGCGCAAGCAGAAGCAACTGCTGGTCGCCGACTGTGCCTCCTTGCCGGAACATCTCGCGGAAAGTGAATTGTTTGGCCACGAAAAAGGTGCCTTCACCGGCGCCGTTTCACGCCGCGCCGGCAAGTTCGAGCGCGCCAACCATACCACGCTCTTTCTGGATGAAATTGGAGATTTGCCGGTTCACCTTCAAATCAAATTCTTCCGCTTCCTGCAGGAGCGGACTTTCGAGCGCCTGGGCGGCACCGAGCAGATCGAAGTCAATGTGCGCGTCATTGCCGCCACCAACACAAGGCTCGCAGAGGCGGTGGCGCAGGGACGCTTTCGCGAGGAGCTGTTCCATCGCTTGAATCGTTTTCCCATCACCGTGCCGCCGTTGCGCGAGCGCCACGGTGATGTGCTGCTGCTGGTGCGGCATTTTTTGGAGGTGTACAGCCGCCGTGGCGCGCGCCGGGTGAAGGACATTTCGCCGGAAGCGCTGCGCTTGCTGGAGAGTTATCATTTTCCCGGCAACGTGCGTGAGCTGGAGAACATCATCGCCAGTGCCCTGCTGCTGGAAGACAGTGAAGTTATTCAGCCGGAGGTGATTCGCGGCCGTCTGGCACCGGTAGGCGCTGCTGACCCGCCCGAGTTCGGCAGTCTGCCCTACAAGGAAGCAAAAGAGCAGTTTGAAAAGATATACTTCTCGCAGCTTCTCCGGCGCTTCGGCAACAACGTCAGCAAAACCGCGGAGTTTGCGGGGATGGACCGCAGCCATGTTTTCACCAAACTCAAACAACTTGGCTTGCGAAACAACGGCGAGGAATGAGCACGTCAGTTGCGCTCGCGGGTTTTGGCGGAAGGTTTCTTCTCCGTGCTGCGGCCGGCAGGGGGCGCCGTCTTCTTTTTCTCCGGCGCGAAACGAGGACGGGAGGATTTTGCGGGAACGCTGACGGAATCACGCGGCTTGCTGCGCAACTCCGGCACCGGTTTGCGCTGTGGATCGAAGGCATTCACACCCACGCCGCCCGGCCGCGGTCCGAACAAAGGCGAAGCAACTGCCGGCTGCCTTGCCGCGGGCTGCAAAGCACGAGAAGTTTGCCCGGCCTGAGTCGAAAGGGACGAATCGATTGGCTGCTGCTGCGCCAATCCTGCGGCCGAACCGAAAGGAATCGCGGCAACCGCAAAAGCCGGCCTGGCGGAAGCGCCCAGCCGGTAGTGCATGTCAGCCTCCAAATCTGCGATCACGCGTTGCGGATCTGGCGCCGCGCCTGCCAAATTGCCCCTGCCGGATGACAATCCCTGCTCACGCAAGGCTTGCTCCAACCACGGCACGATATGCGTCGCGCGTACCGTGAAAATGCCGCCGACATAAGCGTTGCTGGTGGGGCTTTCATACGGCAGGCGGATATCCTCCGCCAATTCTTCCAAGTGATAATTGCGATTGGCCTCCAGCGCGCGCCAGCAGTGATGCGGCTTGGGATAGAGAATTTCGAAGCCGCCGGTCGGTGTGATTTGATACAAAGTCAGGTAGCCGCGGCTGCTGCTGCGAATGGACAAATCGATTTCACCCCTGCCGGAAGACGCGGAGGCAGGCCGCCGTTGCGAGGAGATTTCAACCCGCACCGCGCTGCCGGATTGCGCGGCCGCGTCGAGCCAGCCGGTGAGCAAAGCAGCAAGGGTGATGACCAACGTGCAGCGTTTCACTTGTCAACTCCAGGATCGATAAGACATAAGCGGAAGACAGCCTCTATGGACTGAAGTTGATTGGTTCATAGATGCCGGCCTGTACGTGCTGCCTTCCGCCGCATGCCACGTCATGGACGGCTGATATTCCGGTTGAATATCACCGACCTGTATGACGTTTGGCAAGGGGCATGCCATGCGGGGCAACCTCTCGTCTCCTCATTCCTGCCGAACACTGCGGGATTCCTGCCTCACAAACACGCATCGCTCTTGACAGGCAGTCACTGATTTCCAAGACTTAAGCCGGATTCATGAGAAGACTTCTAATCGAGGCGGAGATCAGAAGTTTACCATCAGTTTTCTGCGATGACTGATGGCGAGCAATCCTTCTGTCGGTTTGTGGCGATCTTACCCAACAGTTGGCAAGCCGCTTGGCACACGGCATTCTCAGCGTCTGGCCGCGGCGTTCTGCATCAGCGCTGCGACGACCTCATAGGGCGAGAGGCTGTTTTCATGAAAATCGTGCAAGTGGTCGTGCAGGAGTTGCTCGGCGCGTTCATCCCAAAATTCCTGCTGCAAGCGCCGCGCGACCAGCTCGCGAATCATGGTCTCGCGGCGGTGGCGGCGTTTGAGGTGAAGATGCCCCTGCCGCTCCAGAAATTCGCGATGCGCGGTGACTTGTTGCCAAATCTCCTCCAGGCCCTTGCCTTGTGAAGCAGTGGCTGCCACCACCGGCGGATGCCACGGCGCCGGCGGACGCAGATGCAGAATCGCCGACAACTCGTGCAGCGCGCGTGCGGCACCGGCGCGATCGGATTTGTTCATCACAAAAATATCGGCGATTTCCATCAAGCCGGCCTTCATGGCCTGCACGGCATCGCCGCTCTCCGGCACCAGCACCACGATCACGGTGTCCGCGGTTTCGACGATGTCAAGCTCGGACTGGCCGACACCGACGGTTTCGTAGATGACGAAATCCTTGCCGAAGGCATCCAACACGTCGCCGGCTTCCTGCGCTTTTTGGGAGAGACCGCCGAGCGAGCCGCGCGTCGCCATGCTGCGAATGAACACGCCGGGATCGACGCTGATGTCGGCCATGCGCACACGATCGCCGAGCAAGGCGCCGCCGGTAAACGGGCTGGAGGGATCCACGGCCACGATGCCGACGCTGTGGTTGAAGCGGCGCAGCAGCTTGGTGAGTTCATCGACGATGGTGGATTTGCCGGCGCCGGGCGGGCCGGTAATGCCCAGGCGATAGGCCTTGCCGACGCGGCCGTAGATCGCGTGCAGCAGCGCCGGCGCCTCTGAAGTTTCGTTTTCCACCGCCGTAATGACTTTGGCCAACGCCCGGCGCGAGCCGGCAAAAAATGATGCAAGCAAGTCAGAAGAATTCATGCGTGCCTGATTCCAACCTGGTTGGCCGCGCCTCAGCGCGCGGCTGCGTTTTTTTCAAGCTCCCACAGCTTCGCATATTTTGTGAACACATACGCACTCGACAAGCAGGCGAGAATGAAGCCGGGCAGGCCGTCGAGGAATCCGGTTTTGAACAAATACATGCGCAGGAACATCCACGGCGGCCGGAACAGCAAATCCCACCACTGGAAGCACCGGTCGCTTTGCTGCAGCTCTTCGGCGGCCAGCGACGAGTAGCGGTTGAATTTTTCGAAATAGTGCCGCAGGTCGCGATCGGTGTAATGCAGAAGATGGTTCTGCAGCCGCCCGATCTTGCCGCGCACTTCGACGCCTTCGTGAATGCTGCGGGTGTTGAAGCCGGCCAGCTCGCGGCGGAACAGCCGCACGACATGCCCGGGATACCAGCCGCCGTGCATCATCCAGCGCCCGAGGAAATTCGCCAGGCGCGGCAGCTCGTAGGCCGCACACGCCGGTGTGCCGGAGAGCAGGGCGCAAATCTCTTCGCGCAGCTCCGCGGGCACGCGTTCATCGGCGTCGATCCACAACACCCATTCGCCGCTGCACTGCGCCAACGCAAACTGCTTGGCCGCGGCATAGCCTTCCCAGCGGCGCACAAAGACCTTGTCGGTGAACTCGCGCGCCAGCGCCGCGGTGTTGTCTTCGCTCTCGGCGTCGACCACGATGATTTCCTGCACCCAATGCAGCGAAGCCAGGCAGTCATGAATATTACCGGCCTCGTTTTTGGTAATCACCAGGGCCGAGAGGCGAATGTGGTCGTCGCCGAGTGTGATCGGCAACAACCGGCTTGCGGGTTGAGGTGCGGCCGTTTCCGCGATGGTTGTGCTCATGTGGTCGGTAAAAGCTGGTCACTTGCAGGAAACATCTTTTCTCCGCCAGCGATCGTTGCAATTCGGAGTTGAGTTGAGCCGCCGGCGGCGGCACGCAATTCACGGTTCTGATTTTGGCTGTGCAATTCGTATCCGTCCAAAAACATCACCGCCCGCGCGCTTCGTGATGAGCAAAAGCGGGTTCCATTTGACTTGTGAACGCTCCGGGGCCATGCGTCCGGCCGGTTTCTTCATTCTGGGCAGACACTATCAAAGATCTGCGATTTCGGACGGGCACTGATTATCCTCGTGGAACGGCGAGAGCCGCAGTTTCGTTGACGTGCCTGTCCACCGCTGCACGGTTGGCGAGCTGGCGCCGTGCCTGGTGCACTGCAGCCACAATCCACTCCGGCTTGAACTCCGTTACGCAAATCGGACCGTGCGGCAGATCGCAGGCTTTTTTCCAGCACGGCGCGCAAGCCAGCTCGCGGATAATTTTAACGCCGCGATCGTAGAGATCGATTTCCGCCGCGCAGGACAACCCGAACCACGCGACCACGTGCTTCTGCAAGCCGATCGCGAGGTGCATGCCCAAACTGTCGCCGCTCACCACGATATCCGCGAGATTCGTCAGCACAATGCCCTGGCGCAAGCCAAGCGTCGTGGGCGTGGGCAATGCCAATCCCTCGCACAGAGCCGCGAGGCGTTGATTGCGCTCGGTGTCTTCCCGGCCGCCCAGCAAAATGATTTTGGCCTCAGGCAGCTCCGCCGCGAGTTGCCGGATGGCGGCGGCCTGGGTTTCGAGCTCCAATTTCTTCAAGGGAAAGAGCGTCGAGCAGCCGGTGTTGAAACCGATGACCAGCGCTGCTTCCGGCAAACCCAACTCACGCCGCCAGCGTTCGGTGGCGGCCTGCTCTTCGGCCGTTAGATCCAAAACATATTCGTCGCGGCGGTATTCGAGCTCCCACGCCTCTGCCAGGATATCATTGCCGGTGCGCCGGTTCACCCGAAATTTGAAGTGATCGTCGACGCCGAGGCGAAAGCTGTACTCTGCACCCGCATTGAGCGGCACGATGGCACCGTTTTCATTCAACCCGAAGCCGCGCTTGCCGGCCGCTTGCACCGCATTCATGAATGCCGCGGCCGGCCGGCTTTTGTCGGCATTCAAGGCAAGCTCGAAGCGCTGTTGCAGCAGCACCATGCGGTTTTCGTCATTCCATTCGACGAGATGATCGATGTGGGGATTGTGCTGCAGCAGCGGCATGGCATTCGGTCGGGTGAGCCAAGTGAGATGACAGTCCGGATAGGCGCGCTTGATTGCGGGCAATTGCGCGGTGGTGGCCAGCACCGTGCCGAGCGCGTCGAGATTCACGAGCAACACACGCGTGCCCATGGCGAGGCGATCCTGGCAGCCGGCGCACAGTTTGTGAGGGACACACGGTTTGTAGCCGGAGAACAGGCGGCAATCCGGTATGAGGGTTGGGCTGGAATAAAAAGGGTTCAAACGCACGTCGGATTTCATGCGAAAACTTACAGCATCACGGCCTGAAGTGCAAGCGGAAATTCGCCGGCGCGCCCCGCGATTTTCCGCTTGCATGCCAGCAGAGGTTTTTTGACCTTGCGCCAAGCGGTTGTGCGTTCGGATTCACTCGGAGTTGCTGCCATTGCATCAACCAAAGGAGAAATCTCTTGCGACCCATCGGAAAGGTGTTCTGCGCGTGCGCAAATGCGATACTGCTGGCGACGGCGGCTCTCGTCGTTGGCCAGGAGCCAGCAGGCCGCGGCCCCGGCACGATGCTGGTCATCACACACGGCATAACGGAGAACGGAGTGGTCACGCGCGCGTGGTATGCGGCTATTCGCGGCCGGCATGATCCCGAGTTGCTGCCGCAGGTTCTCGCCGGTGAGCCAAGATGGTCACAAGCAGAAGCGGACTGGGCGGATCTGATTCACCGCCGGGCGACGGCCTGGCCCGCGATGATCGATTCGTTGCGCATTCCCTTCGCAAACATTCCCCCGCCTGACACGATTGCCATTCTGCTGGGCAATCGCGGCGGCGAAGATGCTTTTCTCTTCGCCGATTCGATCATCTGCTTCGACTTGCACAAGCTGCAGCACCAATACGGCCCCGCCAAGGCTGCCGCCAATCACGACAAGATCGACAGGTTTTTCGCTCACGAATTCACCCATGTGTTGCACAAAGCCTGGCGCCGGCAGAAAGGTTTGACCTTGCAATCGCCGTTCGAAGTGGCCTTGTGGGAATGCCTCACTGAGGGGTTGGGCAACTTTCGTTCGCTTTCCAGCAAATGGCTGAGTGCAGGAGGGGAATTGACGCCGCATGCGCAGGAAGTGCTGGCCCGGCTGCAACCCATCTTGGTCGAGCGCTTGGCGGCATTGGCGCAGGCGAAGCCGGAGGAATCCGGCGCGCTCATGAAGGGCCTTTCTAGCGGGCCTTTTGATCAGAAGTGGGGGGCATTGCCGGTGGCGCTCTGGCTCGGCCAGGAAGCCCGGGGAGATGAACGTAATCTGCGCAGGTGGGTGGCGGCCGGGCCGCCGGGCGTTTTGCAGCTCGCGCAAAAATATCTTCCGGCCTCTCTCAAAGAAAAGATGCCGGCGAGCGGCCGCTAGAGTGTACTGTGACCCTGAAAACCATCTCCACGCGGCCGCCGCAAATCAGCGCTGGCCGGCACCGACTGGTGATGGCACTTCGAAGATTGTGCTGTCAATCTCGGTGGCGGCCACGATGCCGGTAAAAACGATGCGGCGAGTACTGCCTGCCATTTTGCGCTCGGTCGCGAGTTTCAGCTCGCCAAAGTCCTGCCAGTTTTCCCACGCCGCCGCGACCGGCGTGGCGCCTTCCACCGGCATGTACTCCCAGCGTCTGATCAGATGCGTGGCCGGGTCAACATAGATGCGATAGATATTATCCGGCGTCAACCCGACTCTTTCGATGAAGCTCAAGCGCAACACTTGATATGTTATGCCCTCCACGTCTTGCGTGCCTTCATAATGCAAGCGGGCGCCGGGATCCATCAGTTTGAAGGGACACAGCAGCCAGTAGGTGTCGTTGATGAAGCGCGAGTAGGCCATGCCGAGCAGGCTGTGCGTTTCTTCCACGTCCGCGCGCCGGCCATTGGTAAAGACTGCGCCTTCCTGCTGCGAGTTGAGATTGAAGTACGCCACGATTTGATCCTCGCCCAGGCGGCCTGCCAGGCGATAGCGATTCGTCTGGCGATCCCAATCGTGGCTCCAATCCACGATTGCGCCGGTGTCCGACTGCACGGTGTAGTGAAAGGAAAGTTGTTTCACCTGGGCGAGTTTTTCAGCGCCCGCGGCCCGGCTCACCTCTTCGGCGATGCGCACCGCAGTCGGGTCTGATTGCGAGGGATCAAAGACGAGCGAATACGACTTGGTTTGTTGTTCCGGCTGGGGCTCCGGTTGGCAGGCAAACACCAAAAGGCCGGCAAGCATGAGCATTGCCACCGGCGCGCGATAAAGTCCTTTCATGACTGCTTCCTCAAAAGTGAGTCGTGATCCTTTTGATGCGATTACCGACTTGCAGCTCCTCCACCACTTCCATACCCTTGCGCACGCGCGCGAAAATCGTGTAGCGGCCATCGAGATGCGGCTGGTCGGAATGAGTGATGAACCACTGCGACCCTTCCGTGTCCGGGCCGACGCTGGCCATGCCCACCATGCCGCGGGTGTAGCGCAGCCGGCTGAATTCCGAACGCAGGGAATAGCCGGGCGAGCCCCACATGTCACCGCGCGGGTCGCCGGTTTGAATCACAAAATTCGGCACCACGCGATGAATGAGCAGGCCGTTGAAAAATCCGCGTTGCGCCAGCCGCACGAAATTGAGCGTCACCAGCGGCGCTTCTTCGGGGAAAAATTGCAGCTCGAATTCACCGGCGTCGGTTTCCACCGTGGCCCAGGCACTGCGCAGCTTGCTGATTTCGCGATACTCGAAATCCCAGGACGGCTTGGTTTCCTTGGGCAGTTTGTCGCTGTAATCCCGGCCGGTGAGCTGTTGCAGCGCGCTTGCCGCAGCCGCCGCGAACGGTTTGTCCGGCACCTGCAACGCTGCCTCGAGCAACGGAACGGCTGCGGGATTGCGGCAGTCGGCCAGGGCTTTGAAAATCATTTGCGCCACCTCCACGTCGACCGGCGGCTGCAAGCTCTCATAGGCCTGAATGATTTCGGTCGCATGTTCCTGCCGCCGGCTGGAATCCGCTGCCAGGTTTTGTGCGGCGATGGCAGTCAGCACCTGGTCGCCACTCGCGAGGGCGTTTAGATATATCGGCAATGCTTGGGGCGGTGCAGAAATTTTGGGCAGGGCCTCCAGCGCGGCGATTCGCACCAGCGTTGCTTCGTCCGTGGCAAGCTTTTCCAGGATGGGCAATGCGCCGGGCGCGCGCGTGGCTGCCAGGGCCGGCGCTGCGCCGGCGCGAACATAAACCTCGGAGCTGGCGGCCAGCGGCGCGAGCGGCGTCAATGCCTCTGGCCCGAGCGCCGAGGCCAGCGCTTGCGCTGCTGCCACTTGCTCCTGCCAGGTGGTGGTGAGTTCGCCGCTTGCCGCTGCGCCTTTGATCTGGCCCAGCAAAAGCGCGACGACTGCCGCTTGCGCTGGTTGCGCTTGACGGCGCGAAATGTGTTCGTAGGCGGTGCCGAGGGCGCGTACGGCCGTCAATCGGACGTGGAGATTGGCGTCCTGCAGGGGAAGCAGCGCCGTCATGGTGGTGTCGCGCTGCGGATCGAGCAGATTGCCGAGCGCCTGCGCTGCGCTCACGCGCACGCGCCAGTCCGGGTCGTGGTGTGCGAGGCGGCTGAGCGAGGGGATGGCCTTCTGCGCATTGATGACACCGAGCGCGCGCGCAGCCTGCATTTGCACGCGGCCGCTGCGATCCTGCAGCGCCTGCTCCAATGCCGGTGCCGTGGCGGCGTCGGCGAGGCGGAACAACGCATAAGCGGAACGCCAGCGCACCTCTTCGTTATCATCCGTCAGCAGGGCGATCAGCTTTGCGCCCCAGCCTGGCCGCGAAAAACGGCGGTGCGCCAGCCGGCCGATGGTGAGCGCTGCCTCGGCGCGCATGATGGGAATGTCATCCTGCAGCAACTGCTGCAGGGTCGAATCGATGCGGCTGATGGAGGAATCGCTGGCAATCTTGCCGAGCGCTTCGAGCAGATGCAGGCGAACTTCCAGGTCTTTTTCATTGGTGAGAAAGGCCAGTACCACGCTCGCGGTGTTGGCCTGCGCCAGTTGGCCGAGCGCAAAGGCAGCTTCCACCCGGACGGCCGGATTTCCCGAACGCAACAACTCCACCAGCGCGGGCACGGCATCGGGATCCTGCGAACGGCCCAGGGCAATCGCGGCGCGCTTGCGCACTTCCTCCTGCGGATGCATCACGAACTTGACCAATTCACGCGCTGCCACCCGCCGGTTTTCGAGCCGGATGACTTCAGCGATTTCTTTGTGATTGTTGCGGCAGCTCTGGAATGCCAGCGCGAGGAACGGCAGAAGCAACAGCAAAGCGGTTTTTTTCATCATAGGCGAATGGTGCAAGTTATGGCCCGGGGAGATACGATTCGAAAGAGCAGGTGCATAATACCGACGTCAGTGCAAAGATGCAAGTTTTTTGGCTCCGATGATTCCGCGGAAAAGGCAATCGCTGCACCAGAACAAAGGCTTGCAACACAGCGAAAACAGAGGAACCGGAGGCCTTGGGGCGGATTACCCATTCGAGCCTGAAGCCAAATTCTGAAAGCTCTGCAACCACAAAGGCCGAAGGCTCGCAAGAGCAAGCGTCATGTCATGAAGCACGTCCCGGTGTCTTTGCGCCTTCGAGGTGTTCCACGTCTGACTTCTCCTGCTCCTCTTTTGGGGTTGTGGCGCGGTCGCGTTGGGTGCCGGAAATTGCGATTGCGTCACAACTCGAACTAGCCTACATTGCCAGGCAATACAGGAAGCGTGCCACCTTGCACGAGATCTGATGACCCATTTGACGGGAGAAAATATGGCGGTGATTCGCATTGGAGTTGCCGGAGTTGGCAGGCTGGGCGCACTGCACGTTGCGCGCCTGCGCGAAGTTGCGGGAGTCGAGCTGGCGGGCGTTTTTGACGTCAAGCAGGAGCGCGCCCAGCAAGTGGCAGCCGAGCATGGCACGCGCGCGTTCGCCGCGCTGCCGGAATTGCTGGCAAACTGCGCGGCATTGACGATCGCAGTGCCGACCAGCGATCATTTCACCACGGCGCTGGCAGCGCTGCAAGCCGGCCGCCACGTGCTCATCGAAAAACCCATCACCACCACCATTGCGCAGGCGCGGCAGCTCATTGCCCTGGCGCAGACGCAGAACCTGATTCTGCAAGTGGGCCACATCGAGCGGTTCAACGGCGCGCTGCGCGCGCTGGCGGGATTTCCGCTGGCGCCGCGCTTCATCGAGTCACATCGCATGGCGTCATTTGATCCGCGCGGCACCGACGTCGCGGTGGTGCTCGATTTGATGATTCACGACATTGACATCATTTTGAGCCTGGTGCAGAGCGCCATCACCCGCGTTGACGCCAACGGCGTGGCGGTGGTTTCGCACGAGCCGGACATTGCCAACGCCCGGCTGCAGTTTGCCAATGGTTGCGTGGCCAACGTCACTGCCAGCCGCATCTCACAAAAAAAGATGCGCAAGATGCGCCTCTTTCAACGCGACGCCTACATCTCGGTTGATTTCCTGCAGGGCTTTAGCGAAGTCTTCCGCCTCACTGCCCCAGAGGAAACCGTGTCCGGCCAGGCCTTTCCCCTGGTGCTGGGCAAGCTCGATCAGGGCGCGCGGCCGCGGCACATCCTCTACGAAAAGCGTGAGGCGCCCGAGAGCAATGCCCTGCGCGCCGAGTTGGAGAGCTTTGCCAGCGCGATCAGACATGAGGCCCCGCCGCCGGTCACCGGTGAGGACGGCTTGCATGCGCTGGAAGTGGCCACCGCAATTACGGAAATGATCAAGGGACAGCCGCCGGCGTAATTCGTTTCCGTCCGAAATCGTGAATTCTTGAGAGTATGTTTCAGCAACGGCTTGGCCGTTGTATCACAATCCTCGGAGTTTTCACGACACCGGTCGTTTTAGAAACCTCGGCTGAGCCGAGGTTGGAACGTTTTCGGACTGACACCAATTCCCACCTGTAAGAGCCCGGGCGTTTTGTGTGCGGGCGGAGATCGGCGCGGCCGGCAACGCCTGCCGCGCTGCGCTACTCCGCGAGCCGCAAGCCGGCGCCCGGTCCCACCGGCAGATCCAACGCAAACCACAAGACCAGCAGAACCGACCAGGCCACCAAGAATGCCACCGTGAAAGGCGCCATGGTGGCGATCACCGTGCCCATGCCGGCGCCCTTGCTGTAGCGCTGCACAAATGCCACAATCAAGGCAAAATAAGACATCATCGGCGAGATGATGTTGGTGCAGGAATCGCCGATGCGATAGGCGGCCTGGGTCAGTTCCGGCGTGTAACCTAGCAGCATGAACATCGGCACGAACACCGGCGCCATGATCGCCCATTTGGCCGAGGCGCTGCCCATGAACATATTCAGGGCGGCGGACAGCAGCACGAAGCTGAGCAACAAGGGGATGCCGTCGAAGCCGACCGCCTTGAGGAATTCCGCGCCTTTCACCGCCACGATCAAGCCGAGATTCGTCCACGAAAAATAGGCGACGAATTGCGCGGCAAAAAACACCAGAGTGATGTAGGAGGCCAGCGTTCCCATGGCCTTGCTCATGGCATCGACGACGTTGGCGTCGCTGCGCACGGTGCCGGCGCCGCGGCCGTAAGCGATGCCCATCACCGCCGAGGTCAGAAAGACGATGGCAACGATGCCGGAGAGAAAGGGGGAATGCAGAAAATCCGGATTGCGGGGATCGCGCAACACGCCGTCTTCCGGCACCACTGCCCACAGCAGCAACAACACGATGACCACCCCGGTGGCGAAAGCATACCACAATCCGCGTTTCTCTTCGGCGGAAAGCGGCTGCAGATCCATGGCCTTTTCCGTGCCGGTATAGGTTCCCAGCCGCGGCTCAACGATCTTCTCCGCCACCCAAGTGCACACCAGCGTGAGCACGAAAGTGGAGACCACCATGAAATAGTAATTGCAGGCGGGATTGACCAGGTAAGCCGGGTCGATGATGTGCGCCGCTTCCTGCGACAGGCCGGCGAGCAGTGGGTCAACCGTGCCGAGCAGAAGATTGGCACTGTAGCCGCCCGAAACTCCGGCAAAGGCCGCCGCCAACCCGGCGAGCGGATGGCGGCCGACCGCGAGAAAAATAACGGCGCCCAACGGCACCAGCAACACGTAGCCGATTTCAGAAGCGGCGTTCGACATGATGCCGGCGAAGACAATCACCATCGTCAGCAACCGCCGCGGCGCGGAGAGCACCAGCAACCGGATGGCCGCGCCCAGCAAGCCGGAACCCTCGGCTACGCCGATGCCCAGCAGCGCCACCAGCACGGTGCCGAGCGGCGCGAAGTTGGTGAAGTTGCGCACCATCTCCGTGACGATGCGCCGCAGGCCTTCACCGCTGAGCAGGCTCACCGCTTCAATCGTCTTGCCGGTGCCGGGATGAATCGCCGAGAGCTCGAAGGCGGCGGCTAGCGCGGAGATGATGATGACCAGACCGGCGAAAAGCGCGAACAAACTCGTGGGATGAGGCAGCAGATTGCCGACTTTTTCAACGAAATCCAACGAGCGATAGAAGAACTGGCTGCTGAAGCGAAACCTCCATCTCATGAAGCGTCTCCGGTTGGTTGATTTGTCACGCGAAAGTTGCACAATAAAGGCCTTCATTCCCCGAAAAGCAAGCGGAACCCTCGCTGCCGCGGCAGCGACGCCCTGGCGTACCAAACGCGCTCGCGATTACGTCTTCGGCTTTCATTCCTGTAATTCTCACCTCCCGCGAACACTCGGCAACCGCCGTCACCAGCCGGGCAAGAATTTTGGCCGCAGGAAAATCAGCCCTCTGGCATTCACATAATTATGACAACTTTACGTGTCGTCGCTCAGCGCCATTGGTTTGAATTTTGCCGGGGAAGTGCGGGATAGTGAAGGCCATTGTCGTCTTGCGGCCCCGGCCTGAGGTCGCCAGCACGACAACCGCCAGGTTACCACGCTCACAAAGGATTGTGACGGATTACCTCAGAGTGATGACAGCTCTGCGATACTCATAGAAAGGATGCTCTCATGCGGGTTGCCTTTTTTCTCGAAAGCCTCTCAGCCACCGCGCCGGCTCATCCCCTTACCCGGGCGTTTCCTCACCTCCAACATGCCAGGATCAGTTTTCGTTGTTTCACCGGCTCGCCGTTCACGGAGCTGGCAGTGCGCGAAGAAGTGATCGGCCTGCAGCCTTATTCCGCTCTGCGCTTTCCGGATCAGGAAGAGGCGCAAGCTCTGTCCGACGGCGTGTCCCGGCAGCTCGAGGCGTTCCACCCGGATTTGATTCATCTCGCGGACACTTCGCTGCTCAGCCTGCTGGGCTTGAGCTACGCCCGCAGCCATCAACTCCCGCTGGTGGCGACTTATTCGCCGCAGGAAGCCGATCAGGCTGAGGCCGGCTATCTCCGCTGGTTCTATAGCGCCTGCCAATTGGTTCTGGTGGAAAATGACAATGACGGCCACGCGCTGAATCGGCTGGGATTGACGCACACCCGGATCGAACGCGTTGCCGCCTCCAACTCGCTGGTGCGCAGCCGGCAGCTCAGCGCGTGTTATCAACAACTCCAGCGGGCGTTTTCCGCGGCGCCCGGCCGGCCCAAGCGGCAACTGCGCCGGAGAAGTCCGGAGCAGGTCGTGGCTGTTCCCCAGTTGGCTGTGATCTGAAACGCGTTGACAACCTCCGTGCGATGTTCACGCCCGGCCCATGGGCCGTTGTGCATGGTTGCTGACCCTGCCCGTTTTTTCCCATGCGTTTGATTGTTGTGCTCAGCCTCGGTCTGCTGATCACGTCGGTCTATTCGGCCTGCACGATCGATCAGCCGGCACTCGAGGCCTTGCGCCATTTTCCCCTTTCGCATGCGCTGCTGCTGCTGGCGATGGCGCTTTTGCCGTGGCTGCTCAGCGCTCTCCGGCTCTCGGTGTGGATGAGCTTCTTGCGCCATCCGGCGCGTTTTCCTGAGATTCTGCGCATCGTCATTGCCGCGGAGGCGGTGTCCGCGGTCACACCCACGGCAGTGGGCGGCGGCTACTTCAAACTCGGCTGGCTGGTCAAGCGCGGCGTGCCGGCCGGCACTGCCGCCTCGCTGATGATTTTGGGGACGCTGGAAGAGTATTTTTTCTTTCTGCTCAGTGTGCCGGCGGTGCTCATGCTTTCGCCGGCCGCGCGCGAGTTCTTCGCCCTCGGCGCGCTGTGGGATCTGCTGCCGCTGCAGGATTGGCAGGGCGGCGACATTCTGCTCACGGTGCTGCTCGCGGCGGCAGCCGGATCGGCGGCGGCCAGACTGGTTTGGCGCAGTTTGCCGCTGCGGCACAAAAACAGAGTGGCAGAATGGTGGCGGACCTGCCGGCAGCAAGCACACGTCGGCATGCAGACTTTGCGGCAGGTGATCACGCACGGCGGCTGGCGCTTCTTTGTGACCGTGGGATTGGCGGGGGTGCATTGGGCATGCCGTTGCAGCCTGCTGGTCGTTTTGTTGGAAGGCTTACGCCAAAACCTCGACGCGCTGCAGGTGATTGTCTCGCAATGGCTGCTCTTCATGGTGATGAATTTCGTGCCCTCGCCGGGCGCGGTCGGCGGCGCCGAGTTCGGCTTCTTGCTGCTTTATCGCGAGGTGTTGCCGGAGAACTTTGTGGGCGTGCTCTCCGCCGCCTGGCGGGTGTTGACCTTCACCCTGCCGGTGGGATTGGCGGCGCTGGTGTTCATGCTGCACGCCCGGCATCGAAACAAAAAGGGCATCCCACCTGACAGCGGCAGGGTGGATGCCCTTTCTGCGAGCGGCGTGAATGCCGGTGCGGCTATTTGACCATCGGCAGGCCGTATTTCTTGGCTTTGCGGTAAATGGTGGCACGGCCGATGCCGAGCTTCTTCGCGGTCTGTGAAATATTCCCGCCGTTTTCCAGCAGCGCGTTGCGCAGCGCTTCTTCCTCCAGTTTCTCGATCCAGCTCGACAGGGTGTTGTCGGATTCGTAGATGCGCTTTTCGCCGATCGCGCGCACGGTGTTCGGCAGATCTTTGGGAGTGATTTCCCGGGTGGAGGCGAGCACCACCGCGCGCTCGATGGCATTTTCCAGCTCGCGCACGTTGCCGGGCCAGTTGTAGGCCATCAGCAGCTCCAGCGCATCCGGCGCGATGCCCTCCACTTCCTTGTTCTCCTGGCGCGCGAACTTGTCGATGAAATGCGCCGCCAGCAGCGGAATGTCTTCGCGGCGCTCGCGCAGCGGCGGCAGCTTGATGGGAAAGACCGAGATGCGGTAAAACAAGTCTTCGCGGAATTCACTTTCGCGCACGGCCTCTTCGAGATCGCGGTTGGTCGCCGAGATCACGCGCACATCCACCTTTACCAGCTCGTTGCCGCCGACGCGTTCGAATTCGCGCTCCTGCAGGATGCGCAGCATCTTCGCCTGGGTCGCGGGCGTCATCAAGCCGATCTCATCGAGGAAAATACTGCCGCCGCTGGCCACTTCGAATTTGCCGATGCGCTTGCCGGTGGCGCCGGTGAATGCACCCTTCTCGTGGCCGAACAATTCGCTCTCCAGCAGCGACTCCGGCAGCGCCGAGCAATTCACTGCGACAAACGGCTTGTTGCAGCGCTGCGGGTTGTGGTAGTGAATCGCGCGCGCAATCAACTCCTTGCCGGTGCCGCTCTCGCCTTGAATCAACACCGTGACATTGCTGTTGACCACCTTCTCCAGCGCCCGGAAAACTTCCTGCATGACGCCGGACTGGCCGATGATATTCTTGAACTGAAAGCGATCCTTCAGCTCCGAGCGCAGCGAATCGATCTCTTGCTTGAGTGAGCTGGTGGTGAGGGCGTTGCGCACCGTCACCAACAAGCGGTCGCTGGGAAACGGCTTTTGAATGAAATCATAGGCGCCCAGCTTCATCGACTTCACCGCTTTTTCGATGGTGCCGTGTGCCGACATCATTACCACCGGGATGCGCGGCTCTTCATTGCGAATGCGCGTGAGGGTTTCGATGCCATCGATCCCGGGCATTTGAATGTCGAGCAGAATCAGATCCGGAATGTTTTCCCGGATCATCTTCAAACAGGCTTCCCCGCTGTTCGCCGTGTCGACGATATATTCCTTTTCCTTGCGCAAGTTGATTTCGATCATCTTGCAAATGTTGCGATCATCGTCGACCACCAAAATCGAATATTTCCTGGCCCTCCGGCCGATGGTACTCTCTTCTGTCATGGCTGTCACTTTATTTGAATCAAATGCTGAGGGATGATGCGATGAGAAGATTCAAAATGGCGAAAGTGTGGCGGCGTGTGCGTCATGGGAGAGGTAAGGCTCATCCGCGGCTAAAAACCATTTTTCCCTTGATTTGCGGCCATGAAAATACAAAACCGGCCAGTGAATCGCAAGGCTTTTCTCGCGCTGCCAGACTGGCATTTTTTCAACTTTCGTGCGGCTGCGCAGTCATTCTGCAGCGCCGAGCACTTGTTTCACCGCCGGCAAAAAATCCGGCGCTGGCATGGCTTGAATTTCGAGAGCGTAAGCCGGCAGCCGGCGCAGGCAATCGAATTGCCGCAGCTTGACCGCGTCTTTGCCGGTTGTGATCAGAAGATCACTGCGCGATCGCACCATCAGGTCGACAAGGCGTTGCGCGTCGCTGGCGCGATAGTTGTAGTGATCTGAAAAATTCAAAATCTCCACAGGCTGGATGCCGAGGCCGCGCAGCATCTCCACAAAGCGCGCGGGATTTGCAATGCCACTCACCAGCACCGCGCGGCGGTCGGCGGCTGCGGCGGCCGGCAGAGCTTCACCGCCGATCAGCGGATGCAGGCCGCGTGGCTGAAACTCCAGCGCGAAAGTTTTGACGCCGAAGTGATCGGCGCAATGCTTGTGCAATGCTTCCTGCGCCGCAGCGGCAAGAGCCGACAGCCCGGTGAGCAGCAGCAGTTGCGCCCGCCGCAGATTGCCCAGCGGCTCGCGCAAGGGCCCGGCCGGCAACAGCCAGGCGGCGCCGCGCAACAGCTCAGCCGGCGCCAGCACAATCTCGAGATCACGGTGCAAACGGCGATGCTGAAAACCGTCGTCAATCAAGATCACCTGCGGCTGAAACTGCGCCACCGCGACTTGTGCTGCGCGCGTTTTGCTTTCATCCACAATCACGGGGGTGCCGGCACAAGCGGCCGCGAGCAACTGCGGCTCATCACCGCTGGCGTGCAGGTCAGCGCGCAGGCCGCGACCGTCACTGACAATGCAGGTGCCGTGGCCGGCGCGCCGGTAGCCGCGCGCCACGATCGCGGTGTGCCAGCCTTCCTGCTGCAGAGCATTCGCCAGAAAAATCGTGAGCGGCGTTTTGCCGGTGCCGCCCACTGACAGGTTGCCCACGCTCAGCACACGCGCCGGCAGCTTCTGCACGGGTAGAATGCCTTTCTCGTAACCGCAGTTACGCAGTTGAACCAGGCCGCGATACAGCCAGGAAAGCGGCAGGAGTGCGGGGTAATGGATCTTTGTCATCGCGCCAAAGGGAACCGGAATTTTACATCTGTTCTCGCCCTCCTTGCTTGAGAAGCAATTCTCAGGCGCAAGGCCGAAATCTTCTGAGGGCGACTGACTGCCCACTGGGTGAGAGCCGGCTTCAGCCGACTTGCGCTGGGCGACTGCGATTTGAATCGCAGACGAGTTGCGAGAAATGCGCTTCGGCCTCGGCCTCCAGTGCGAGCATGCGTTGCTCCATCTGTTGCCGCAATCTCTCGAGTTGTGCGGCATCGGCGGAGGCCTCGACGGCCACCGGCTCGCCGTAGAGGGCAATGGCGCGGCTGAACGGTTTGGGAATGATGAATTGATCCCAGCTTTGCAGCCGCCAGCAGGAGGAGCTCGCAAAAGTCAACGGCAGCAAATCTGCGCCGGCTTTTTGCGCGATGGCAATGGCGCCGGCTTTGAATTGATGCCGTGGGCCTTTCGGGCCGTCCGGCATGATTGCGCCGGCACCGCCCGCGCGCAGCGCGCGAATCATCGCGATCATCGCGCGGCTGCCGCCGCGCGTGCTGGAACCGCGCACCGTGGTATAGCCGATGCGATGCAGCGTCTGCGCGATCATCTCGCCGTCGCGGTGCTCACTGACCATGCCGCAGATATTTTCATTACGGTGAACGAAGATGGGGATGAGGATCTTGCCGTGCCAGGTGCAAATGAGATATGGTCTGCCGCCGGCCCGCAGCCGCTCGCAGTGTTCGCGGCCCACCAGACGAATGCGCGTCCAGTGACCAATCAGCAGCAGCGCCAGCCAGCCGCAGCGCGTCGCGAGCCAAAACGTCACGCGCTGGCCGCGGGAAAGTTGCGGCTTTGGTTGAGAATTACCGGCGGTCTGGTTTATGCTCTTCACGTGCCCTCGGAAAATCGTCTTGCAAAAAATAGGAAATCTCCGCACCATCGGCCACCGAATTTTCAGCGCGCCGGCCGGAAGCGCTGCGGCGCGGGCTTGCTCACCGTTTCTCGAAGCAAGGGAGTAGAATCATGCGACGCCTGTTCGTGCTGCTGCTGATCGCTGCGCCGTTTCTCATCCTGTCTTGCTCGCCGCGCGGTCCGCGCAGCGAAGCCGGCGCCGCCGCGAAACTGGATCCCCGGCTGCGCAGCCGGCTGCCGGAGCCGGCGGCGGCAAACGCCGCGGAAGTCGCCGTGTTGATCAAATTCAAGCAGCCGCTGACGCCGGCGCAGCAGGCCCAACTGCAGGAGCAGGGCGTGAAGCTGCTCGCTCACACCGGCACCGTGGCCACCGCCACGCTGCCCGCTTCCGCCTTGCTGCCGGTTGCCGAACTCGATTTCGTCAGTTACCTCGAACCGTCAAAAGACTATCGCTTTCAGCAGGACGCGGTGCATTAACTTTCGCCAAGGAGATTCGACCAATGCGCAGATTTCGCCTGCGGCTCTTCATTGCCGCCTGCTTCATGCTCACGCTGGTTCCGCTGTTTGCGGGGGAATTACCCGAGCCGGTTGCCGCCAAACTCGATCCACGGCTGCGGCTGCTGTTACAGCAACCGGAGCTGCAAAAGGGACTGTTGGCTCAGGCGGGCGGCCTGCACGCCACCACAGCAGGCGAGTTCGCCACCGTGCTGGTCAAGACTCGCGGCACGCGCAGCGAACTGGCCGCCCGCGGCGCCCGCGTGCTGGCGATGATCGGCGAAATCGCCGTACTCGAGGCGCCGGTGGCGCAGTTGGAGGCGATTGCCGGACTGCCCAACGTCGTTTACCTGGAAGCGGCGCGCTTGCTGCGCTTCAGCAATGACACCGGAGTGGTGGAAGCAGGAGGCAAAGCCGCCGCGCAGCAATTCAATCTCACCGGCAAGGGCGTGATCGTCGGCGTGATCGATTCCGGCATTGATTGGCGCCACGGTGATTTTCGCAAAGCCGGCGGCCAAACCCGCATCAAATATCTGCTCGATCTCAGCCAGGGCGGCATGGTCTATACCGAAGCAGAGATCAACGCGGCGCTCAGCGGCGGCGTCGCGCTTACCACCACTGACCGTAATGGCCATGGCTCGCATGTGACCGGCAGTGCGGCCGGCAACGGCCTCGCCACCGGCGCCAACATTCCGGCGGGAACCTTTGCCGGCATGGCGCCGGAAGCGGATATCATTTTCGTCAAATCAAAGAACGGCGACAGTGGCAATATTTCCGATGCGGATGCCGTGCGCGGCCTGAGCTTCATCGACAGCGTGGCCGGCCGGTTGGGCAAGCCCTATGTCGTCAACTTGAGTTTTGGCGGCCACAGCGGCGCGCACGACGGCAGCAGTTTGCAGGAGCAGGCGATCGATGAGCTGGTGGGCGCGGGCAAACCCGGCAAAGTGATCGTGGTCGCGGCCGGCAATGACGGCGACAACGACATTCATGCCGGCGGCGCGGTCAGCAATTCCGTCACGGTGAATTTCAACGTGCCCGCGTTTGCCGCCAGCAGCGGCACGCAAAACGACTATCTCGAAATGAATGCCTGGTATCCGGGCAACGCCACGCTCTCCTTTCGCTTGACCGCGCCGAACAACGCGCAATACACCGCCAACAGCGGCGTGCGTTTCGCGCAAGACACGCCGAACGGCGCCGTCATCATCGACAATGCCTCCACCGGCGCCAATCCGCTCAACAACGACAAGGAAGTCTTGATTCAGGTTTTCGATTTCAGCAGCAATTTGCCGGCGGTGGGCACGTGGAAGCTGACCATCACCGGCAACGTCAGCCGGTATGATCTCTGGCTGGTCGGTTCCAGCATGGGCGCGGCGCTGACCTCGAATCTCGATACCACGCGCACGGTGACGATTCCGGCGACCGCGAAGAATGTGATCACCGTGGGCGCGTGGAACACCAAGCGCACCTGGGTGGATTTGGACAACAACTCGCTGCAGAGTCCCGGTGTCGTGCTCGGCGCCGCCGGCTCCTTTTCCGGCAGCGGGCCGACGCGCGACGGCCGCACCAAACCGGAAATCAGTGCGCCCGGCCAGATGATTGCCTCGACGCTCTCCGCCGAGGCTTCGCCCAACAGCCCCTTCAGCATTTGGAAGGGAACCGCCTCGTTTCCGAATGCCTTCACCTTGCGGGATAATCGTCATGCCGTGGGACGCGGCACCAGCTTCGCTGCCCCGCTGGTCGCGGGAGGAATCGCGTTGCTGCTGGAAAAGAATCCCAACCGTGACGCGCTGCACATTCGCAACGCTCTGACCGCCAGCGCGCGGCGCGACGCGTTTACTGGCCCGGTGCCCAATCAGAAGTGGGGCTACGGCAAAGTCGATTTTCTCGCGGCGCTCACACCCACAGCCGTGGCGGATTTTGCAACCGCCGGACGACCACCGGCGGCGTTTGCCCTGCTGCCCAATTACCCCAATCCTTTCAATCCCGCCACCACGATTGCCTTTCAACTGCCGGCGGCCAGCGCGGTCGAGCTCGCGGTTTACGATATCAGCGGGCGGCGCGTGCAGCATCTGCTTGCCGGCAAGCTGCCGGCCGGCCTCCATCGCGTGCGCTGGAACGGCCGCGATGAGGGCGGCAATGCCGTGTCCACCGGCGTGTATTTCTGCAAAATCATCGCGGGGAATTGGGTGGCTTCGCAAAAACTTCTGTTACTGCAGTGAGGCGTGACGGCCGGTGCGGTGCAGTCAGCCGGTTCAATTTGGCCCGATGCCTCGCGCCGGCCGCTGACGCGGCTGCGTGATTTTTCTTGCCCAAATCTCATCGTAGTGCCTCCGTTATTGGTGGGTGTCGCCACGGCTGTGCCGTGGCATAACGACGCCCGGTTTCAGGCGCCAAAAGCAACGGTGCAACCGTTGCTGATCGATCTGACACCGCTGGTAACTGAGGCATTATCTCTCATCCCGCCAGCATGCGCAGCAGCAAAGCGCACAACAACCCGCCGTAATTCCCCAACAGATAACCGAGCACCCCCATGAGCACGCCCACCGGCGCCATGGCTTCGTAGTAGGCAGCGGCAACGATGGGAGCGCTGGCCGGCCCGCCGATATTGGCCTGGCTGCCAATCGCCACCAAAAACATCGGCGCTTTGATCAAGCGCGCGCCGGCAAACAGGAAAAGAATGTGAAAGCAAATCCACACCACGCCGGCGAGCAGCAGCACCGGCGCGGCCAGCAAACCCGCAAGATTGGCTTTCGCCCCGATTGAAGTGAGAAAAAGGAAAAGGGCAACATAACCCACCTTGGAGGCGCCGGCAGCCTCGAGGCGGCGCAGCGGCGTAAACGAAAGCAGAATGCCGGCAGTGGAAATGACGATGATCAACCACGTGAATTCAGTGAAAATCGAGTCGACCAGCGGCAGGTTTTGCTGCAACGCCGCGTGTGTCAGACCGTAGAGTTTGCCCGCGAGACTTTGGCTGATGACGGCGCCACCAAAGCCGAGCGCGATGATCAGGAAAAGATCGGAGACGGCAAGGGGGCGCTGCTGGCTTTCTTGATAATCCTTCATGCGGCGGTTGAGATCCTGCAATACTTCCGAACTGCCGCCCAGCAGCCGGTCGAGCGGCTTTTGATAGTTCGCGAGAAACAGCAGCACGCCCATCCAACTGTACGCCACGGCGGTGTCGACCACGATGATGGGGCCGATGATGCTGTCGGGCGCGGCCACCGCTTCCTTGATTGCCGCGAAATTGCCGCTGCCGCCGATCCAACTGCCGGAGAGCGCGGCCATGCCTTTCCACGCCTCGGGCGGCAGCCATTTTTCGAAAATGGCATACGCCGCCACGCCGCCGAGGATTACGCCCGCTGTGCCAAACAGCATCATGGCCAGCGCTTTCGGGCCGACTTTGATGATGGCCGGCAAGTCAGCGGTCACCATCAAGATGAACAGGCTGAAGGGCAGCAGATAATCACGCATCCAATCATACACCGGCGAGACCGCTGGAATGACGCCGAAGGTGGTGGCCAGCGTCGGCAAATAGTAGACGAACAGAATCGAAGGCACGATGCTGAAGAAGCGGCGCGCCCACGGTTGCGCGCTGATCCAAAAGACCAGCGCGCACAGGCCGGCGCACACGGCAAAGATGGCCATCGGACTTTGCAGCAGGGGCATCACAAGCTCCGCATCAGAATTGCATCGGTAAGAAGCGCAACGCCGGTTTGAATTGCAGCGCCGGCAGGGGCAGATGGACGTAAGTCAACAGCAGCCGCAGCGGCAGGGTGTAGGGACTGCGTGATTTGAGCAGCGCCGCGCCGTTGAGATCAAGCGCCAGATAAGCTTCCAGACGGCCGTGGCGCAAGCGGTCGGTGCCATAGCCGGCTGCGAGATTGAGCCAGGCCGGCCACACGCGCTGCGCCGCGGAGGGCAGCCATTGGCGCACCGGAAAACTCAGCCAGAACGTCATGGCATTGTAGCTCTTGATCCAGGAATCCTCTGCGATGGGCGCGCGCGGATCGTAACTGATCTTGAGGCGAACCGCGCGCAGGCCGGGCGAGCGCCGTTGCGCCGTGGCCCACAACACGCCCAATTCATTGGCGAGAAAATCGCCCAGACTGAATCCCCATTCTTCAAAGAAGCCGTCGTAGATTTCAACTTCGAGCAAGAGTGCCGTTGCCACGATCGCGCTCACGCGCTCCGCCCCGGTTGCGGAGAATCCCACCCAACGGTTGATTTCAAAGAGAGACTCCGTCATGAACAGCCCGGCGAGTACATGGCTGGCCTTGTCGAGATGATAGTAGTAGCTGTCGTGCCAGCCCAAATCATACGCGCCGTGCGTGCGGCGGTAGCCTTGGTAGAAATGAAATCCGCTGCGCTTCTCTTGCCACCAGGCCTCATTGAGTTGATGATAGAGAATCCAGTTCGCCGTCACCAATGCCCCGCCGGCGAGCAACAGCCGTTGCCGCGAGACGGACCGTGGCGGCGGGAAGGGCGGCAGCGCGTGCGCCTGCGGGCGCGTACTGTCGATGCGGCTGAAATTTGCCAGGGAAAATCGCACGGCCGGTTCGAGCGGCAGAGCTGCCGTGAGCTGGTTGGCAGAGAAAAGGCTTGCATGGTTGCTGATGAATGATTGGCGGGAAAAGGGTGGCAAGGCTGCCTGGGTGAGAGGCTGGGCGGCCGCGGCCGTGGCCAGCAATAGCGCGAGCGTGGCTGCCGGTGCCGCCTGCCGGCGCATATGAGAGGGCGAAAGGCGCATGGCGCAAGCCTGCCGTGAGCGGGTCGGCGCCGCTGCTGCGTTCAGACCGCAGCAGTGAGGCGCATGATTTCCGCCGCCTTCTCCGGCGGCATGGGATTGACGGGAAAACCGAACCCCATTTCAAATGAGGTATAGCTGCGCAAGCGCGGCGTGATTTCCAGGTGCCAATGAAAATCGCGCTCCACCGTTTTCCAGTAGCCCCGCTGTTTGCCGGCATTCAGATTCGGACCGGAATGAATCTCCATCACGTAATTGGGATCACCGAGCAGATTGCGCATTTGCCCGAGTACCGCCAGCAGGATTTTGGCCAGGCCGGGCATCTTGCTCTGTTCTTCGAAAAAAGTCTCATGGCGCCGCGGCAGAATCCAGGTTTCGAAGGGGGCGCGGCTGGCAAAGGGGCACAGCGCGATGAAATCGCTGCTCTCGGCCAGCAGCCGCTGGTTGTCATCCAGCTCCTGACGAATGACATCGCAGAACAGGCAGCGGTCTTTGAGATTGAAGAACTGCTGCGCGTTGGTGAATTCCTCGCGCACGCGCTGCGGCGTGATGGGCGTCGCCAGAATGTTGCTGTGGGCATGGCGCAAGTGCGGATCATTGCCGCTGCGCAGACTCTTGTGCACCAGCACGTAGCGAAAGCGCGCGTCTTTCTTGAGATCCACAATGCGATCCCGGTAAGTGTTCAACACCTCGGTGGCCGCGCTTTCGGACAAATCCACCAGGCGCTGGTTGTGTTCCGGGGTTTCGATGATGACTTCGTGCGCGCCGATGCCGTCGAACATGTCGTACAGGCCCAGGCCGCGATTGTTGAGATCGCCGTGAATCTGCAGCACCGGCATTTTCTCGGGCACGACCCGCACGCGCCAGCCGGGTTCGTTGCGGTTGGAGCCGGGCGGCCGGACGGCGAAGATCTCTGCCGGCGTTTCGTGTTCGCGGCCCTGGCAATACGAGCAGGATTCGCCGGCGATGTTGCGCACCGCCTGCACATCCGGCTTCAAATCCGCCACGGTCACGCCATCTTGAATGACAATAGTCCAGATGCCGGTAATCGGGTCGCGACGCAGTTGATTCATGTGCAGCTCTCCACTCTGCTTGGTGTGCAAGCGGTTGCCTGAAGGAAGTGATCGCCCTGCGGGAATCTGATCGAGGTTGGACGGCCTTCGCAGTAGTGTAAAGTTCGGTAAGGCAGCAAAGCTGGAATTCTGGCGGCTGCCTGTTCTTCAAGGCCGGGAATGGTAGGAAAATTCCTCTAATTAGTCAAGCGCGAAAGCCCCCACCAACGGGACCGGGCCGCCCTGCCCGTCGCACGTTGTGCCGCTCTTGCGCGCAGGCGCGGCCGCTCAAACTGCCAACTGTTTCAGTATGGCCCGTTCGCGGTAGCGCATGCGGCGGCGCCGGCCGGGATCGTGATCATCGTAACCGAGCAGATGCAGAATGCCGTGCACGATCAAGCGGTGAATCTCACGGCGCAGCGTGGTGTGAAAACGGCGCGCGTGCCGTGCCGCCACGGCCGGGCAAATGCACAACAGCGCCAGCCGGCGGTGGTCGGGGGTGACGCCCAAATCAAACGTGATGATGTCGGTCGGCGACGGATCCTGCAGGAACTGTTCGTGCAGGCTGCAGATCATGGCCTCCGCGACAAACTGCACCTCGACCTCGGCGGCATTGGCGCCGTGTGCCTGCCAGATTTTTTCCAGCAGCCCCGCCAAGCCCGGCTTAATGGCGACGGGGTTTTTCGCGGACCGGTGGACTGCCTTCAGCTTCAAACGGCCATTCGCTGCCGTTTTCCTGCTCGCCCGCCGAGGTGCCGGTTTCCGCGCTACGGCCGGCCGGCTTTTCCGTGGCTTCATTGCGCTCCGTTTCGGTGGATTTTTCCGGGCCGCCGGGATACTGCAGCCGGCCGTGGAAGATTCCGGTGAGGGTGCGTTCGAAACTTTCCTTGATTTGATTGAGATCGCGCAGCGTCAGCGGGCATTCGTCCAATTCGCTCGCCGTGAAGCGCTGCGCGATGATCTGGCTGACAATGGCGCGGATGCGCGACACCGAGGGATCACGCAGCGAGCGCGCCGCCGCCTCCACGCCATCCGCCAGCATCACGATGCCGGTTTCCTTGGTCTGCGGCTTGGGTCCGGGATAGCGAAAGGAGGTTTCCTGAATCTCGGTTTCGTCGTTGCGTTCCTGCGCCTTGCGATAGAAGTAGGAAATCAAATTCGTGCCGTGGTGCTGCGGAATGAAATCGCGCAGCTCCCTGGGCAGGCCGTTGCTTTCGGCGATTTCAATGCCGCGCTTGACGTGATTGACGATGATCAGCCGGCTCATGGTGGGCGCCAGTTTGTCGTGGGGATTCTTGCCGCCCTTCTGATTCTCCATGAAATATTCCGGCTTGTCGAGCTTGCCGATGTCGTGGTAATAGGCGCCCACGCGCGCCAGCAGCGAATTGGCGCCGATCGCCTCGGCCGCGGCTTCGGAAAGCGTGCCGACGACGATGCTGTGATGATACGTTCCCGGCGCGCGCACCGCCAGCTCGCGCAACAGCGGCCGGTTGAGATCGGAAAGCTCGAGCAGGGTGGCGTCGGTGGTGATGTCGAAGAGATACTCGAAAATGATCATCACGCCGTAGGTCAGAATCGGGCAGACCGCGGCGCTCAGCAGGCCGTTGAGAATGTTGCCCGACAGCCGCGCGCCCGGCGAATGGAGCAAAAACGCCTGCGCCGAGGCCGCCAGAATGTAGGCGAGCGCAAGAAACAGAAAGGCTTTGAAAATCCACGTGCGCGAGCGCACTTTGCGCACCGCCAGAATGCTGGCCATACCCACGATGATGCAGAGAAACGTGGCGGTAAACTCATTCCCGCGCAGGCTGCCCAGCAGAACCGCCAGCGAGGTCGTGCCCACGAACGCCAGCCGGGCATCGAAAAAAACCGTCAGCAGCATGGGCGCCAAGGCAAAGGGAATGAGAAATTCCGACACGCTCATGCGGCGCACCACATGCGCGAGAAAGACCACCAACAGCAGAATCAGCGCGATCAGAATGACCCGCGAAATGTCCTCGTAAATGGTCACCCGCCAGTAGCGCAGAAAGACAATCAGCACGATCAGCGACAGCACGGTCATGAACAGCTTGCCGACGATGGGCAGCAGCCGGGAGAGCGTGCCCTCCGACATTTTCCTTTCGACCAGCGCGCTCGCCAGCGAGTTCAGCTTTTGAATGTGTTCCTTCGTGATCTTCTCATGGCTTTCGATGATCTTTTCATTCTCCAGCACCGAGCCGCGCGCCAGCGGCACCCGCGCCAGCGCCTCGGTGACGCGCGTCTCGGTTTCGAGCTGATCGAAAAACAGATTCGGCTTGACGAACGAGGTCACGATTTGATAGCCGAGGTTGATGGCGGGTTCGGTGCTGTTTGCGATCTCGCGCAGCTTTTGCAGCACCGCATTGTTCACCGTGCCCTGGTGATGGAGATCATCGCATTCCTCCACGACTTCGTCGGAGCCGGTGCGCAACGCGACCTTGGTGACATAGTCGGGCAGCGCGGTGCGTTCGAGGTTGATGATGCCGATGGTGTACAAGTCGCGCAGGATGCGCTCCAGCTCCTCGCGATAGGCGGCAAAATGCAACAGCCGGCCGTTGCCCCCCGGCCGCAGCGTGAAGCCGGTGAGCAGAAAGCGCAGGCCGTCGTTGGAGATGCTGTTGTTCCGTTGATCGAAAAGCTCGCGGATTTGCACGGATTTCACCGAATCCGGCGCCACTGAGGCCAGCACGTTTTCCAGTTGGCTGAGAAAGCGATCGAGCGCGGCGTTTTGCGCCGCCGCCACGCTGTCGCGCCGCACGAAGATGGGATAGACGCTCTGGCGCGCCGCCTGCTTGTCGCGTTCGTATTCTTCCGGTGTTTTGTTGATCGAGAAGGTGAAGGGCGCAATAATCGGCTCGCCGATGTAAATGTCCCCCTCGCGCAAATCGGCAAAACGGAAGGATGAGCCCTGCGGGAACAACAGCACGCAGATGGTGGTGAACAGCGCCATCACCACGAATTGCCAGCGATGCCGGTACCACCGGATGCTGGAGAGCTGGATTTTCGGCAGGGCGCGGATTCGGAGAAACGGCTTGGTCGGTGGTTTTTTCACGCGGAAACTCCGCAGGCCTCAGCGCTGGTGTTGATCGTAGGCCTTGATGATCTCGCGAACGAGCTTGTGCCGGACGACGTCCTTGT
Organism: bacterium; assembly: GCA_023150945.1. Lineage (NCBI taxonomy): Bacteria > bacterium. The sequence goes on along the minus strand of JAKLJX010000002.1, from coordinate 204,590 downwards.
CATCCAAATAGACGAAGCCGATGCCCTCGATGCCGGCGAGAATTTCCCGAATCTGCACCAGCCCGGAAGTGGTCGAGCTGGGCAGGTCGATTTGCGTGATGTCGCCGGTGATGATCGCCTTGGAGTTGATGCCCAGGCGGGTGAGAAACATCTTCATCTGGGAGGGCATGGTGTTTTGCGCCTCGTCGAGAATGACGAAGGCATTGTGCAGCGTGCGGCCGCGCATGTAGGCGAGCGGCACGATTTCGATCACGTCGGTCTCGAGATACCGCCGCAGTTTCTCGGCGGGAATCATGTCGTTGAGCGCGTCGTAGAGCGGCCGCAGATAGGGATCGACTTTCTCGCGCAGATCGCCCGGCAAAAAGCCCAGGCTCTCGCCCGCTTCCACTGCCGGCCGCGCCAGCACGATGCGATCGACCTGGCGGTCGCGCAAATGCGCCACGGCGATGGCGACCGCGAGGTAGGTCTTGCCCGTGCCCGCCGGCCCGATGACAAAGACAATGTCGTTCTTCAGCGTGGCCTGGTAGAATTCGCTTTGGCCGGCAGTGCGCGGCTTGATGGCCGCACTTTTAGTGTAGACGATGGCCGGTTGGGTGGTGGTCGTGGTGGCCGGCGTGGGCGCAGGCGCTTCCCCGCGCTTGGCAAGCTGCACCACGGTTTCGACGTCCGCTTCGCGCAACTCGCCGTTGCGGTTGAGCATCAGGATCAGCTCGGTGAACACGCGATCGAGCAGTTTCAGTTCCTTCTCTTCGCCGCGCAGGATGATTTCACTGCCGCGCACCGTGATGCGGGCGTCGAAGTGGCGGGCAATTTCTTTGAGGTGGCTGTCGCCCTGCCCGAGCAGCTCGAGCGGGTCGACGCCGCGAATGGAAATTCTCTGTTCGAGACTCGTCGGCTCCAATTTGGCATCCTCGCTGGGAATGGCATCACACAAAAAAGAAAAAGCAGGTCACGAGCTGCGCGCGGCAAACTCACAACCTGCTTGTCCTCACAACCAAATGGGCAATTTAGCGCGGAATACGCAAAACCGTATAGGGATAGAGCTTGCTGGGATCATCGCCGATGATGTTCTTGTTGGCTTCATAGAGGCGGCGCCACATCGCGGGGTCGCCCATGCCCTTGGCGATCTTGCCGAGGAAATCGCCCTTGGCCACCAGATATTCATCGGGTCCGACTTCGCGCTGAATCTTGAAGATTTGCTGCGGATAGATCAGGTCGGGATCCTTGATCTGGTCGCGGTTGTAGGAGTAGATGCGCATCCACTGATAGGGGTCGCCGTAGATGTCCTGTTTGCCGGAGATCTTCCAGAGATAATCGCCGCGCTGGACGTTGTATTCGGTGTAGATGGCTTTCGGCATGCGGCCGCGCAGTTGCGTCATCTTGCCTTCGATGCGCGCGATGGTGTCCTGCATCTCGGAGAGTTGGCCGATCTTGCTTTTCTTCATTTCATCGAGCCGGGCTTGCAGGGCGTCAAGCTCGGCGCGGCGCTTGAACAGCTCTTCGGGGGAGAGCGCCATCAAGCCGTCGACTTCGGCTTCCAGGCTCTTCAGTTCGTTGCGGTAGGCTTCCACGCCGGCGCGGTCGGTGCCGACCATGGCGTAGATGTCATCCCACTCTTTGTTGAGCTGTTCGTCGAGCGCGGCCAGTTCCGCTTTCAGGGCGGTGATTTCCGCTTCAACTTTGGGAATTTCGGCCTTGGCATCGGCTTCGCGCTTCTGCCAGTCCGCCAGTTGCTGGCGATACTCATCCATCGTCATCTTTTCCTGGGCAACCACCGGCCCGGTGAGCGCTGTGAGCAGAAGGCCGAAAGAGAGGACAAGCAATATCTTTGAGAAAGCTTTCATCATTCCCCTCCTCAGGGTTGGGTTGGTCAGTCGCATGATTCGTGATCTCATTTGCGGGTGATCGGCCGGCCGGCTCAGTTGGGCATCTGGCTGAGGCGGGCGGACACGGTGGACTTTTCCTGTTGAGCCTTGGCCAGATCGGCCTTCTTCTGCTCAACCTGTCGTTGCAGATCGTCACGTTCTTTGCGCTTCTGCGCCAGCAGTTCTTCGGCTGCCAGCGTGGCCTTCTTCTGCTCTTCCAGGGCCTGCAGTTGTTTCTCGTTCGGGTGTTTCGTACACGCCACCATGCCGAGCGAGAAGGATAGTGTAGCGACGAGCATGCCCTTCGTCAGGTACGACTTGAGCGATTTTCTCATGAGCCTTACACCTCCGTCTTAGGGTTTGCAACCGGAAAACTGCTTCACATTGCCTCAAATCAGGCTGCGGTTCTTGCTGTGGTGCTAAGATTTTGTCCGCTCAATACTTGCTGCAATCGCGGCGAATAATATATAAAAATGGCTTTGATTGTCAAGCGAAAAAGTCTCGTGAAAAAGTTACAGCGCCGCCATATCGCGTGAGCGCGTGCAGTGCAACGGCCGCTCGGGAGGAGGAGAGCATGACTTGGCGCTGTGCCTGAGGCTTCACCAGATCCTTTCTGGATGACATTTGAGGAGAGACATGCCGGCGGGACGGTTCTTCCTTGGTCACTAAAGCGTAAACTCGTTGCAAGAAAGGCAAAGATTTGTTCGGTGGCTGCTTTCTCGACCCGTATTGATGCTGGTTTTGCAGCAATTCTGGAAATCTCCGACCTTTTCCATTTTGGGCGAAAGAAATCACGCAGAGACGCAAAGCCGCAAAGATCGCCCAATCGTTTTTTGCCGGCAATCATGAAAGACAAAACTCGAATCCATTCTTTGCGCGGCTTTGCGGTTGCTTTTGCCTTCTTTGGTTCCGGCTCGTTCGGCTGGGGTCTTTACCGCGTTACCGCCCGGGCGCTCGCAGCGCCCGGGCGGTACAGGAGCAAAATTTCAAAAAATTTTTGAGGCCGCTCGCTCGCGCTCGCTCTGTAAAAGCAAAAACAACAGCAACAACAACAACTCAGAGTTCCAGAGTCCAGAGATTCAGAGTTCAGAGTAATGGGGACACAACCACACGAAACCCGACGCCGATGTTCCTGGAGACGGGATAGTACCTGAGGCGATAGGCGCACCGCACGATCCTCCGATTGAGGAGGAACGCGCCGCCCCGCAACACGCGGGCGATATCTTGTGGTGCATCTATGTTCTCACGTCCATCAGCCGGATCATACGGATATTTGAAGGCAGGCTCATCCCAATCATTTCCCCACAAACTCCGTGTCCATTCCCACAGATTTCCGGCCAGCTCTTCGCAGCCGTAGGGTGATTTTCCGCCCGGAAAACAGCCAACCACACTGGGCATACTAATCCCGGTGAAGTGATAATTTGCCAAGCTTGAATCCGGCTGATCACCCCATGGATAGCGGCGGCGGGGCAGGGGATTCTGCTGGAGTGAAACTGTGAGGTTCGAGGTGAAATCGATCTGAGCGATTTCCATGATCTTGATCTCACCGAGTATTTCCACACCACCGCGGGCCGCCTTTTCCCACTCGGCCTCCGAGGGCAGAGTTACCCGCCAATTTTCCGGCAAGCGGTTTTCCCTGCGCCATTTTTGTGTTAGCCATTGGCAGAAGGACATGGCATCATGCCAAGTGACGTAACGCACGGGATAGTTGTCAGGATCAGCACGAAATTGGAGACTGCTTATCTTCTGCCCGGAATCGACGGCAAAAGCCTTGAACTGCGCCACGGTGATCGGGAAGCGCGAAATCCAATAGCCGTAGTCGAGTTTGTCATTCAAATGCAGCGGCCGCTCGTATTTCGAGGAAGAAGAATCGGAACTGTCACTGCCCATCCAAAACGGGCCTGGCGGCACATAGCAAAACTGCATGTGTTCCAGGGTTGTCACTTCCACCCGTGGGTCGCCAGAATTCCTGGTAAGCTCATGCGCTTGCGCCGCGCGTTTTTGCGGTGAAATATCAGTGCTATTCAATAGCCTCGCAAGCTGGTCGCGCCGCTCAGCCAGTTGGCGCTGCTCGCGCATCTTCTCCAGCTTTGACCAGCCCACAGCCAGCAACACCAGCAGCACCAAGCCAAAAAGCGCCACTCCGGCCTGCTGCTTCCACTTGTGCGTGCTCCGTTTCAACAATTCCTGCTTCAAATCCGCCTGTTTGCCCCACACCAGGTAAGGCCGCTGCCGGTTGATCTGGCGCAGCTCGCCGCCGGTCAACAAGTAGCGCGCAGCGCGGTCATTGCCCAACCATTCGTTGGCGCGGCGTTCCAACAACCGATTGGCCTGTTCCACCTCGGTCAGTTGTTTGTTGGTGAGCCGCCGCAACGGTTGAATCAAGCGTTCATGCGCCAGCTCATAGCCCAACACGCCCTCCCGCTCCACCGGCGTGAGCAAACGCACTTTGCCGCTCGCCAGCCAGACTAGGAGCTTGTCTCTGGTTGCAGGGCCTGCTTCGGCCCCGAGCTTTTCGGCGATTTGTTCCGGGGAGAGCACGCCGGCGCGCACGTTGTTTTCCAAATCCACCAGCGCCAGCATGATTTTGAGGCCGGCTTCGCGCTCGGCCTTGCTGGCCAGCGTTTGCAGCACAAGGTTGAGGTAGTTTTCCAGCAAGCCTTCGACCCCACCCAGCTTGCGAAAAGCGGCCCGGTTGAAGCCGGACTGGTCTTCCTGCGCTGAAACCATCCACGCCAGAATTTGGATATCGACCGGCGAAATCCGGCCGTCCTCTTTGCCGGCCAGCTCGCGCGCCGTCATCTCCTCGACGAAAGCGCGGTCGCAGCGCAAGCCGGCAGTCTCCGCAATGACGTGAAAGATTGCCGCGGCCTGGTTGGGCTTGAACTTCTTCAATTCAATGCTTTCCTGCGGCCCCAGGGTGTACTGCAGCGCCTGCTGCAATTCGCAATGATGGCCGTAGTAGTCTTTGCGCAGGCAGAGCAGAATCTTGGCGGGCAAGCCAGGGCGGCGATACCATTCCGCCAGCGCGGCAATGAAAGGCTGGCGCTGCTCTTCCCGGGGAAAATGCACGAAGAACTGCTCGAATTGATCGAAGAAGAAAACCAGGGTCTTGCCCGCGGTGTGTCCCGCCTGCTCGCACAACTGCCAGAACTCGGCGGTGTCGGCACGGGGCAAGGCGCACTGCGCCTGCGCCTTGAGGGCCTGGCGCAAGCTCAGCAGCGGATCAAGCTCGCTGAATTTGACATAGACTGGAAGAAAGGAGGCGCTGGTTTGCAGCATGGGCCAGAGGCCGGCTTGCACGAACGAGGTTTTGCCGCAGCCCGATTCGCCGAAAAGAATGCCCAGCCGGAATTCCGCATCGGTGAGGGCGGCGAAGCAGGTTTGCAGTTCGGCTTGGCGCTGCAAACGCTGAAACAACGCGGCATCTTCGAAGGCAAACGGCCGCAGGCCCTTGAGGGCGTTGCGCCCAGGGCCGGGGAATTGCGGGGCGGTGGTGATTGCGCGTGCCGCAGCGCCGGGAAAGCCGGGCGCGATCGCGGGCTTGGCGCGCTGAAACGAAACCCCTTTGAGCAGTGCTTCCTTCGCCTGCGCTTCATCGCAGTCGACCAAATCAATGTAGACGATCGGCCGCAGCATGCCCTCGGTTTTGAACGGCGCGATGCGCACGGGCAGGAGCCGGCCGTCTTTGCTGGTGGGATCCTGCCCGAAGGCCGCGGCCCATTCCGGCTGGGTGAACAGGGCATTGACGTAATTCTGGGAGAGCACGGCAATGGTGCGCTGCGCTTCGGTCGCGGCCTTCTGCATTTCGAGCACGAAGTTGGAGCCGGGACGAAAGTCCCACGCCTGGATCACGATCGCGTAGTGTGCCTCTTCCAACTGCCAGGCAATCCATTCCGCCCAATCTTTGTCAGCGCTGCTGTAGCTGATGAAGAAGTCTTTCATAGGTATGGCCCGCCTCAGGAGTCGTGTGCGGCTATTGATAGCAAGAATCGGGGCGAAAAGCAAGGCCGGCGTAGGGGCGTCGCGGCGGGAAGGTTTGCCGTTGGGGTCGATACCGCCCGGGCGCTCGGAGCGCCCGGGCGGTGGGTGGCATGGCTGCCTTCAAAAAGAAACTCCTGCAGCGACCAGGTTGAACCTTGACCGTCTGGGGGGAAACGGAGAAGGTTCCTGCTGCAGGAGATTGTGAGCACAAGATAGCAGGAAACAAAAGAAAAGCAATGGCGATTTTGGTTTAGGCGGCAGGCGGGAACCCCGGGTTGTACCGGGCAGGGCACTGAGATAACCGTCTAATTACAGCCGTTTTTAGCTGAATGAAAAGGTTTGTAGTCTCCGCCTCTTGTGGGCGGCTGTTGAATCCAATGGATTCGCGGGTGCAACAGTGCCCCACAAGAGGGCTGGACTGCGAACCTGCACACGCATTCAAAAAAGCGATAGCGGTTGGAGAATCTTCGCTGTTTGCAGCGATTCAACTTCGAAGAAATCAAAACCGCGTGCCGAGATAATGCGGCAGCATGCGCCGCCAAGTCGGCCAGTCATGGCTCATGTCATGTCCCCACACATCGAGGAAATGCGGAATGCCCTTGGCCGCCAGCACCGCGGCGAGATCACGCGAGCGGTCGGGCGCTTCATACGGGCCCTGGCCGGTGAGAATGTAGATATGATGCTTGGCGCGCAGCAGGGAGAGATAGCGGTCGTCACTGAGGCTGGGCAGGTAGTCCATCGGACTGTTGAAGTAGCAGTTGTCGTCGTAATAGCCCTTGGTGTAGTATTTGAGATCGTAAACCCCGCTCATCGCGATCATGCCGTCGATCAAATCCGGCCGCTTGAACAGCAGGTTGGCGGCATGCAGCGCGCCCACGCTGGCGCCGCAGGTGATGGTCAGCACCCGGCCGTGGCAGTGGCTGTGGATGAAGGGAATGACTTCGTTGAACACATAGTCATTGAATTGCTGGTGGCGGATGGCCTTGTGCGGCGGGGCCACGTGATCGTTGAACCAGCTTTCGTTGTTCACGGTGTTGATGGAAAAGACCTTGACCTTGCCGGCGTTGATGAAACCCGCGATTGCTTCGATCAGATAGAAGCGTTCATATTCCAGATGATCTGCCGCCGCGGTCGGAATCAGCAGCAGGGCGAAGCCGTAGTGCCCGTAGACCGCCAGGTCCATGTGCTTGTTCAAAGCGGGGCTCCACCAGCCGTGAATCTCTCGGTTCATGCCTTTCTCCTCGAATGTCGCAGATGAGGTTGCTGACGTTTTTCAGCGTGCGCACAGCCAGGGCGATTTGCCGGGGGCAATATAGACTTTTTCGCCCTGAAGTCAAGCGAACTCTCGGCCCGCCGGTAAGGCCTGAGTTATTGGTGGGGATGATCCGCCGCCACGGCTGTGCCGTCACGTCACGACGCCCGGCTCCAGGCGCCCAAAGCAACGGTGCAACCGTTGCCGATCAATATGACACCGCCGGTAACTGAGACATTACACGGCCGGCGAGAATCCGCTTGACAAGACTGCCGGTGATTTTGTACCATGCCACACAACTGCCGGCCGCACAGCTCATGCGAATCGCATTCGTTTTCCACCATTGCCCGGTCTCCTGCCATGATCGCCCGAAAAATCCTGCGCGCGTCCCTGTTGCTCTCGTTCTTGTTCCTGCACTGCGGCAACGCGAAATTGGTGCTGCGCGATTGGACCAAGCTGCCTCCTGAACACTATACGATTCCTCCGTATGCGCAATATCTTTCGCCCTACAAAATCGCCCTCGATCCCGGCCACGGCGGCTTGAGCCATTTGCCCGGCTACAAGCGCGGGCCGAGCGGAAAGCAAGAAGCGGTGATGAACCTCAACGTGGCGCTGGAACTGAAGGGTTTTCTCGAACGCGCCGGCGCCACGGTCGTGCTGACCCGCGCGGATGATCGCTTCGTCGCGCTGGCCGAGCGCGCGGAAATTGCCGAACGCGCCGGTTGTGATTTTCTCATCTCGCTGCATCACAACGCCGCGGACAATCCCCAAGTCAATTACGCTTCGGTTTACTATCATCTCTATCCGGACTATTCGCCTGCCAGCATGGACCTGGCGCGCAGCATCTATTTTGGCTTGGTCGAAGCGCTGCGGCTGCCGCAAGTGGCCAGCGACGGCCTGCTGAGCGACAAGATGATCTATCCCGACGGCTTCGGCTTGCTGCGCCGCATTCGGCTGCCCGCGGTTTTGCTGGAATCGTCCTTCTTCTCCAATCCCACCGAAGAAAAGCGGCTGATGGATCGCCGCTACAATCGCCGCGAAGCCTATGGCATTTTTCTCGGCTTGGCGCGCTGGGCCGCCGGCGGGGTGCCGAGTGCCAGGCGCCTGCGGCCCGCGAAGATTTCACGCGATCCGCAGCCGGAAGTCGTCTACCAGTTGGCCGACGGCATCACCGAGCGTGGCGGCCGGGGCGCGGGGCAACTGCTGCTGCACTCCGCCAGCGTGTCGGTGCGCGTCGATGGCCAGGCGATGCCGGCTCGAGTCGATCTGGCTAAAGGAAGGCTTTGGTTCCGGCCTGATTCGGCCTGGCGCAACGGCGTGCATGTGGTGCAGGTCGATCTGCAAAACCTGTTCAAGAATCACAACCTGCCGGTGCGGGATACGCTCATCATTGCGGCGCCGGCAGCGGCAATCGCATTCGCGGCGCCGATGCTGCAACTCCCCGCGGATGGCGTGGCCGCTCTGCCGATTACGCTCACGCTGCGCGATGGCCGGGGCGAGGCGGTGTGGGAGGGCACGCCGGTATCGGTGCGCGCCGATCGCGGCCAGCTTCTCGACTCACTGCGCTTGCACGAGGGCAGCGGAACCATCTACTATCAAGCCGCGAATGAACCCGGGCCGGTGCAGGTGATTGCGGCAGCGGACGGCCACCAAGACACACTCCGTCTGGAGCTGGTGCCCGCCGGTCAGCTCGTTTTTTTCAGCGGGCTGGTGCGCGATGATTCCACCGGCGCCGCGCTGGAGGGCGTGGCGATTTCCTTGAATGATTCGGTGTGGGCCACTACTGATGCCAATGGCGGATTCTTTTTGACCAGGGTGCCGGCCGGCTTCTATCGCTGCGCCGCAACCAAAGCCGGCTATTCCCCGGCGGTGGAGACGATGGCGGTGGACTCCCTGCGCAGCGTGTTTGTGCGTCCGTCGTTGCGGCCGGTTTTGCACGGCGTGCTGCATCAGCAGACCATCATTCTCGATGCGGCTTTGGGCGGGAAGGCAAGGGGCGATCGTTTCAACGGCGGGAGGGCCGCCGCTGCCGCGAATCTTGCGGCCATGGCGGCCTTGGCAGACAGCTTGCGCTGGGCCGGCGCGAATGCGATCCTGGTGCGCACCAACGACACCACCGACCTTGCGCTGGACGCCCGCATCGCTCTCGTCAATCAGGTGCCGCAGGGCTGGTATTTGAAGTGGGAGTATCGCCGGTGGGACTCCGATTCGCTGCTGGTGCAGACCACGATCTATCCCGGCAATCAACAAGGCGAGCATCTGGCGCTGGCGATCAATCAAGCTTTTGCGGCGCTGCCCAACGCGCGGGCGGTGCTGCGCCGCAGCACGGACGTGCCGGAAGTCCTGTTGACCAATAAAACCGCGGTGGCGGTGCAGGTGCGCTGCCGGGCGCCGCAGGTGCATGACCGCGAGGTGCCGGCGCTGTTTCGTGGCATCGTGAATTTCCATGCGGCGCAGCGCCGGCAGGCCGCCCAGCCGGAGGAGCTGTGAGCGGCAGCGCGGCAATCACTCACAGCGGCGATAGATCTCGAAATCTCCGAACACCTGTTCGAGAGTGAAATGCGGCTGGATCACCTGGCGGGCCGGCGCGCGCTGATCATAGGGACCCAACACCACGTAGGCGATGGCGCCGGAGGCATCGATCGCCGCGAAGTCTTCTTTCATCTTCTGAAGTTCGCTGCGAAACATCGGATACCACCAGCGCATGTTTTCGAGGCCGGCAATGCCGTTGAGGTAGTAGCCGATGTCCTTGCGTACCACCAGCTCATGTTCAGGCTGCACGCGCTTGGCCAGATAGGCGATGGTTTGCGCCAAGCCACGCTCACCGTAGTTTTCCCAGCAGGGTGAGGTGGTGTAGTCGGACATTTGCTTGACCGTGACGTAGGCATTTTGCGGCAGCACGACCAGGCCGGCTGCCAGCACCAGGCTGCGGCCCCAGGTGAAAGTGGGGCGGAATTTCTTGAGCGCCAGCATCGCCACCAGCGGCGGCAGGAGCAACAGCAGGCTCGCCGGACTGCGGAAGCGCAGAGCATTGACCGAGACGGCGAGCAGCGGGTCCGGCAACTTGCACAGCCAGTAACAGCAGAACAGCGCCACGCCCACGAGCAGAAGAAGCAACGCGGTTTTGGCCGTGAGCAACGGCAGCGAACGGTGCAAGCCGGCCGCCGCCGCGAGAACCATGAACGGCATGGCCGGGTAATCGTATTTCTGCAGGGGATTGCAGGTGGAACTGGGAATATACACCATCGTGTAGAAAAACATCAGGCCGACATACACCAGCAGGAAATCCTGCCCCTCGAGACGCCGCGCGACGCGCAGGGCTTTGATGCGGCCGGCCACATAACCGCAGAACAGCAACAGCAGCGCCGGCGAAAGCCAGTACAACATGGATTTGATTTTCAATCCCGCTTTGGGCAGATGAGAAAACGGGCTGGCGGCGGCGCCTTTTTTCAGGAGGGTGAACTCCACGAAGCCGAGCGGCGGCACGTTGGTCCAGGCGCAGAACAGGCACCACGTGAGGGTGAACACGCCCACGCCGATGGCAGCGATGGCTGTGGTTTGCCGCAATGCCCGCCGTAGTCCGGCATAAGGCCAGAGAAAGAAAAAAATGGCGGCCAGCAGGATCGGCGGCGTCATTTCCTTGGCCCAGAAGCTGGCGGCGAGACCGAGGCCGGTGGCGAGCAGATTGCCGGTTGAGTTCGTCTGCACCAGACGAATGAAAAAGTAAATCGTGCCGGTCATGCACAAGGTGAGAATCGAAGTATCGATATCCACCAGCAAGGCATACTGAATGAAATAGGGATTCACCGCCGTCAAGGTCATGGCGGTGAGCCAGATCTGCGTTGCCGGCTGCGCGCCGAACAATCGCCGGGCGATCAGCAGCAGTACGCCGGCGGTGAGCAGCAGACACAGCACGCCAAGCAAGCGGGCGGCCGCCGGTGCTTCTCCAAACAGTCTGAAGCTGCAGGCCAGCAGAATGTTATAGAGTGGCGGGTGGGCGATTTCCAGCACCGTGGCGGTGGAATCGCCGGCCACACGTTCGCCGAGCACAGCCAGGCCCTTGTCGTTGATGGCGCGCGCATTCCACGCGAACGGCATGGCTTCATCTAAAGTGAAAGGTTTGTTGGCGGACTGGAGAATGGCTGCTGCTGCAAGAAGCAACGCCAGGACAAAGGGTATGCACCCAAATTGAGCCTGTGACAAACCGGCCTCCCCATTGAATAAACCCTGAACACCCCGGAAGTGGAGGGATTGTCTTGAAGGATTTGTGCAATGATATACAGCGCAGGCGCGGCGGGTGCGGAAGCAGCGGCCGGGATGGCGCGCAGGCAGGTTTTGCCTGGTCTATGTGCCTCCTGAGTCGCAATTCTCCGGAAGCGAAGAGCAGGGAACCCGTGAATTCATTGAGTCAAAAACCAGTGGAGGCGCAGCGGCGGTGCGGGCGGGAGGCGATGGCGGGCACTTTTTAAAAATCTTCTCACGACGCGGAACCAAAAGAAAAAGGACCAACCATGAAGCTCACGCTCATGCAAATTGATGCTTTTACCAGCAAACCGTTCAGCGGCAATCCTGCGGCCGTGTGCATTCTGCCGGCGGCGCGCGAGGAACGGTGGATGCAACAGGTGGCGGCGGAGATGAATCTCTCCGAAACCGCTTTTTTGGTGCGGCGGGAAGACGGCTTCAACTTGCGCTGGTTTACGCCGACGGTCGAAGTGGCATTGTGCGGCCATGGCACTCTGGCGAGCGCGCATGCGTTGTGGGAGACCGGCCATCTTTCCCCGCATGAGCCGGCGCGCTTCCACACCCGCAGCGGCTGGCTGACAGCCCTCCGCCAGGAGGATTGGATACAAATGGATTTTCCCGCGACGGCCGCTGCCCCGGCAGAGGCACCCGCCGGCTTGATCGAAGCGCTCGGCCTCACACCGCTGTTCGTCGGGCAAAGCAAGTTCGATTATCTGATTGAAGTGGAAACCGAGGAGCAGGTGCGCCGGCTTCGTCCGGAATTCCACAAGCTGTACAAGATTCCGGTGCGCGGCGTGATCGTCACCAGCCGGGCGCATAGTAGTGATTGTGACTTTGTTTCGCGCTTCTTTGCACCCGGCTCGGGAGTTGATGAAGATCCGGTTACCGGCTCGGCGCATTGCTGTCTGGGGCCGTTTTGGAGCGCGCGCCTCGACAAGACCGACCTGATTGCCCGGCAAGTTTCAGCGCGCGGCGGACTTTTGAAGGTGGGCGTGCGCGGGGAGCGCGTGCTGCTCAGCGGCCAGGCGATTACCGTGCTGCGCGGCGAACTCCTGGCATAAAAAAAAGTGCCAGCGCTTTGGCAAGCCGCCGGCACTTTGGACCGCGTCAGGATTGACCCACCGCAGCAACGGTTCTGACGCTCAGATGGTATTCAGCTCGACTTTGATTCGCTTCCCGCGAATCAGATCCCACACCGGGAAATCCTGTTGCAGTAGAATCTCCGGCGCTTCAAGCTCGGCTTCCTCCCAGCCTGCGCCGTGTGGCGTCGGAATGCGCCGGAATTCCGGCTGGAAGTATTTGAAGCGATCAGTCTCGACTTTCTCGAGCTCCACTTCGACAGAGGCGGTTTTGCCCTGGCGCACGTACTCGATCTTGACCCGGTCGCCCTCGTCATACTCGCCCAGCGCCTCGATCAAATCATCCGGATCGCGCACGACTTCCTCGCCCACTTTGATGATCACATCGCCGGATTTCAAGCCGGCCTTGGCCGCCGGGCTGTTCTTGGTAATCGACAAAATCAGCGCGCCGGCTTTGGGTTCGACTTTGAAATAGGGCGCCAGATCATTGTTCAACTCATGCACCTGCACACCCAGGCGCGGCCGGCCGGGAAAAACCGGAACGGCGGGATGACTGCCGCTCCACGAAAAGCTGCGCCACGGTCCGCTGCTGCGCTCGCGGCCATACTTGCCCACCGTGACTTCGAATTCCTTGCGGTTGCCCTCACGCAGCACCACGACTTTGACCTTCTTCTCCGGTTCGGTTTGGCGGACAGCCCGCGTCAAATCATCCACCTTCTCGACTTTTTGGCCGGCATACTCGATGATGACATCTTCCTCACGAATGCCGGCCTCGTCCGCCGGGCTGCCATCTGCCACATTGGTCACCAGCAGGCCGGGTTTGTCTCCGACTTTCATGGCTTCACGCAGGGAAGGTGTCAGTTCTTGCACACTGACGCCGAGCCAGCCCTTGCCGGATTTGTCGCCGGCATGGCCCTCCTGCACATTCCAAAACAACAGGCCGCCAAGCAGGGCGAGGCCCGCGCCCACGGCCAGCGCCAATTTCTTGGTAAGAAACGATCTGATCATAAATGACTCCTGGAATTACGCCCACTGCCGCACACCATCGGGCCGCGGCGGCCGCGCTGCGAGTGGGCATTGACGTGCATTTCTTTTCCTTGGCGGTCGCTGGCATAGACTCGGCCCTGCCCAAAAAAGTTTTAGCATTCGGACGATATTTTGTTATATTTCGCTTAAACAGAAGACAAAAGTGCGCGTCTTTATCAGTGCATGAACACGAACCTGGCCACCAAATTGAGCGCGGCCGGCTCGCCCGCGAGTCCGCCGGCTCACGATGAAACCGAGCTGGTCCTGCTCGCCCAACAGGGTGATCAGGCCGCGTTTCATCAATTGTACCGCCGTTGCTCGCGCAACCTCTACTCGCTGGCGTATCACATGCTGGGCAATCATCAGGACGCCGACGAGGTGCTGCAGGAGACGTTCATCCGTGTGTTCAAGAACATCGCGCGGCTGCGCAGCCCGGAAGCCTTCAGCTCGTGGGTGTATCAAATCACGGTGAACTTGTGCATGGATCACCGCAAAATGCGCGCGCGGGCGCGCTGGCAGCCCCTGGACAATGAAGACGAAGGGCCCTCGCAATTCGAGCTGGCCACCACCAAATGGGTGCGCAACCCGCACCAGGTGCTCGAAAACAAGGAGCTGCTCAGCGAGATCACCGGCGCCATTGCCGATCTGCCCGAGCAACAAAAAGCCGTCATTCTCATGCACGAGGTGGAAGGCCTGTCGAAGAAAATGATCGCCGAGGTGCTCAAATGCTCACTGGTCACCGTGCGCACCAACTTGCATCACGCGCGCAAAAAGCTGCGCAAGCGGCTACATATGTATCTCAAAGCATGAGGGTGCATGGGATGGACAATGTGGCTCATCTGACAATCGTTGCTACCCTGGAGACTTGAGCAATGCTTTGCACTGAAATCAAAGAACATCTGCTGGATTACCTTGACAGCGAGCTGCCCGCCACCCTGCAACAGGAGGTGGAGCAACATTTGCGCGGCTGCCTGGACTGCCGCAGCGAACTGGAGAGTTACCGCACTACGGCCCTGTTGCTGCAACTGCGCGCCGTCCCCGAACCACCGGCCGAATATTGGGAGCAGACCTGGGATAGAATCCACGCGTGTGCGCAAGCCCGCGTGTTGCCGTTGCGCGCCGAAGCCGACCAGCCGGCGCCGGTGTGGCAGCGGTTGGTGCAAGTCACCTGGCGGCCGCTGCTGATTGCCGCCGCCAGCCTGCTGATCGTAGCCCTCGGCCTGACGGCATTGCAGCAATTCAACCGCGACCACCAGCCGCCGGAGCTGTGGAGTGAGCAGCACCTCGCGCCGGTACGGGAATTCAAGATTCAACCCGTCAGCCACGCGGTTTATGATGAAGACATGCCGGCGGAGTTGCGCCGCCAAATCGAGTTGATGAGCATCTCGCGCGGCACTATGGGCTCGGTGGATCCGATCTCCAAGAGCGCGATGATGGTTACCCTGGAGGGCACACGGAGATGACGCGCCGGTTTCCCCTCTGGCGTCTCACGCTGACGTTCCTGGCGATCATCGTGTCGGGCTGCGACAGAAGCTCCTTTTCTTCCGGCCCGATTTTTTTTGAATTCAAGCAGCAGCCGGGTGACAATTACGTCTACAAAATTCATGATGAAGTCGAATGGCGGGCCTATCGCGATGACACGCTGAGTTACACCATGCAGCACTGGCAGGATCAGACCTCGGTGATGAAATTCATCCGCATCGATTCCACTGCCGTCCGCCATCTCAACATTTCCTTCCTGATCGAGCGCGACTCCATTTACTGCGCCACGGAACTGGCCTGGCTCAAAAAGCGTAAATCCCCTGTCGGCCGCCTGCTGGAGTATCAGTTGCGCATGCGGCCCAACGGTGAGATCATCTCGGTCGAAAATCCCAGCGACCGCCGCGCGTTCTACTACAACAGCAGCTATCGCCCCAGCCAGCCGGTGTTTCCGGTCAAGGCCATCACCCCGGGCTATTCCTGGGAATTGCGGTTCACCATCGACGTGCCGCCCGACACCTCCGCCATCGTCACTTCGCGCTACAAGTTCCGCAAGGTCGAGCGCGTCGGCGAGTTCGATTGCGCGGTGATCGACTTTCGCGGCGAGCTTGATTACACGGAAACCTTCGACGCTTCCAATGATTCGACGATCAAAGATCAAAGCATCACCCAGGAGTATTGGACGCGCACGGTGAGCGAAGGCCAGCTTTACTTCGCCTATCGCGAAGGCTTTGTGGTCAAGAAGGTCAATCTCATCTCCTCCACCGCCAAGACCAAAGTGCGCAAGGCCGGCGTCGTGCAAAAGCGTTCGCGCACGGAAATCCGCGATCAGGAAACCATCACGCTGCACGAAATTCAGCGCAGCGGCGGTGAGAAGATGACCTATTTGATCAAGTGAAAGCCGGACCATGCGGCGGCCGCTGGCTGCCGGCTTGCACTGTTCGAGAGGTGACCTTGCCGGTAGCGATTTGACCTGTGGCACACCCCCAACGCGGCCCAGCCGCAACCCAAAGAGATGAGCCGGAGAAAACAGCGCCAGTAAAAAATGTATTGGAGAATTCTCTTAAACCTGATAAGCTCCGCTTGCTCTGTTTTCTCTGAGTTGAAAGTCTTCACTTGTTTCGCAGCAATCCAACTTCTGCTGGACTAACCTCCGGATCCGCCGCCCCGCAAGTGCTGTTGTCATTCTCGTGGCTTTAGGACGAGGTTTCACCCAACGAGATTGCAAGACGAACATGCGCGCACTCCTCCTACTTTCACTCCTGCTGCTCGGCCGCCCGCATGAAAATTTCGCCCAAGGCGAGTTTGCCGCCGGCTGGTCTGCCCTTCAGCGCGGTGACTATGCCGCTGCCGCAAACATTTTTGCGGCTGCCGCTTCATTGCGGCCGGAAGCAGCCGTCGGCTTGAGTCTCGCCTACCAGGAACTGGGCCGCTATGACGAGAGCCGCGCCGCGGTGACTGCCGCATTGTCCGCCAAGCCCGACGCGGGTTTGCATTTGCGGCTGGGCGAACTGGAATTGTTTCTGGGCGATCAGCCGGCGGCGCTGCGTCATTTCGCCGCCGCGCGCGAGCTTGCCCCGCAGGATCCAGCCGCTCAATTCCAACATGCCGCGCTGCAATGGCAGTTCGGCGAGCGCATGGAATCGCGCCGCGTGTTTGAAGCGCTGCTGCGGCGCTATCGCACCACGCCCGGCTTGCCGGCGCGCGAAATCGCACTGGTGGCGCGCGCCTGCATTTTTCTCGAACGCTTCCACGATGCCAATCGCCTGTTCGAGCAGGCCGTCAAGCTGGAGCCGCAAGACTGGCGGCTGTACCTGCCCTGGGGCGAGCTTTTTCTCGAAAAATACAACGAGAGTGAAGCCGCTGCGGTATTCCGCGAGGCGCTGCAGCAAAACCCGCATTGCGTACCGGCACAATTGGGCTTGGCGCGCTGCCAGGCCGCCGGCGATCTCGGCGCAGCCATTGCGATGACCAAAGCCGTTCTCGCCAAGCATCCCAACCATCCGGCAGCCCGGGTGCTGGCGGCGGAGTTGCTGCTGACGGCCAATCACGAGAGCGCAGCGGCGGAGCATCTCGCCACGGTGCGCAAAGCCTTTCCGCGCCATTGCCCGGCGCTCAGCTTGCAGGCCGTCTTGGCGGACCGCCGGATGGACCAGGCGGCCGTCAATCAAATCATTGCGCAAGTTGCTGCGCTCAACCCGCAGGATCCGGTGGTGTTGATGAGCCTCGCGGCGGACGCGGCGCGGCGTTATCTGTTCAAAGAGTCAGTGGCCTACTATCGTCGCGCGCTGGCATTGGATGCGCAGAACTGGGCGGCCGTCACCGGGCTGGGCATCAGCCTTTCGCGGCTGGGGCAGGATCAGGAAGCGAAGCAACTGCTGGAAACGGCCTATCGCCACGATCCTTTCCACGTGCCCACGGTCAACTTGCTCAATTTGTTTGACGAGTATGAGCAATACGACACGCTGCGCACCGCGCATTTCCTGATTCGCTTGCATCGCGATGACCGTCCCATCATCGGCGCGCAGGCCGCGGCGTTGTGCGAAGCCGCCTATCAGGCCATGGCGCCGCGCTATCGCGTCAAGCCGCCGCAGCCCATCACCGTGGAAATTTTCCCCAAGCATGACGATTTTGCGGTGCGCTGTTTCGGCCTGCCCGGCGCGCAGTATTTCTTGGGAATTTGTTTTGGTCCGCTGGTGACCATGAATTCGCCGCGCGCCCGCGAACGCGGCGAATTCAATTGGCAGGAAACGCTGTGGCATGAAATCGCGCACGTCATGCACCTCGAGCTGAGCGCCAACCGCATTCCGCGATCGTTCGCCGAAGGTCTGGCTGTTTACGAGGCGGCGCGCGCCCGCAGTGAATGGGGCATGAACATGGAGCTGGCCATGCTCCGTGCCTTGCGCGCCGGCCAGGTGTTGCCGCTGCACGAACTGGATGAAAGCTTCACCGGCCAGGCGGAGCGCGTTTCCCTGGCTTATTATCAAGCCTCGCAGATGGTGGAATTCATCACGCAACGCCACGGTTTTGACAAAGTGCTGGCGCTGCTGCCGCACTTCAAACAAGGCAAGAAGACCGAGGCCGCGATGCAAGCCGTCCTGCATCAAACCAGCGCTGAGTTCGATCGCGCGTTTCTGCAATTCCTGCGGGAAAAATTCCAGCCGGAGCGCGTGCAGACCGAGTTGCTCACGGCAACTCCCGTGGACAAGATGCTGGCCAAGATGGCCGGCCAGCCGCCGCATCCGCCGGTGATGCAAGACGGCGACCGGTTGCGCCGTCTCGCTGAAAATGAGCCGAATAACTTTTTCGCAGCGCTGCTCTATGGCAAGTACCTCGCGCAGAACAAACAACCGGCGGAAGCGGAAAAGTATCTGCGCCAGGCCAAAACCCTCCTGCCGGCCTATGGCGGCGCGGACAATCCCTATGAATTGCTGGCGGATTTATTTTGGCAGCAAGGCCGGCAGCAGGAAGCGGTGGCCGAGCTGGAATTTTTGACCAGCCACAACGGCGAAGCCCTCGCAGCGGCGCTCACGCTGGCTGACTGGCAGCTCGCGCGGCGCGACTCAGCGGGGGCAGCCGTGGCCTTGGCGCGCGCCCTGGCGATCTATCCCTACGATTCGAAACGGCAACGCCAGCTCGGTGAGTTGTATCTCGCCTTGCGCCAGCCGGCAGTGGCGGTGCCGGCATTCGAGGCCGTGCTCGGTTTGCAGCCCGCTGATCGTGCCGGTGCCCATTGCGATTTGGCGTCGGCCTACTTGCAACTCGGCAAGCGCGATCTGGCCCGCAAGCACGCCCGCCTTTCGCTGGAAATCGCGCCGGATTATGAACGCGCGCAGGAAGTCTTGCTGCGCGCGGTGGAATGAACCCAATCGCAGCGTTGCGGCCATGCCGTTGGGTTGCTTCGCGCCGATTTTGCGTTCGCTGAACAACCTGTGGTGAATTTCGCATGAAGCAATTTTGCCTCGCCGCTTTGCTGCTCGGCCTCGCGCCGCTGGCCGGTTGGACGCAAACTCCGCGTGCCGCCGGCAACGGCACGCCGCCGCCGGATGCCACGGCCTTCACCTTCACGCGGGTGGAGTGGGAGTCCGGCCGCAGCGGTTTCGGCATGGGCTTTGGCGGCCGCGGCCCGCTGTGGGCGCATGACTATCCCACCGCCGAACAGAATCTCTACATCGCGCTGGAGGCACTCACCACTCTGCCGCTCACGTTCGAAAACAGAATCGTGCGGTTGCAGGACGAAGCGATTTTCGATTTGCCCCTGCTTTATATGTGCGAATTGGGCTACTGGACGCCGGCGGACGAAGAAGTCAAGCGACTGCGTGAATACCTGCGCCGCGGCGGCTTTCTGCTCGTTGATGATTTTCGCAACGACCATGAATGGTACAACTTCGTGCAGCAGATGGAGCGGGTGGTGCCCGAACCGCCGCAGGAGCTGGCGCTCGCGCATCCGGTGTTTCACTGCTTTTTTGAATTCGAAGAATTGGGCCGGCATGCGCCTTATTTTGGCCTGCAGCCGCATTTCTATGCGATTTTTGACGAACACGGCCGCATGATGGCCCTCATCAATTACAACAACGACATCGGCGACGGCTGGGAATGGCCGGAAAATGACCGCGAATTCTCCACCGAAGCGTTCAAACTCGGCATCAACTACTTGATCTATGCCATGACGCATTGAGTTTATGAAGAAAATCTGCCTCAGCCTCGTGCTCATTTGCCTGCTGCCGCATTTGCCCGCGCCCGCCGCGGCGCAAACGCTGCAGCCCGACGCCTTCACCTTCATGCGCCTGAAATACAGCTCGGGCAAATTCTCCTACGGTTTTCGCCTGCGCTTTCAAATGTGGGACAGTTGGGAAGTGGACTATCCGACCGCCGAGGAGAATTTCATCAGCGTGTTCGAAGAGGTGACGCGGCTGCCGGTGAACGATCAAGCCATCGCGATTTCGCTCACCGATCCGCAGCTTTTCGATTGCTCCTTTGCCTACATTCTGGAGGTCGGCTTCATGCAGCTTGCGCAACCCGAGGCCGATTCCCTGCGGGAATGGTGTCTGCGCGGCGGTTTCTTGATGATCGACGATTTTCACGGCTCGGCGCAGTGGGAGAATTTTCTGACGGAATTCGGCCGCGTCTTCCCCGACCGGCAGCCGGTGCGGCTGCAGCCGGATCATCCCGTGTTTCACTGCTATTTTGATTTCAATCGGGCGCCGCCGCCGGTGCCCGGGCTGGCGCCCATCATCCGCGGCACCACCTACGAGTACGACGGCGTCGAGCCGCAATGCTGGGGCTACTTCGACGACAACAACCGCCTGATGGTGCTGGTGAATTTCAACGTCGACATCGGCGACAGTTGGGAACACTCGGCCGATCCCAAGTATCCCAAGCAGTACTCGCTGGTGGGCCATCGCCTGGGCATCAACTACGTCATCTATGCCATGACCCATTGAACGAAGGAAAAGAGAACAACACATGGACCCGCACGCCTCCCACGAGACCTTCGATGAGCGCCAGCTCGCCGCGCGGTTGCAGCAAGCGCGCGATGCCATTCTCACCGAGATTCGCAAGCTCATCATCGGCCAGGACGACACCATCGAGCTGGTGCTGATCGCCCTGTTCACCGGCGGCCATTGCCTCATCACCGGTGTGCCCGGCCTGGCCAAGACCCTGCTCATCCGCACCCTGGCGAGAATTCTCGATCTGGATTTCAAACGCATTCAATTCACGCCCGATTTGATGCCGGCGGACATCACCGGCATCGACGTGATCGAGGAAGATCGCACCTCCGGCAAGCGCGTGCTGAAATTCATCAAAGGCCCGCTGTTCGCTAACATCATTCTCGCGGACGAGATCAACCGCACGCCGCCCAAGACCCAGGCCGCGCTGCTGGAAGCGATGCAGGAACATCACATCACCGCCGGCGGCGTGACCTACCGCCTGGAAGAGCCGTTCTTCGTGCTGGCCACACAAAACCCCATCGAGCTGGAGGGCACTTATCCGCTGCCTGAAGCCCAGCTCGATCGCTTCATGTTCAACCTGGTGATGGATTATCTGCCCGAAGAGCAGGAAGTGGAAGTGGCCACCGCCACCACCGGCAATCGCAATCCCGTGTTGCAGCAGGTGGTGAAGGGCGAAGAAGTGCTGGCGTTTCAATCGCTGGTGCGCAAGGTGTTCGTCGCGCAGGACGTGGCGCGCTATGCGGTGCAGCTTGTGCGCGCGACCCGGCCGGCCACGCCCACGGCGCCGGACTTCGTGAAGAACTGGGTCAATTGGGGCGCGGGCCTGCGCGCTTCGCAGTATCTCATTTTGGGCGGCAAAGCGCGCGCGCTGCTGCATGGCCGCGTCAACGTTGCAATCAAGGATATTCAAGCGCTGGCGCTGCCGGTGCTGCGCCACCGCGTACTCACCAACTTCTTTGCAGAGTCGGAGAAGGTCAAAGCCGAGGACATCATCAAGCGGCTGCTGGAAATCGTGCCGCTGCCCAAGTCGGGATTGTGAAATCCGGCGTCGTGATTGACTCGACGAGGTCACTTTCCAAGCCTCACCGCAGAGGCGCCGAGCGCGCAGAGCAAGCTTGCTCAGATTACTCGGTGAAGGCTGCGACGCAGCGCTGAATCTGACCTCGTCAGGCGAAGTTGTCACCTTTTTGCCGATGATCATGTTGAAATCAAATGCCATGCTGTTGCTGTGTGGTTGCGCGGGCCTGTGCTGGGCAGTGCTCGCCTGCCAGTCCGGTTCGAACCAAGCGGCGCGGATTGAACAGGCGGTGCGCGAGGAATTGCGGCTGCATCCCGCGGCCACGCTGCAGGATCTCTACAAGTTTTTCTTTCAGGGCGCCTATGGCCCCGGCCACATGATTCCCGATGCGGCGGCAGCCCGGCGCTTCCTGGCAATGGAGCTGCACGCCAGTACCGACTTTGACAGCGTGCTGTGGCAGCCGGTCGGCGTGCACGGCGAGTATGTGCGGGTCAATCTCAAGCTGGTCAAAGAGGGAATCATTCCAGCCGAAGATTTGCTGGCAGCATTCGTGCACAGCGCGAATGCCGCCTCACCGCCGGCGCTGGCGGAGTGGCAGAAAGAGTGGCAGACGATTTTGGCGGTGATTGCTGCGGTGGCGCCGGCGCTGCCGGCTTTCGCGGAAGAAAAAACCGCGGTGGAGCAGAAACTGGCGCGCGGTGAATTTGTCGGGCATCACAGCGAGGGGTATGAGCAGCGCTATCACCCGCACTATCGCCTGGTGAGTCGGGCGAAATTTGAGCAGTTGCACAAAAAGTTCCTGGCTCCGGCACAGGCTGCCGGCCGGCTTTAGCCGCGTGGAACGGCAGCGTCAATCGTGCGGCCGCGAGGGCTGCCGCGCTTCGCGATCGGCTTTTCTGTTGAAGGAGAAATGTTCATGGCGCCGCGACCGGCACTGCGCTTCATCGATCCCGAAATTTTGTCGCGCCTCAAAGGCATGGAGCTGCGGGCGCGCACGGTCGTGGAAGGCTTTCTCAGCGGCCTGCATCGCAGCCCCTACACCGGCTTCAGTATCGAATTCGCGGAGTACCGGCAGTACACGCCCGGCGATGATCCGCGCCACATTGATTGGAAAGTCTTCGGCCGCAGTGACCGCTTCTACGTCAAGCAATACGAAGACGAAACCAACTTGCAGTGCACGATCTTGCTGGATCTCTCCGGCAGCATGGCGGGCACCAGCGGCCGGCACCAACCCGCGCGGATTTCCAAGTTCGACTACGGCCGCTATCTCGCGGCGTCGCTGGCCTACTTCATTTTCCAACAGCGTGATGCGCTCGGCTTGCTGGCATATGACGATGAAATCCGGCTGCAAATTCCCGCGAAATTCCGGCCGGGCCACCTGCTCAACCTGCTGCGTGAGTTGGAAACACTGCAGCCGGGCGCCGGCCGCGGCAACAATCTGCGCGTGTTGCACCAGGTGGCCGAGGGCATGAAGCGCAAGGGCATGGTGATTTTGATCAGTGATTTCTTCTGCGACCTGCCGCCGCTCGCCAGCGCCTTCGAGCATATGCGTTTTCGCGGCCACGACGTGATTGCCCTGCAAGTCCTGGATGATTTCGAGTTGAACTTCGAGTTCAACCGCCTGACGCGCTTCGTCGGCTGGGAAAACGAACCGGCGCTGCTCGGCATGCCGCAAGCCCTGCGCGAGCAGTATCTGCGCAGCCTGCAGACGCATCAAAGCGAGTTGAAGCGCATTTGCGGACTCAACCGCATCGACTACGCGTTGTTGCGCACTTCGCAGCCGCTGGATTTTGCCCTGCATGCTTATCTGGCCGCGCGCAGCGGAAAAAACTGAACGGCGCACTTCACCGCAGACCTTGCGCCGCGACGAATCTGCCGCATTCGTTCGCCCATGCGGCCGGGCCCCGAGGTGCTTTGACAGGATTCACATGATTACAGCGTTTTTCAATCGGATAAATAGTAGTACTACAACACAACGAGCCGCAACCAAAAAAGAAAAACAACAGCTCACGCAAAGACGCAAAGATACGCAAAGAAAATCTTGACTTCAGACTTTCATGAAGAGAACAAATGATTGAAAAACCTTTGCGGGCCTTCGCGGCTCTGCGTCTTTGCGTGAATTCTTTTAGCAAGAATCTCAAAAGTTGGAGATTTGAAAAAGTGTTACGAAACCCGTATAAACACAGATCAAAATGGCACTCCTTGAAACAATCTTTGCTTTTTTTGCACAAATTTGACTACTAAGGCATTAAGTCGAATTCTACTGCACAGACAAATAGCCCCAAGGGGCGAAATGTAGAAGCGAAGGGCAACGCCCTGGGAAATCGGTAATCACAAGATTTCACCAAGCCCCGAGCGGGCGCCATACAACGAGTTCAGGATTGCCGCCCCTGCAGGGCAATGCGCGAGAGATTTTGTCGGTTCCTTCCAATGGGAAAAGGATCATTCAGCAAGGGGAGTGAGGAACGTCAGCCACGGATCGACACGGATTGGCACGGATGAAGCCAAGACACGAAATCCGTGAGCGTCCGTGAGCATCCGAGTTCATCCGTGGCCCCGTCTTTCGGTTCTAGTGGGGCCCTTTGCTGTGCTTGTCGCAATATGCGAGGGCCGCGCGCTGGAGGTTTTGCGGTTGCTTGCTCCGGGAGCAAACTCCAAAGCCAGCGCCCTGCGCCACAACACCATGCGGCAAGCTCATGTTCTCCAGCGTGGCAGAGTTGACGAAGTATGGTATCTCTCTGGAGAAACGATTACGACCGCAAAGAGGTTTTGGCGCGAGCTGCCCGCTTGCCTTCGTCTGCAGGCTGGAAACCTGCGTTATGACATGTCAAAAGCAATTATCTGCTGTCATGCCATCCGGCTGACGATGCTATCGGCGCAATTCGATTGATCGCACAGAAACATGCTCAGCTTTCTCACCACACCCTATCTCTGGCTAGGCCTCGCCGCCGCGGCGATTCCGGTGATCATTCATCTGATTCACCGCAATCGCGCGGAGACGGTTCATTTTGCCGCCATGCGCTTTCTCGAGCGCACGCCCGCGCATTTGTTGCGCCGCCAAAAGCTGAAACAGATTCTCCTGCTCGCCCTGCGCATCCTCGCGCTGGCGCTGCTCGGCCTTGCCTTTGCGCGGCCCTTGCTCACCGGCGCGCAAGGCGAAAGCGTGCTTGCTTCCGATGCCCGCAGCCTGGCGGTGGTGATCGACGTTTCCGCGAGCATGGCTGCCGGCGATCATCTTGGCGCGGCAGTGGCGGCCGCCACCGAAGTGCTGCGTCAGGCCCGCAGCGCGGATCAAGTCAGCCTCATTGCCGCCGGCGCCACGCTCGAGGTGCTGGCTGAGAATGCCTCGCCCGGCGAAGCGCTCGCAGCGTTGGCGCGCGTGCAGCAGCGGCAATCGGCGGGCAATTTGCGCGAGGCCGTGCAATTCGCTGACAACCTGCTGCAACAATCGCCCTTGCGGCAGCGGCATCTCCATTTGATTTCGGATCTGCAGGTCAGCAATCTGCCGCTCGGCAATTTCACGTTGAACAGCGCGGCGCATCTGATTCCCCATGCCCTCGCTCCGCGCTGGCAAAACGTCGCGCTGCTGGCCGGCGACCGTGTCGAAGCGGGCGGCCGCGTTGCCTACGTGTGCCGCGTGCGCAATTTCGCGGAGCAGGAGCAGGAGATCGCAGTGCGGCTGCTGCCGGCCGCGCCCAGCCGCCGGCCGCTTGCTGTTCAGCGCCTCGTTCTCGCGGCCGGCGCCGAGCAGACGGTTCACTTTGCTGGTGCCGGCCTCGCGCTCGGCGAAACGCTGGAGGGGGCAAGGTGTTTCGAGATCAGCGCAGCGGCGGACGAGTTTGCCGGCGATAACCGCTTCTACGTCGTGCCGCCCGCGCCGCAGCGCAATCGCGTGCTGTTGGTTCAGGGAGAGGGCAGCGCCGAGCGCTATTTGCGTTCTGCCCTGGAATTGCCCGGCTCGGGCTTGGAACTTGCGGCCAGCACGCCCAATACCGTCGAATCGGTGTTGGCCAATGATTTTGCTGCCCTGGTGCTGGCCGGTGTTACGGGTGTGAGCAACGGCGCGGCGGAGAAGCTGCGGGACTATGTGCAGCAGGGCGGCGGCTTGATCATCGCGCTGGGCAGCCGGCCGCCGGGCGAGACGTTCAATCATTTGCTTGCGGAATTGCTGCCGGGCCGCATTCTTTCCTCAGCAGCAAATGGCCGCGAGCACGTGGCCTTGACCGATATCGATTTTGCGCATCCGGTGTTCAGTGTTTTTCGCGATCCCGCCAACGGCGATCCCAGCTCGATTCAAGTGACGAAGCGCTATCAGATTCAGCCCCAGGCGGAAGCCGTGCGGCTGGCTGGTTTCGAAGACGGCCTGCCGGCGCTGCTCGAGTTGGCGGTAGGCAAAGGCAAAGTGTTGTTGTGGGCCTCGACGCTTGATTTGAGCGGCGGCAATCTGCCGGTCCGGGGCATCTTTGTGCCGTTGCTGCATCAGTGGCTCGACTACGTGCGCCGCGCGGAAGCGCAAACCGCCGTCACGCTGGTCGGCCAGCCGATTTTGATCAATGGCGAATTCGAGGCCGGCAAGGCCATCACGGTGACGTTGCCGGACGGCAGCCGGCAGGAGCAAACCCTTGCCGCGCCCGCGGTGTTCACGGAAACCGCATTGCCGGGGCATTACCTATTCGAGCAGCGCGGCCGCCGAAGTTGGCGGGCCGTGAATCTTGATGCGCGCGAATCGGATCCGCTCGCCTTGCCGCCGGAAGATCTGCAGGTGCGCTTCACTCGCCCGCAGGAAGAGACACAGCTCAGTGGTGTATTCGGAGTCTCGGCACCTTCTGCCCGCGAGGTGGAGCGGCAGCAACGGCTTTGGCGCATGGCTTTGTGGGCGGTGCTCGGGGCTTTGCTTTTGGAAGGCTGGCTGGCGAGTCGCACGCCGCGCTGAGCCAAGGAGGCCATTTTTGCTAATGGAGGTTCGGGCGACGGCTTGGCTGTTGTTCTGAAAACCGCCGAGTTTCCACGACACGCGGACTTTTGCAGCCTCGGTTCAGTGGAGGTGGGAACTTCTGCGAACAAACGAAATAGATCTTCGACAGTACCAGTGCACGAGTGGAGCACCTCATTTTTCCTGAGGCGCCGGCGACCCGAGGCCGCAGGCATTTTTTGATTACACTAAACCAGCTTGGCATTTGCCGGTTTGAAGATGAACTACAAATATCGCAAACTCGAAGACAGTTTGGCCGCTGGCTTGGCGGCGTGGCGTCGCAGCCGTGGGCAGCGCGGTGCCGGCCTGGCCTTGCTGGGATTGCTCGCGTTGGCGGGGCTGGCGCTGCTGGTGCGGCCGCTCTATCACCAGGCCACGATTTGGTGGTGGTTGGTGATGGGACTGAGCACGCTGGCCTGGCTGGCTTTGCTGTTGCAGTATTTGATCCTGCCGCTGCGCCGGCGTCCCACCCTCATGCAGGTGGCACGCCGGCTCGAAGAGATGAATCCGGATTGGGAAGATCGTCTGACCACCGCGGTCGAGTTCGGGGCACGTGCCGGCGATCGCGAAAATCCATTGTGGGATCGGCTGGTGGAAGATGCCGCGGCGCAAGCGGCCAGGGTGAATCTCTCCGCACAATTGCAGCTTCGCTTCGCCGTCTGGTGGCGGGCGTTGGCGCTGGCCGCGGCCGCGCTGGTGACCTTGTTGTTCCTGCGTTTTGCCGATCTCTACCAGTCGCAGGGCTTGCATTATTTTGACGGCAGCGGCACGGCGGGCCGGGAATTGGAGGCATTGCAGGTGGAACCGGGTGATGCCCGTGTGCCGGCCGGTGAAACCGTGGAAGTGATCGCTGCAACGCCGGAACATGACGCTGCCGGTGCCACGATCTATCTCGAACAAGGCCGCGAGCAGTGGCAGCCCTTTGCCATGAATGCAACTACTCGTCTCGGCACGTTCAATTATCAGCTCTACGACGTGCTCGACACGCTGCGCTACTACGTGCGCGTGGGCGAGGAAATCTCACCGATCTTCACCATCATTGCCCTGGCCGCGCCGGAGGTCAAGACGCTGCGCGTGACCTACATCTATCCCCGCGAGATCGCGCGGCCGCCGAAGACTGAAGAAAGCAGCGGCGATGTCTACGCACCAGCCGGCACCGAAGTGCAGATTGAAGTCACCGCCACGCAGGCACTGGCAAGAGCGGAATGGAAGATGAGCGACGGCAGTTTTACGGAGATGACGCTGCGCAGTGACACGCTGGCAACCGCCGGCTTCACCGTGGCGCAAGACGATTCCTACCTGCTGCGCTTGACCAACCGCGACGGCTTGAGCAACAAGCCGGTGGAGTATTTCATTCACGTTACTCCCGATGAGCCGCCGCACATTACGCTCACACGGCCGGGCCGCGATCTGCGGCCGACGATGCTCGAAGAAGTGACGCTGGAGGCGTCGGTGCGCGAAGACTTTGGCTTGCAGCAATTGACGCTGATCTACACGCATAACAATCAGCCCAGCGTGCGCGTGGATTTGCTGCCGCAGGCCGCGCGCTCCCAGAAGCCGGAAGCAACCGCGGTGGAATACACCGCTGCCACCGTGCTCTATTTGGAAGATCTCGAGGTGCGGCCGGGCGATTTCATTTCCTACTACTACGAAGCCCGCGATGCCAGGCAAATGGCCACCAGCGATCTCTACTTTTTCGAGATCCGGCCTTTTGAGGAGGAATTCTACCGCGCCTTGAGCCAGGGCGGGGGCAGCGCCCAGCCCGGCAGCGGCCTGGCGATTTCGCAAAAGGAAATCATCACCGCCACCTGGAAATTGCTGCAGCGCCGGCCGGCGATCACCGCCGAGGAGTACAACCGCGGCAGCGCCGCGCTCGCCGAAACGCAAGCCGGGCTGCAGGAGTCCATCGAACAGATGGCGACCAATGCCGCCACGCGCGGCCGGTTCACCGGCGAAAGCGGCGCCGGCAAAATGACCGTCTATTTTTCCCAGGCCGCGGAAGCCATGCAGCGGGCGGTGCCGCTCCTGCAAGCCGGCAACTTGAGTGAAGCCCTCACGCCGGAGCGGGAAGCCTACCGCTTCTTGTTGCAGGCGGAAGTAGAGCTGCGGCGCCGTGAGATCATGCAAGGCGCAGGCACCAGCTCCAGCTTCACGCAATTGCAGAGCCGCGAAGAGCTGGCGCAACTTTTCAAAGATGAACTCGACAAGATTCAATCGAAATATGAGACGCAGCAGCAGCAGCAACAGCAGGAACTGCAGAGCGGCCTGACCGAGGCGCAGCAGAAAGTGCGGGAACTCGCGCAGCGCCAGGAGCGGCTGGTCGAGCTGAATCGCCAGCTCAGCCGCGAATCGGCGCTGCCGCAGGAACGCCGGCGCCAGCTCGAGCGGCTGCGCCGCGAGCAGGAACAAATCAACCGTGAGTTGCAGAACTTGAGCCGGCAAATGCGCCAACTCAGCAACGCCGGTGCGGCGGGCGAACGCCAGGAGACGCGGCTGCTCGAAAGCATGGAACAAGCCACTCAGGATTTGCAGCGATCGCTGGACAATCTCCGCCGCGAAGATCCCGCGCATGCCGCGGCGGATGGTGATCGCGCGGTGGAAAGCTTGCGCCGCTTGCAAGACCGGCTGCAGCGCCAGCACTCCGGTTCCTTGCGCGAGCAGGTGAAAACGCTGCGCGACGAGTTCCAGCAGCTTGCCGAGCAGCAGGGCCGGCTGAGCGCGGCGCTCGAACAACAGCGGCCGCCGTCTGCTCCGGCGCCGCCGCAATGGCAGCGGGAGCAAGAGTCCCTGCGCGGGCAAAGCGAACAGGCGCTGGAGGAATTGCGCCACTTGCAGGAAAGCGCGGCCGATCGGCCGCAGCCCGCGGGTCTGGCGCGTGATCTGCGCAATTTGATGAATGAATTGGAGCAGCGCCGCGTGCCCGAACGCATGGCGCAGGCGGGACAGGCGCTGGCGCAAAACGATCTCGAGCGCGCGCTGGCGGAGCAGAACGAAGCGCGGCAGGCGCTGCAACGCGCCGAGAAAGCCCTGCAGCGCAGCTTGACGCAGCTCGCCAGCAATCCCGAAGAACAACTCGATCTGGCGTTGCAGGAAACGCAACGCGTGCGCCGTGGTCTGGAACAGCAGATGACGGAAAGCCGGCCGCCGGCCGAAGCCGCGCTGCCGCCGGGGCAGAATCCCGGCAGCACCGCGTCCGGCGAACGGCTGCTGCCCCAGGAGGTGGAACGCTGGCAGCAGCAACTGTGGAGCGGCGCACGGCACTTGGAGGAGATTGGGCAGTTTCTGCGCGGCGATACGGCGCTGGTTGATGATTACAGCCGTCTCATGCAGAACTATCGCGGCGTGTTGCGTTCGTTTCAGGGCGGCGATCCGCAACGCTTGGAAGAGGTCGAGCGCCGGCTGATGGAACCGATGCGCCGCTTCGAAGCGGAACTGGCCGGCCGGCTCGCAGCTCTGCAATTGCGCGAGCGCTTGCTCACCATTCGCGATGAACGCGTGCCGCCGCAATACCGCAAGATGGTGGAGGAGTATTTCCGCAAGTTGGCCAAAGGCGGGAATTGACCTCGGTCCACCGCGGCGCAAGAATGAGTACCGCACAACCTCAACTTTGCTGTCAGATTGACCATGTTCGATTTCTTCTTCAAATACAGTCCGATCGTCTATGAACAGGGGCGCTGGCTGCTGCGGTGGCAACCAGCGCTGTTGGTGCTGCTGCTGTTGGCCGCGGTGTTGCTGGCCATGTCGTGGCTGGCTTACCGTCGCACCACGGCACCGCTGCTGCGGCGCTGGCGGATCGGGCTGATCGTATTGCGCCTGGCGGCGCTCGCGCTGCTGACGTTTTGCCTGCTGGAGCCGGCGCTTTCCGTTACCACGGTGATTTCGCAGAAGAGCAGCGTCTTGCTGCTGCTCGACAATTCGCAAAGCATGGCGATTCCAGACGGCAGCGGCGGCCGGCGGCGCGTTGATGAAATGGCTTCCTGGCTGGGCGATGAAGCACAGGCGAACAGCATTCTCGCGCGCCTGCAGCAGAATTTTCGCGTGGAGGTGCGGCAGTTCAGCAGCGCGGTTGTGCCGCTGCAAGACGCAAAACAACTGCAGGCCGAGGGCACGAGCACCAACCTGGCGCAAGCGCTGGAATATGCCGGCCGCCAGGCGCAACTGGGCACGCTCTCGGGCGTGGTGTTGGTCAGTGACGGCGCGGCCTCGGCGGGCGCGGATCCTCTGCAAGCGGCGCGCGCTCTGCTAGCGGCGAAGGTGCCGCTTTTCACCGTCGGGGTGGGCACCAAAATCAGCAAAGACGTTCAAATCGCCAAGGTCGATGCGGCGCGCTCGGTGCTGGAAAACGCCACGGTGGAAGTCAACGCGCTGATTCAAGCGCGCGGTTATGCCGGCCGGCAAGTGGAGTTGGAGCTGCGCGAAGGCAACGCCGTCATCAAGCGCCAGCCGCTGGTGCTGCAAGAGCGCAGCACGCGCGCCACCCTGCAATTCTCACCGGCGCAGCCGGGATTTGCGCGTTACCGCGTGAGCCTGCCCAAGCTGCCCGGCGAACTGGTGGCGGCCAACAACCAGAGGAGTTTTCTGATCGACAGCCGCAACCGCCTTGCCCGCGTGCTGTATGTCGAAGAGTTGCATCCGTGGGAATACAAGTTCATCGCCCGCGCCGTGGAAGGCGATCCCTCGCTGCAATTGACCTCGCTGCTCAAAACCGGCACGGACAAATTTCTGCGGCTGGGGCTGCGGCACGGCAGCGAGCTGGCCGGCGGCTTTCCCAAGAGTCGCAGCGAACTATTTGGCTATCACGCCGTCGTGCTGGGCAGCATGCCGGCCTCCTTCTTTTCTGCCGAACAACTGCAACTGCTGGCCGCTTTCGTTGCCGAGCGCGGCGGCGGTTTCATGATGCTCGGCGGCCGGCATTCCTTCGGCCAGGGCGAGTATCAACGCACGCCGGTTGCGGAGTTGTTGCCGGTCGAGTTGCCTCCTTTTTCTGCCGCCGACGGCCGCGCCGTTGCCCCGCAATTGCAGGAGGAATTCCGCTTCACGCCCACGGCAGAATATCTCACCATGCCGCTCTTGCAATTGGACGCGGATCCGGTGAAGAACGCACAGATTTGGGAAAAGCTGCCGCTGTTGCAGGGCTACAATCCTCTCGGCGCGGCCAAGCCGGGCGCCACTGTGCTGGCGGTGCATCCGCTGCACCGCGCCGAATCGCCGCGCCTCTTGCTCGCGGCACAGCGCTTTGGCCGCGGCCGCACAGCCGTGCTCGCCACCAGCAGCACCTGGCGCTGGCAAATGCGCCTGGATCATCGCGATCAAACGCACGAACGCTTCTGGCGCCAGCTTCTGCACTGGCTCAGCCTGCAGTCGCCCGATCCGGTTACCGTTGAGTTGGATCGCGAAAGCTATTCGCCGGGGGAAGATTTGACCCTGCACATCGAGGTGAGAGACAGCGCGTATGTGCCGGTTGAAGAAGCCAGCGTTGCCGTGAAGATCACCGCTCCCGGCGGCCAGGTGGTGACCTTGAACGCGGGCGCTGAGCTTGCGGCCGGCGGCGCGAAGTATGCGGCGCGCTACCAAGCGACGCCGGAGGGCTTGTACACGGTTGAAATTCTCGCCTACCACCGGGCGGGACAATTTCTCGGCAAGGCCGAGACTGCGTTTTTTGTCGAACCTTCGCAAGCGGAATTGGCCAACGCGGATTTGCAGGCGGCGTTGCTGCAGCGCCTGGCGGAAATCACCGGCGGCCGCTATTTTCCTCTCGACCAGTCGCAAGACTTGCCTGATGCCATCACCGTGGCGCGCAGTTCATTTGCGAAATTGACGGAGCACGACATTTGGGATGCACCCATCTTCTTTCTGTTGATCGTGGCTTTGCTCGCCAGCGAGTGGTTCATTCGCCGCGCACGGGGATTGTCATGAGAATCACATCACCGCGCTCTCGCGGCTGCGGCTCACTGCTTTGCCTGCTGGCAGCCGCCGCGCTGTTGGCGGCAGGCGGCGCCGCTCCGGTGGCCGCGGAAACACGCGTCGTCATCATTGCCGGCAAAGGCGGCAGCGAAGCCTACACCGAAAGATTCAGCCGCCTGGCGTTGCAGTTGCATGATGCATTGATCACGCAGCATCACTTTGCCCCGCGCCAAATCATGCTGTTCGCGGAATCCGCGACGCGGCTGCCGGCCACCACGCAACCCGGCCGCGCCCAGGACATCGAAACAGCCTTTGCCGAGCTGGCCACCACGCTGCAGCGGGATGATTTGTTGACCATCGTGCTCTTTGGCCACGGCAGCGATGACGGCGCTTTCGCGAAATTCAATCTCGAAGGCCCGGATTTGCGCGACCTCGACTTCGGCCGGCTGCTGAGTCAATTGCCCTGCCAGCGTCAAGTTTTGGTGAATACCACCGCGGCCAGCGCCGGATTCCTGGCCAAGCTCAGCCGCAACGATCGCATTCTGATCACCGCCACCCGCAGCGCGGAAGAAAAATATCTCACCGCCTTTCCGGAATTTTTCGTCGAGGCTTTTGTCAGCCCCGCCGAAGCTGATCTTGACAAAGATCAAAAGCTTTCTTTATTGGAAGCATTCGACTTTGCCCGCGACCGGGTGGTGCGCTTCTATGAAGAAGCCAACCGCCTGCGGCCCGAGCATCCGCTGCTGGACGACAACGGCGACGGTGTGGGCAGTGAAATGCCGGGCTTGACGGCCGCGGCCGCGACCTCCGTGCAAAGGCCGGATGGACAACTTGCCGCGCAGACATTCCTCGTGCCTGAGACCGCCACGCCGGCGCCGGCGCTGATCACCGCGGCCGCTGGCGGCAGCTCGTTGGCGATTGCCAAACAAAAATTGCTCGCGGAGATCGAAGCCCTCAAGGCGCGCAAGGAATCGCTGTCTGCCGCAGAGTATGAGCGTCAGATCGAAACGCTGTTCATTCAACTGGCGAAATTGAACCGCGAGATCAGAGCCGGGAAGTGAAGCCTCCACTGACCGGCGCTTGCCTGCCCTTTCGGGGAGCAGGCCGGGAGGGTAGATCGTACTACAACGTCAAGTTGAATTCTGTTGCACAGACAACCAGCCCCAAGGTGCGAAAGGTAGCAGCGAAGGGCAACGCCCTGGAAGATCGGTAATCGTGAGATATTACCAAGCTCCCCGGGGCGCTATCGAACCAGATCAGGAATGCCGCCCTTTCAGGGCTAGGAGCGATGGATCTCATCGGTTCCCAGGGCGTTGCAAATGGGCTATTCCATGCGACCCCGTCGGGGTCGAACTGGCCTTCCAAGGAAGACAGTGTATACTTGACGTTTTGGCGCAGTCCTGTTATCCTTTCAAAAACAAAGGCCGCTGCAACGCGGCCCCGGTTTTCAGCTTGTCTGAAAAGCTGACGCAGAGCATGACTCTGGAAAGACTGACGCGACCGCGAGTTTTTTCCAGCTTGTTTCGTTTGCAGTCTGGCAGACTGCGTTACGTTCAAATACCTCGATCAATCCATGAATCCAAAATCTAGTTGTCGCCTCTACCGCGCGGGCAGCGCGGTTTTTTTGTGCCTGCTCGCGGCATTCGGCGATGCGGCTGCTCAGCAAGTCCGCCTGCCGTTTCTCAATCTGCAACCTTATGAAGGCAATCCGATTCTGCGGCCGCGCGGCACGACCTGGGAAGCGGCGGCTGCTTGCAATCCCGCTGCAGTGGTGAAGGACACCACGGTTTATCTCTTCTTTCAAGCCAAAGACCGCAGCGGCGCCGGCCGCTGGAACGGCACCTCGCGCATCGGCCTGGCCACCAGCGTGGATGGACTGCATTTCGTGCGCGAGCCTGAGCCTGTCATCACGCCGACCTACGACTTTGAATCACCGGGCGGCTGCGCTGATCCGGCCGTGGCCGAGATTGACGGCGTTTATTATCTCACCTACAACGCCTTTGACGGCGTCCACCGCAGGGTGGCGCTGGCCTCTGCGCGCGACCTGCGGCAATGGATCAAACACGGTCTGCTCTTTCCGGAGGAAGGCGAGACCAGTCACGGCGCGATCGTGCCGCAAAAGAGCAATGGCCGCTACCTCATGTATTTCAGTGATGGAAAAAATCTACGCCTCGCCTATTCGGAGAATCTGTTGGTGTGGCACGCGGAGGCGGAGCCGGTGATGTTACCGCGAGACGGCAAGTTCGACGACTATGCCGTTGCGCCGGCTTTCTCACCGCTGGTCAGTGGTTCCGAGCTGGTGCTGTTCTACAACGGCCTGGACCAAGCGCGGCGATCGCATCCGGGGCAGGCGGTGTTTGCGCTGCAGCATCCCGGGCAAGTTTTGCAGCGCAGCGAGCGGCCCTATTTGAGCCTTGCGGCGCGGCCGGAGGATGAGCCGGTGATCATGCTTTCCGGGCTGGTGCGGTTCAAAGAGGAATATTTTCTCTACTACGGAATGAATGAAGAAACGGCGGGGGTGGCGGTGAGCCCAGAGCTGGCAGCCGCGATTCGCGCGCAGAAATAGTGTCTGCCTGAAATCGCAGCCTTTTGACAAGAGTGTTTCTGCGATGGCTTGTTCGTTGCATTAAAGACTGCAGAGTTGCTGCGGTGCTCGAAGTTTTGGAAACCTCGGCCCAGCCGAGGATGGAACATTTTCGCCGCTTTGCGCACGCATGCGCTCACTGCGCCCTTCACCGCCAGCGCCGGAAGCCCGTCAGCAGGCGGCGCCAACCGTGCGCACCCGCCTCGTTTGAATCTCTGCGGAACAGGGTTTCAATTTCAGCCGGCAAGGCTGGGACCTCTTCTTCCTCGATCCGGATACTTTCCTGGCCGGCGGTTTCCACCAGCAAATAATCGCACGCCACACTGTCCGCCCCGCGAAAACAGCCGGCCAAATCGCGCACCGGATCCACCACCAGCGCGACGTGATATTCCTGCCCATAGAACAGCCGCTGATTGGCGCGATCGGTTTCCGACATGAAAACGCCGAAATTGGGATGCGAGTGATACCATCCGACTTTGCGCGTCGTGCCCCGGCTGTCACTCCAAATGCGGTCGACCTCCTCATTCAGGCGTTGAAATTCTCGGGTGGAGACTTCAACGCTGGCCAGGCTGGCGTGCGTGTCGCGCGCCGGCACTGCCTCCTGCAGATGGATCCACAAGATTTGTTTTGCCTGATCGAAATAGGCATTGCCTAACAGCAGCCCGAAGCATTCGTGCGCAGGATCGCGCCGCGCATGCTGCTTGATCTTCTCAAAGGTTTTCTGATTGATGTAAACTTGCGGGCGGCGGAAGGCAGGCGGCTGCGGCCACGCGGCCGGAATGCTGCGCTGCCGCGGTTGGTAGGAGCGGCGTTCCTTGACGAGAAAGTGGCCGGCTGATTTGCGTTCACGGTGCTGCCAGAAACGCAGCCGCCGGCGCAGTTTGCGAAGCTTGTGCAGGTTCATGGCGCCACGTCCGATGCGGCCGGCGGCCGGCAAGCGCAAGCGGCGCACGCTCCCGGCATTGTGGTTGATGCCGGACGCATTGAGCAGGTAGAGGCGGGAACCGGTTGGCGCTGCGGGCAACGTGGGTCGCGAAGCATGGGATGATCACAACTTGCTGGAGGCCGGTTTCGTGTGAAAGAGTTTGGTTTCCGCCAAGTCCGGCAGGCTGCTGTGATCCACCGGCACGGCATGGCGATTCAGTTTGAACCAATTCAAGGCCTCGCGATTGGCGGGGCTGCGGGGATCGATCAGCTCCGGCCGGAACTGAATGTATTTCGCCAAGCGCAAACAAAACGCCGCCAATCCCTCCTCCGGCGAGTATTGTCCGATGCAAACATTGCCGTTCTTGAACACGTGCGGATGAAACAGCACCGGTCGCGAGACGAATTTCGCCAGCGGCGGCTTGTCGGGATATTCTGCCAGCAGCTTGATCACCACAGTGTGCCCCTGCTGCCTGGCCTCCGGGCCGATCATGCCAACGAGATCGAATTCGACGACATAGCGCTCGGGCGGCCAGCGATGATCGCCCTCCTGCCAGCGAATGAGCGAGCCGCGCAGCGTCTGCATGGTGAGATAGTCGTTTTGCAGCCGCACCAGCCGCGAGATCATGTTGCAGTCTCCACTGTCAAAATCGGTTTTCGGCGTGCGCCGCGCCGCCGCGTTGCACCACGGCGATGCGAACCCGGTCGCCGGCCTGAACTGCCAAATCGGCCAGGGTCTGCCCCTCGCCCAGCTCGCCCTTGCCTTTGATGGTCAAGCCGTATTCTTCGTTCTCACTGGAAAGTGGCGGAATGAATTCGACCTGAATCAGGTTTTCAACCAGCTCCTCCCGCGTCATGTCGGAGGAGACTTCAACATCCATCTCCGAGTCGTCGCTCACATTGATGAAGGTGAGATTGATGGTATCGGCCATTCCTTAGCTCCTGAGTATCTGCAAGAAATCATGAAAGTCGCTTCGCGAGATTGGGCAAAGCCTCGTGAATGTCATTGGCCAGCTCGAAATAGTGCATGCCGCCCCGGCGATCCTGCACGCCATAAACATGCAGTTGGGGGAATCCCAACTGCGCGAGCGTCAGGTCTTGCAGCGGCTCGCCGCCCGCGGCCTCCGCTTCCAGCACTTCCAGGCTGTCGCTGAGATAATGCAATTGCAGCCCCTCGCGATCGCCCGGCCGGCGGCACCAGC
The DNA here is from genome assembly GCA_023150945.1 of bacterium. Classification (NCBI taxonomy): domain Bacteria; species bacterium. The sequence goes on along the minus strand of JAKLJX010000002.1, from coordinate 167,606 downwards.
GGCACTGCAACTCTTCGCTGCGCAGGCGGGGCAGCGGCCGCCGGATTTCGCTGTCGCGGCCGCAACGCATGCACTCGACGCCTGCGACGAAGCTGGCGGGAAATTTGACCACGGCCTCTTCGAGGCCGGCGGCCTGCAAGCTTGCGCGCAGCGCGCGCAGCGTGGTGGTCGTGCTGCTGCCGGCAATCGTGGCGCTATCCGGCAGCGGCGCCAGCGCTTCGCATTCGCATTGTGGCCGGCGGGAAACGGCGGTCGTGTCGAAATAGGGGCTGTTGCCGCTGCCGTCGTATTGCAGGCGAACGCCGTTGAGCGGCAGCCGCTGATGCAGCCACTTGAGCGCCAGTTCGCACTGCAGCGCGGCAATGAGCGCCGAAGTCATCTGCACGGTGGCGAGCCGGCCCTGCGCGTAGCCGCGCCGCAGCGTCTGAAAGCAGGAATCATAACGCGAGCGGGCCGCCGCGCGCTCGCGTTTGGTGGTGGCGCAACTGAAGCAGGAACGAAAAGGCGGTTGAAACACGTAGACGCTGCCCGCCAGCTCGCGGATGCCGCCGTCGATCAAGGGCCGGCCGGTGAGCAGGCAGGCGCGATTCATCGCCAGCCGCGCCTCGAGATTGTCCAGGCAGCCGAGCACAAGATCGACGCGGCGATAGAGGCCCAGCCCCACTTCCCACACGAGATCGGCGTCGAGCGCCTCCACCGCAGCCGAGGGTTCGACGTTGAGCTCGCGGCCGCGCTGCGCCGCCACCAGTGCCTTGCGCTTGCCGAGATCTTCCTGGCGGAAGAGCGCGGTGCGGCTGAGATTGGAGATTTCGATGTCATCGAAATCAACGACCACCATGTAGCCGACGCCCACCAGCGCCAGGTTCTTGATCACTTCATTGCCGAGCGCGCCGGCGCCCACAATCATGACGCGCGCCTGGCGCAGCTTTTCCTGGCTCCACCAACTGATTCTTTCCTGGCGGTCGGTGGCGGTCTCCGCCGGCCGGCCACTGGTTCTAACGTGAAAGGCCATGCCGCCTCGCTTCCTGTGCGCGTGCGCGATTCATGCGACGTGGCGGGCGCGATTGGTGTGACAGCGAAAACAGCGCTGCGCGCCGCCGCGATGGTGCCAGCAATTGGCATGATAAAGCTGGCCGCACCTTCGGTTGCTGCACCGTACCCAGCCCGGCAAGACGATGCGCTTCTGCCGGGCCTCATTGCGCGCCAGCCGCTGCGGCGCAAAGATCCGCAACAGCGCCGCCGACCAGCGCAGCATCCGCAGCCGCAAGAGTTGTACCCAATAGCGCTCCCGGTGGGAATAGGGATCCTCCGTGATCAAATGGCGGCAGTAAGAACAAATCTTCTGGTCACGCAGCCGTTTGACACGCGCCGGCAGTTTGGGAATGCTCTCCTGTAAGCGCAGCGAGCTGGTCGCCCGGATGGCGGTACGGCTCTGCCGCGAGATCGGCTTGAAAATGCGCCTCACCTGCACGATTCTTCCATGATGCCAGCGCCGCGCGCTGCGGCGGCGCCGGCGAATTTGCCAACTTTGTCATGCCCGCCAGACATTCCATGACCTCGAATACTACGCACCATGTTCGCCAATTGCAGAGGACTTCCCGCCGGCGGCTGCAGATTCCCGCGTCTGCACCCGCAATCGTATGAAGGTACATCCACGGCACATTTTTTATTCAGCTTGACCTCATCGCTGCCCAGGGAAGGGCCGGCAAAGAATGCAACTGTATTATGACGACTGTCCGCTTTGCCTTGCAGCAAACTTCTCCCGTGCGTTTGGCCATCTACAACGCGCTGGGCAACGAGGTGCGATTGGTTCTCGCCGGCTACCTGCCGCCGGGTGAGCATCTGGCGCAGTGGGACGGTATCGACAACCACGGTCATGCCGCGGATCAGGGCGTTTATTTCTACCGCCTCGAAGGCCCGGATTTTCACACCGTGCGTAAACTTGTCCACAAATGACACCCGGCGCTTCCGCTCATTCCTTCCGCTTGCCCTTTCCCGGTTGCCTGCTCGCGCCCACCGAATCATTCCCGCACGCTGCCGCTGGCCCGCGCGTGCCGGCGGAGGAATTGCAGCGCAACGCATTGCCATAACGGTTTTGGGATTCGTGCAGTCATGTACCGTTCGCTTCAGCTTTTGAGAGAGCACCCGTTCAAACCGGTGCCGGATCCGCGCTATTTCTATGCCGCCAGCTCGCATCGCCAGGCGTTTCAGCGGCTGCTCGATACGATCGAGCACCGGCATCGCCTGTTCCTGCTCACCGGCGCGGCCGGCGCCGGCAAGACCCTGTTGATTCATGCCCTGCGCCGCCGGCTGCCGGCTAATCTCGCAACGGTGCTGCTGCTGCAAACCCGTCTCGGAGAGAAGAGGTTGTTCCGCCGCATTGCGGCAGCCTGTGGTTTGCCGGCGCTGCCGCATGCCACGCCCGCCGACGAGCTGCGGCAGTTGCATGATTTTCTGCGCAGCCCGCGCTCCGGCCTCGCCGCTTCCAGCATCCCCTCCGCTGCCGTCGTGATCATCGACGATGCACATCATCTGCCGCGCCACACCCTTGATGAAATCGGCGTGCTGGTTGAGCTTGCCAAGACGCAGCGCAAACCGCTGCAGCTCATCCTCGCCGGCGCGGCGAGTTTGCTCCATGCGTTTCCCGGAGTGGAACCCTGGCCAGATCACTCCACCCGCGCCTGCAGTACGCATTTGCTCAGCCTCGACAGCGCGGAAACTGCCGCCTACATTGCCCACCGTTTGCGGGTCGCCGGTTATTACGACGGCGAGCAGCTTTTCACCGTGGCAGCCCTGCGCGCGGTGCATGAACAAAGCGAAGGCAATCCGCGGCGCATCAATGCGCTCTGCAGCCGGGCACTGGCGCTGGCTGGCCGAGAGGGTTTGACCAGCATCGCGCGCGAGCTGGTGCAGGAGGCGGCGCGCACCGCAAGCCATGAGGGAGAAGCTGAAGCATGCGCCGGCGCTTTGGCAGAACAGCAGGGCGAGCGCTGGCAACCGGTGACAGCCTCGGCGCTGGCGGTAGAGAATGGCATGCCACCCGCTGGGACGCGGCATGCCGCTGGCGCTGGCTTGCGGCAGCCAGGGTGGCAGGGCGAGAATGTTCGCGTGCGTTGGGATCAGGCAGTGATTGATCGGGCGGTGAGGGTTGCAACGAGTCCGTTGCGGCCGCCGGCGGCGGCAAGCGGTTGGAGAGTTTGGCAACGTTGGGCCGCGGGCGTGCACCGCTGGCAGCAGGAAGCGTTGCGCAAATGGCTGGCGCCACTGCGGCAGCATCCCCGGCGATTGGCGATGCTGTTGGTGATGGTTTTGAATTTGATCATGCTCATGCTGATTCTGCGCCGGCTGTGGTGAAGCCGGCTATCCCACCAACCCCATGCCGGCTTGCGCGCAGGCGATTCCCAGAATCGCGCCTGCCAAGACATCCGTCGGATAGTGCACGCCGTTGTACACGCGCGAAAAGCCGATGCTCCCCGCCCACAGACAACTCACCAGCGCGCCCTCCGGATAATAGGCTGAAACCAGAGTCGCCATCAAGCAAGCGGCGGCGGTATGGCCGGAGGGAAAGCTGAAGCGATCCGGAGGCTTGATCAGGTAGTGCAGCCCCGGGATTCGTTCAAATGGCCGGCGGCGTTTCACCTTGCGTTTCACCAGCAGGTAGAGCGGCAATTCCAGGGTGAAGGCCAGCAAGCCGGCCGGCAATAGCCTGCAGGCCGTCGCGAAATCCGTTAGGCAAACAAGCAATCCGAGAAAGGCGTAGAGCTGGCCATCGCCGCTGCGCGAGACCAGATACATGCAGCAGTCGATGATCCGGCGGCCGTTCCATTGATAGACTTTACTGCAGAGCCACGCATCGTAGTGATTGAGATTTTGGACGAAAGCTTGCAGCATGGCAGCCCTCCGTGATGCGCAAAGCGGCACCGCTTCGCTTCTGCACTTCCTGTTGGTAATTGTGCTCCTGGTATTCCATCACTCCAACATAATCCGGCGAAATCAAGGCAGAATGAAGCGGCGGTTGCCAATGCGTGAATGTTGCGGTGCCGGCTGAACGGAGGACCAGTCCGGGCCGTCGCGGCAGCCGGGGGCTCAGCATCCCTCGCGGGCAGTGTGGCCGCGGAACGGCTGGCGGGTATTTTGCCGTTGCACTTTACCTCTAGAATCAACATTATGCCCAACCCGCAACGCGCGAGAAAGGAATCCGCGGGCGGAAAGCAAACCACAACGAATCTCACCAGCCAGGGAGGCACTGCTCATGCGTGTCAAGAATCCGCTGCGAGCGCTGGCGCGCGCGCTGTTGTTCAAGGCACCGATTCAGGCGCAGTTGATCGTGACGCGGCGCTGCAACTTGAGCTGCGGTTATTGCACCGAATACGACAATTTTTCCCCGCCGATACCATTTGAAGTGCTCAAAGCCCGCATCGATGCCCTGCATCGCTTGAAGGTTATCAACATCACGCTTTTGGGCGGCGAGCCGCTGCTGCATCCCCGGCTCGCGGACCTCGTGGCCTACGCCAACCACGACGCGCAAGTCTCGGTCACCACCAACGGCTTTCTGCTCACCGACAAAATCATTGCGGCGCTGAACGAAGCGGGACTGAGCAACATGCAAGTGAGCATCGATGCGCTCATGCCCGACACGAGCCGGTACATTCAAAAATCCATGAAGTCAATCCTGCCCAAGCTGCAGCGGCTGCGCCGGCTGGCCAAGTTCGATGTGCACGTCAATCTCGTGCTGTGCGAAAATTCCAAAGGTCATTTCCCGGAAACGCTGGCCGAGCTGCGGCGTCTGGGTTTCTTCGTCACCGTCAATCCCATCCACGATGACAAGGGCATCATCGAAATCGGCGGCGAAGAGTACGTCGCGCTGTGGGAGCATCATTATCAAAACAGCAATCCCTGCTCTTTCATCGAATATGACTACGGCAAGCGCTTGCTGCAGGGCGAACAGCCGGAGTGGCAATGCCGCGCCGGCGCGCGCTCGCTTTACGTCGATGAGTTCGGCAACGTGCAGTTTTGCCATGCCCAGCGCGGCCGCCTGGACAAACCTGTTTTGGAATATACCCGCGCCGACGTGGCCGCGCATTACAACACCGCCAAAGGCTGCGAAAAGGGCTGCGCGATCCTGTGCGTTTACCGGGATTCCTATTTGGACAATGCGCCGCTCGGCATGGTCAAAGCGACCTATCGTCTGTTGCGCCGCGGCGGTGTTTCACGCGCCAACCTGGACGATAGCCACCCGCTGCCGGATCCGGAGGCGAGTCCCGCCCCCACCGGCGCGCTGGCCACCGTGGGTGATTGAGCCGGCGGACTTGCCGCCGGCGGCGCGTTCGCCAGGCGCTGCCGCATGGTGGGTGGCACGCCCTCCGATCGACGTTGTAGTTACGGTCGTGCTGCGCCGGCACGCATTACTGTGTTTGCCTGCTTGGATATGACGAGGTTTCCGCTGTGCTTCCCGCCCCGGCGCCGGAAGCGATGTCATTCATCTTCATTCATTGGAAAGTAAAGACACGTATGCCGAATTCCCTCCGTTTGGTGACTTGGTTGTCCGTTTTTTCCCTCGCGCTGCCGGTGGCCTGGGCACAATCCGATGCCCGCCGCGTGGGCTTGATTCAACGCAGTCTGGAGCAATTGCACCTCGAGCAGTTCGACAGCGCGCTCGCCGTTTGCACCGAGTTGCGGCATTCCTGGCCGCAGGATCCCGCCGGCTATCTGCTCGCGGCCGGCGTGTATCAAACGATGATGCGGGACTATCGCCTGCGCCTGTTCGAAGCGCGTTTCGACAGCCTGATCCAAAGCGCGGTCGCGCTGGCGGACAAGCAGGTGAGCACAGAGGCCAGCGCCGAGCGGCTGTTCATGCTCGGCACCGGCCGCGGCTATCGCGGTCTGCACCGCTTTCGCTGCGGGGAATGGGCCGCCGGCTTTCGCGATGCGGTGCTGGCGCTCAATGCCATGGAGCGTGCCCTGCAGCGGGAGGCGGCGCTGGTGGATCCCTATTTGGCGCTGGGCGTGTACGAGTATTGGAAAAGCGCCAAACTCAATTTTGCCGGCGGCTTGTTTGCCGGCAAACGTGAGCAAGCCATTGCCGCGCTCGAAAGCGTGCGCCAGCGCGGCCGCTACGTTGCGGTGGATGCCGCCTATTCCCTGCAAACCATTCACATTCACGAAGAAAACTATACTCAAGCGCTGGAGATCAACGACTGGCTGTTGCAGCGCTTTCCCCAAAACGTCAGTGCGCTTTATCATCGCGGCTTGATTCTCGAGAAGCTGGACCGCGTCGCGGAAGCGTTGACGGTGTGGGAGAATGTCATCAGTCGCATTCGCGCGTTCATACAAGCCAGTGATGGTTATCTCGCCGAATGTCACTTGCATCGCGCCCAACTCAGCGAGCGCCTGCCGGCTGCGGCCTCGGCAGGCGGGGCCAATGAGCGCGTCATTCTCGCCCTGCAACTCGCACGCACGCACGCACGGCAGCGGGTCGCGGAAAAAGAGTTGGAAGGGCCGCTCGCCAGTTTTCGCGAGATCAACAAAGCCATCGCTCAGATGGTGAAGAAGTATGATCCCAAGGGCGAGATCTTCATCAACTGAGCCTCGCCGGGAGTACACAAACACGCGTGAAGCCCGTGCACGGCCTGTGCACGGGCTTCACATTTTTGGGGCCATCAGTTTCCAGTCCGGCTTTCTGTTTTCTCTCTCCAACCTGTTCAAGTTACAGCGCTTCGGTTGATCGCGCCGCGGCCGAGCAGCGGGCGGCATGCAGCTTGCGTGAGGGCATGATGAACCTTCATGAAAGGAGGAAATCATCATGCCATTCCGATCAATGAAATCGCTGGTGATCGCCGTCGCGGTGACGATCGCCGCGCTGGCGCTCGCGACCTTCGCGCTCTCTCAAACCTCTGCGCCGGCCAGCATTCGCTGCAGCGCCTGCCAATTCGAAAACACCTGGACCTACAAATTCTGCGTGAACTGCGGCAGTTCGCTCGCGGCCGCCAAACAAGCCAAGCTCGAGCAGTTGCAGCAGGAGCAGGAGCTCGCGCGGCAGGCAGCGCGCCGCCAGTTTGTGGAAGATTCGCTCGCGCAGGCGCGCGCGGCAGAGAACCTCAGTGCGCCAGAGAGCCTCCGCGCGGAACGTGAGCGGCAAGCCGCCGCGCGCCCGCTTGCACTTGCGCCACCCGAAACCTCCGCCTCTCTCATCCCCTCAATGGCGCCGGTGGCGCCCGCCAAGTCTGACCGGCCCAAACCACAGCGTTGGTATCAAACCCTGCTCACGACGCCGGCCGTGCTGCCGCGTTTGTTCAATGTGCCCACCGCGGAAGTGCTCAGCTCTCTCGACATTTATTTCAACGGCGGCGGCGCTTTTGGCATCGAGAAGGAGCGTAATTTTCTCGGCCACGCTGGTTTGGGGCTGGGCGACATTGCCGAGGTCGAGTTTGCGACGCAAGCGGTGATCAACTCCCTGCAGCAAGGCTCATCGAGCGTGCCGACTTCAGCATTCAAAATGCTGGTGCTGCGCGAGCAGGACCGTCTCCCTGCGATTGCCGCCTCGCTGCGCGGCACCACGAGCTGGCACCATTTTCAAGGCCAGGACGCCAGCGTCTCCTTCGAAACCCGCCTGACCAAGCTCTATCTCGTGGCCACCAAACATCGCGGCAAGGTGATGGCACATGTGGGCTTGGGCTTGACGGACGTGCGCGTGCGCAACCCGCAGGGCTGGCGCTTCCGCGAGGCCGGCCGGGAGATGCAGCGCAATCTCATCGCGCCGTTTGGCGGGCTGACGATCCAAGCGAATCCCAAGGCGCAAGTCATGCTGGAAGTCGAAGGGTTGCCTTCTTACGATTTCACCGCCGGCGAAGTGCACGACGGCAGTGCGATCAAGAACATCTGGGCGGGCGTGGTCGGCGTGCGGTTCTACTTCACCAACTGGCTGGCGGCAGATACCGGCGTACGCTATCGCAGCGACTTCGACGGCATCGCCGACGCCAACATTCAAGCGAATGTCAATATGCTGTTCCCGCTCGGGCGGCTGCGCAGCAAGCAATAGGCGCCGCCAATCGTGATTTCGTTGCACACCATAACGCATCTGCCATCGAGGTGATTTACCATGACACGTTTCTTCTTTTTTCTTTTCGCCCTGCTGATGATTTTGGCAGCGACGTGGGCAGCGCCGGCGAGCTACGCTCGGCAAGTGCAGGTGGAAGCGGGCATTCATTGCCCCTTCTGCGGCGTTTCGAATCAGCCCACGGCCAGATTCTGCAGTGCCTGCGGCTCGAGCCTGCCCCAGGCCGGCGCGCCGGTCGCAACGACTGCAGGTGAACCGGCAGCGGAGCAGACTTTGGCCGCGCTTGCGCCGGCCAGCGCCGAATCTGACCGCGAGGCCGAAGCGCTGAATTTTTACAAAGCCGGCTTTAATTTTCTCGACCAAGGCGCCTACGAACTGGCAGCCACTTCCTTCCGTCGCGTCGTCACCTTGTATCCGGCTTCGGCGCATGCGCGCGAAAGCGAGCTGCTTGCCCGCGCCTGTGATGAGTTGGCGATGGCCAGGTCCAAATCTCCGCGGCCGGCCACGAAGTCCGGCGGCTCAGCGGCCGCGGCCTTTGGCGGCGCCTTCATCGGCGGCGCGCTCGGCACGCTCGGCGGCATCATGTTGCTGTTCTTGATGGCCGGCGGCAGTTGAAACGCCTTCTCGCAAAGCACGCAGATGAGGACGAGATGTCCATCCGCAGAGGGCGCAGAGCACGCAGGTGAGGACGCAATGTGCCTCCGCCGATGGCGCAGAGTACGCAGATGAGGACTTGAGGTGAAATTGCGGGTAGTGCAGAAGCATGCAAGTGAAGATTCATATGCGATCCTCTGTGCCTTCTGCTGATGGAAACAAATTCGTTGCCGTCCGGAATCCCAGCCGGTTTATCGCAGCGATCCGACAACGGTTTGGCCGTTGAATTCGAACCCTCGGAGTTTTCACGGTGACCGAGGTCTCTGAAACCCCGGCCCAGCCGCGAGTGGAACATCTGAGGACGGACTTTGATTCACGTAACGTCCCCTTGCCAACGTGATCCACCACAACCGCGCCGGCCATCTCATGCCGCGGCGGTCTTTCATGTTGTGATTGACTCCGGCGCGTGCTATCATATCCCGCAGCCGGAATTGGCACTCATCTCACGGTTTCATACCGCAGAGTTGTCGTGAGATTGGCAGCGTGCCAGGTTGAATGAAAACGCTGAGCATTCAGCAGAGGTGACAAAATGAAGCGACAGCTTTTGCGAGTGAGCAGCGCCCTGCTTCTGCTTGCGGCAGTAGTGAGTGCGCAGGAAAGCGGCTGGCGGCCTCAGCCGCTGCACGCTGCACTGGGCGAGGTGATCGATGCGAAGGAAAACAGCCGCTATCGGATTTTTGGCGAGATCCCTGGATTCACCGCGGCGCGCTATTATCACCACAGCAACGATTGGCATCAGCTTCACCTGCTGCGCAATGATGCCGGCCGCGGCCGGCACCTCATCCTGCGCCTCACCAGTACCGAGATCAACCAGATGCGCGCGGGCCTGGCGCAGCGGTTCCAGGCACTGGCCGCCGGCGACACCATTCCTGCCCGGCCGCTGTATGCGATTGTGGAAGCGCGGTGGCGTGCGCGCGCCGGCTTCAGCAAAATCACCCTGCGCGACGGCACGGTGATCAACGGCGAATTGTTGCGGGCGCAGGCGGACACGCTGCTGGTGCAAACGCCGGGCGGCTTGCAGATCAGCGTTCCCGATTTGCAGATCGCGGGTATCAGCGAATTGCTCGGCGTCATTCATGCCGGCGCGTTTCAGCGCACGGATCCCAACAACATGCGATTGCTGCTGGCACCCACGGGCCGCAGCCTGCCGGCGGGGCAGGGATATTTTGCGGATTATTATCTCTTCTTTCCAACTCTGGCTTATGGTGTGACGGATTTTCTTTCCATCAGTGGTGGCATATCGATTTTGCCCGGCGCGCCCTCGCAGCTTGGCTATGCGGGCCTCAAGCTCACGTGGCCGGTGTCATCGCAGGTGGGACTGGCCACCGGCGTGTCACATCTCATGATTCCGGAGGATGTCGAAGATGCCACGCTGGCTTACGCCGTCGCGACTTACGGCAGCAAGCGCAGCGCGGTCACGCTGGGCGCCGGCCAACCCTTCACCACCGACGACACCGGCAAGCCGGTTTTGTTGGTCGGCGCAGAAGCCCAAATCTCGAACAGCATCAAGTTGCTGACGGAGAACTGGATTTTCACCGGCACGGATGAGCCGCAGGTGCTGTTTTCCGGCGGCGTGCGTTTCTTTGGAGAAAGGCTGGCCGTGGATTTGGCGTTGTTCAGTTCGGAAGAGTTTTTTGAAGAGGACAGCGGATTCCCCTTCGTGCCGTGGGTGGATTTTTCGGTGTTTTTTGGGAGGTGAGGAGGGCGTTGCGGGGCAAGATTGTGGTGATCGCCCGCAAACGGCGAGGTGCTTGCACGTTTTCGGTCCAATCGGGAAGGTGATTTTGGGTCCTGTCATCCAGAAAGGAACCTGTGAAGCTCTCGGCGCCGGTTCCAAATCTTCACAAGTTCCTTGCTGGATGACATCAGTGGCGGGCATGTCTCGCAGGCTAACGCTGCATCCCTTTCTCTGCATTTCCTCACTGCTCAGGTTTTCGCTTCTCTCCCCTTGAACCCCGCCAGCGGCCCGATCGTTTTGCGCAACAGAATCTCGGCATGCCCGGCCACCACGTAGTCTTTCAGCTCGCCGATCACTTCATAGCCCAGCCGGCGATAGAGTTTCTGCGCGCCGGCATTGAACGATGACACGCACATGAAGACGTTGGGCGCATCCCGGAAAATCCGCGCTTCGGCGAAACCGATCAACTGGCTGCCGAGGCCCTGGCCGCGCCACGCCGGCATCACGCACACCGTTTGAATGTAGCCGCGGAACGCGCCCTGCATGTTGATGATGATGAATCCCGCCAACTCTTCTGCCGCCACCGCAACGTAAACTTCCTTGCTGGCATCACTGAGAACGGCGACGGACTCTTCGTAGCTGCGGCCCAAAGTCAACCACGGCTCGGAGGTCGACATCGTGTGGGCGCAGGCATGAATTTCTGCGTCGCCCTGCAAGGGGCGGAGGGTGATCATTCCCGGCTCCCTTCGAATTCTTGTTCGAAGCGATGGCAGGTTTCGCGCAGGCTGTCTTCGGCATTCAGGCCCAGCCCGCGGCCGAGCGCCACCAGGCGGAACAGCAGATCGCCATAAAGCTCCGTCAACGGCCGGTGGTCGCGTTGCGGTCGCTCTTCCTCTCCCGCGGCGGCCGCGCGAAAAGCTTGCCAGTTGATTTCAACCTCGACCGCACTCGCGGCGGCGGCGCGTGCCTTTTGCTGCAGCCGGGCAGCGCGCTGTAGCGCCGGCAGGGCGTGCGGCACGCCGTCGAGCGCCGATTTTTTTCCTTCCTGCTGCTTGATTTTCTCCCACAGGTGCGTCAGCTCGGCGGCGGAATTCACTTTGGCCTCGCCGAACACGTGCGGGTGCCGGCGAATCATCTTGGCGCTGATCGCTTCGATCACCGCGCCGATGTCGAAGCGGCCCGATTCCGCGGCAATCTGCGCATGATAGATCACCTGCAGCAGCAGATCGCCCAGCTCATGGCGCAGTTCCTCCTCATCGCCCGCGTCGAGTGCATGCAGAACTTCATACGTTTCTTCGAGCAGGTACGGCCGCAACGAGGCGTGGGTCTGCTCGCGATCCCACGGACAACCCTGCGGGCCGCGCAACTGCGCCATGATCTCGACCAATCCCGTGAGTTTTTCACTGCCGTGCATGTTCTCTCCGGTTTGTGGTTTTGCTGCGCCGATCGGCTGCAAGAGCTGCAACTTTTTCGCCGGCATTATTGCGCCCGGCGCGTTGGCTGCGGCGCGCCGCGGTGGCGAGGTTTCAAATTCTCGCAGAAGCCGCAGGGCAACAGCGCTGCAGGAGATAAGCAGATTCGAGGAGATTGTAAAGACATTTTGCGCGCTGCCTGCCGGGACCGCCGCGCGACCGGGCAAACGCCGGGAGCTTGTCCTTGACTTTCAAACGAAAAATCGGTAAATAGCGGCCACTGAATTCAATCCTGATGAGAGCGCATGCCCGACTTGCACTTCCCCCCGCTACGTGATTGGCTGATCTTCGCCTTCTTTTTGCTTGCGCTGTTCGGTTTGATCGCTTTCGCCAATTGGATGCAACGGGCGCATGCGGTATCGGCGGAACGCACGCGCAAATTGGTGCATGTGCTCAGCGGGGTTGCCGTTCTCATTTCTCCTTTCCTCTTTGCGACGCCCATTCTCTTGTTGGTGATGGCGGCGTTGTTTGTGCTCTTGAATGCGCTGGCGCTGCGGACCGGCCGCTTTGCGGGCATTCACGCCACCGGGCGCAAAACCTACGGCACCGTCTTCTATCCACTCTCTTTCTTTCTGTTGATCTTGCTGTTTTGGCAGCGCGAGGTCACTGCCCTGTGGGTGGGAATGAGTCTGCTCGGCATCGCGGATTTCTGCGCGGCGCTCGCCGGCGAGGCTGCGGCCAAACCGATCATGCTGCCCCTCAACAGCGACCGCAAGAGCTTGCAGGGTTCGGTGACGATGTTCTTCAGTTCTCTGTTGCTGGTGTGGGCCGGCTTCGCGTGGATCGCACCGCTGCTCGGCCCGGCGCCGGAGTTGGCGCGCGCACTGCTCGCTGCCGTGGGCATCAGCCTGCTGGCCACGGCCGCGGAGGCCCTGTCCTGGCGCGGTTCGGATAATCTCACGGTGCCGCTGCTGGGTGCGGTGATGGCCTACTTCTATCTGCACGCGCCCTGGACTGCGATTGTGCAATTCTTCACCGGCGAGATTCTAGCGCTGGCGGTGGCGGCCGTCTCCTACCGTGTGCGCTTTTTGGATCTCAGCGGCGCCCTTGCCACGTTCGTGCTCGGCGCGGTGGTGTTCGGCTGGGGAGGGTGGGCCTTCAGTCTGCCGCTGTTGGCGTTTTTCGTGTTGTCCAGCCTGCTTTCGCGCTTCGGTGCCCGGCGCAAGCGCGCGGCCAGCCGTGCTTTTCAAAAAGGTCATCGCCGCGATTTCGGCCAGGTGGTGGCCAACGGCGGCGTGCCCGGCCTGCTGGTGGTTCTGTGGTATCTTGATCCGCAACCGCTGTGGTACTCGCTGTTTCTGGGCGCGGTCGCCGCAGTCACCGCGGATACCTGGGCCACTGAGATCGGCCTGCTCTCGCGCCGGCCGCCGCGCTTGATTACCACGCTGCAAACCGTAGCCGCCGGCACTTCGGGCGCGATTTCTGGACTGGGACTGTTCGGCGCCGGCCTCGGTGCTTTCACCATTGCCATGCTCGGCGCCGCGCTGCAGTTCGGCGAGCCGGGGCAGCGCTTTGGTTTCTCCGGCATTGCTTTCATTACGCTGGCGGGCGTGCTGGCGCATCTTTTCGACAGCCTGCTGGGCGCAACGATTCAAGCGCAGCGCATCTGCCCCACCTGCGGCAAAATCAGCGAGAAGCGGGGCGAATGCTGCGGTGCCGAACGCCAGCCGCATTCGGGCTGGCATTGGGTGGATAATGACGTGGTCAACGGCGTCTGCGCGCTGTGCGGCGTGTTGGCGGTGTTGTTGGCCACGCCGGTGTTGCAGTAACTGAAGAGCGATCATTGCGCCTCCCGCGGTGGAGGTGTATTTTTCTCGTTCCATCTTGAAGCTCGGCAGCTTCGTCTGGCAGTGTCAACTTCCGAGAATCACTGCAAAGTCGCGGAACTGGCAGAGTGCGATCGCGCAGAATTCTCGACCGCTGCCGCGTTTCAGTGGTGCCTGTGACAGAGTCAGGCCAGAATGCTGTTGCTGAATTAGAACCCCAGCGAACGCGATGAACATGACCTCCCACTTTTTCGCCAAACCCGCCGGCCGCCGCAGCAAGCTGTGGCACAAAGCCTCCTGGCTGCTCTGCGGCATCTTGCTTTACCTCGCCTACACCTATTTCGGCGGCAGCTCCGGGCTGATTCAACTCTGGCGGCTGAAACAGCGCCACAACTCTCTGCAGCAGGACCTCACCACGCTGCAGGCCACGCAGGACAGCCTCAAACAGGTGATTCATCTCCTGCAGCATGACACCACCTACATCGAGAAAATCGCGCGCGAACGCTTTCAGATGGGCAAACCGGGAGAGACCATCTACACCATCGTGAAACAGCCGGCGGCCAAGGAGGACAAGAAGCAGCCATGACCGCCTCGTTGCTGCCCTCGCCCGAGCACAAGTTTGCCGCCCGCTTGCGGGGCTATTTTCTCACCGGCCTGCTGGTGTTGGTGCCGATCAGCCTGACCGTCTACATCATTTTCGAGCTGTTCAAGGCGATCGACGGCATTCTCAAAGATGAAATCTTCGTCATCCTGCGCCAGACGTTCGGCGTGACGTTCACCTTCCCCGGGGTGGGAATGATCGCGCTGCTGCTGTTGATTTTGGGTACCGGCATGGCGGCGCGCAGCTACTTCGGCAACAAGCTGGTGGAATTCGGCAATCGCGCCGTCACCCGCATTCCCATCATCCGCCGCATCTACGGCACGGTGCAACAGCTCAGCCAGGCGCTCTTCGGCGAGCAGCACCAGTCTTTCAAAAAGACCGTGTTGGTGCCCTACCCAAACCCCAATACCTGGCGGCTGGGCTTCTACATTCGCGAAATTCGCGGGGAAATTCAGGAGGCACTGCAGCGCGAGATTGTGTGCGTGTTCATTCCCAATCCTCCCAACCCCACCGGCGGCTTCTTGATGTTTTATCCCAAAAGCGAAGTCATCGAGTTGGAAATGCCGGTGGAAGATGCCATCCACATGTTGATTTCCTACGGCACGGTGGCGCCCAAGGCCCGGACTTCCAAGCACATGATGCTGACGCGCGATCACCTGGAATCCCTGACGCCCAAGCCGGAGTGAGTTGGCACCTGCCCGGCGCATGCGGCCAAGCCGATCGCCGCGCGGCGGCATTTTCCAGGGGCAGGCTCGGGCAACTGGAAAGCGCGGCACGCCAGCCGAGATTTGCAGCCGATCAACTTGCAAGAAGGGAATTCTCCCTGGCAGGCGACAATTGTGATGCGGCCTCTAAAACGTGTCTGTCCAGCAATGAAGCAACCGCCCGGGCGCTTGCCCCTGCAGCGTGCACCAGCCGGATTGAAATTGTTCCAGTACATGAAGAAGCGCCCGGGCGGGGGCGTTTTCGAACGGACACTAAACAATACCTTTGTCCGCACTGTGCTGCTGGCCGGCGGCCTGTCCTGGTGCGGCACTGGATATGGCCAGGATCTGCCGGGCCCGGAAACGCCCACGCAGCCGGATTCCGCCACCGCGCAATTTTCACGCTTGGCGCCCACGTCCGCACGGCCGCTCACCAGTCTGACCCAGTTCGGGCACGATATCGAAATCTACACCTGGCAGACGCAGCTCAACTTTCAGAAGACGCTGGCCTCCCGCTGGCAACTCGAGCTCTTTGAAAATTTCAATTCAACTCTGCAACAGCAGGCGCGCGGGGACATTTGGAAGGATGATCAATTCGCCGGCGTGCGGCTGTCGCGGCCGCTGCTGCCGGTTTGGCGGCTGGAGACTGAGGCCAGTTCGCGCGTCTTCCGCGATGATTTCACCAATCGCGCCGCCACTTCCCGCAACAATGACTTCAGCCTGCACCGCCTGACGGTGCGCAACGAGTTGACGCTGGCGCAACGCTTGCGCCTCACCCCCGGAGTGGGCTATCGCTGGGAAGATTTGCTCAACCGCCGCGAATATGGCCCGCATGTCGAAGCCAGGATTGCACTGGCGCCGGTTTCCTGGAATGACTACGTGCATCAATTCGAGGCTGCCGGCCAGCGCGATGACACGCCCGACCGCCGTAACGATGATTTGAATCTCACCTACGGCGTGTCGCGCCAGTTCGAAGGCCAAACCTCCGATTCTCTGTTCGTGCGCTTCAGCCACTTGCGCCGCGACAACTATTTCGCCGACACCACGCTGCAGGTCGACGGCCTCGATCGCAACCGCCGCAGCCTGGAAAATCGCCTGCTGTACCGTTTTGCCGGCGGCCTGCTGCAATTGCGCACCGAGCTAAGCGAAACCAACCTCACCGGCACGCGGCGCTGGGTGGAGCCGGTGGCGCTGGCCGGCCGCATCAATGGCCGCTTTCAAGAGCGCAATTTTGAATCCTTCCATCAAGGCTTGCTGTTGTGGCAGCGTGACGGCCTGGCGAACGAACTTACCTTTGCCTACGAATCGCGCAATCGCACGTTCGAGATTCCCGATTCGCTGCGCGCCAGTCCGTTTCTGCGGCGCTTTCCGCGCGAGGGCTTCGATGCGGATGATTGGGATTTGGCGCTTGGCCACCGGCTGCAGTGGCGGATCAGCAGCCGCGACTCGCTGCGCTGGTATGGCCGCGCCACCCGCCACGCGCACAACACCGCCAATCTCGAAAATCCGGATGATTATGACCGCGTGCAATTTCAGGCGAATGTGCTGTACGAGCGCCGCTTTCATCCCGGTTTGCGGCTGCGTTGGGAGGCGCGCAGCTATCTCGAGCATCAGGTTTATCTCAAGCGCAATCTTTCGGCGGACAATCGCTGGATTCGCATTCTGCAACTGCTGCCGCAGCTCGTGATCGCGCCGGTCGAGGGCGTGACGCTGCATCAGGGCTTTGGCGTGCGCGCGACGTACATCGACTACGACTTTCCGGAGACCGTGGCGCGGCGCCGCAGCCTGGTGTTCCGCGATTTTGTGATTGCCGATTCGCTCACCGCCGCCCTCACTCGCGCCACGCAACTCGGGCTGCAATACAAATTCACCCTGGAAGAGCGCGGCACACTGGACTGGGAGCGCTGGCTGCAAAGTCCGCAAACGAGCTTGCATCGGCACTTTGCCTTGCTTACTTTCCGGCACGAGCTGGCGCCGGGCTTTTCCTGCACGCCGAGCGCGAGCTACTATCGCGAAGACGCCTGGACATTCCGGCGACGCAGCCAGGGCAGCGGCTATCAACAACAGTTCAGCTACGCCCAGATCATCGTCACGCCGGGCGTGGTGATCAGTTACTGGCGGCCACCGCATACGCTTGTGCTGCTCACCGCCCGCCGGCAAATCAGCCGCCGCCTGCGCGCCAACCAGCCGCCGGCGCCGGATCAGCACATCGACACGCTCAGCCTGACGCTGCAATGGGCCTTGTGAGGCGCGGTGCGAGCGGATCGTGAAACCAGTGGCACGCGATTCATCAACCAAATCACCAGGCCAGGAATGGCCGTTTGCCATCGCCAGGGAGGATGCCTGCTTCACGGCGGCCACGGCGCCGCCGGCCCGATCATGTGATGCCGAGAAGTCGACCATCCCGGGAAACAGTGCAGCACAGCCGTTTGCCTTGAACCTCAATCTGGATAGCAAACATGGCGCACGGAAAGAACACCACCTACAACCTGGTGGCCACGAGTGATCAACCGGATTTGATTCATGAGATCGAGCGGCTTGCCGAAAAGGCCTCGCGGCTCGCCGGCTTTACCGAGGAGGAGCGTGACAGCCTGGCGATTGCAGTGACTGAAATCGGCAACAACGCCATCAATCATGGCAACAAGCGCGATCCCCGGAAGAAGGTGTTCGTGGACATCACTGCCAGCGCCGGCGAGGTGCGGGTGGTGATTCGTGATGAAGGCCCGGGCTTCAATCCCGATCACTTGAGCAACCCGCTCGATCCCGAAAACCTGCTGCGCGAAAGCGGCCGCGGCGTGTTCATCGTGCGCTCGCTGATGGACGAAGTCCATTTCGATTTCACCCGCGGCGGCACGGAAACCACCATGATCAAACGCAAAAAGCAATGACGCCCGGCTGGGAATGCGCGCATGAATCTCTCCTTTTTCGCCCAGCTCATCTATCTGGTGTGCGGCGCGGTCTTGTTCCTGCTGGGATTTCTCATCTTTCGCGAAGACAGCACGCGGCGGCTCAATCGCATCACCGCCATCATGCTGTTTCTTGCCGGCCTAGGGCCGATCCTGGGCGCTTTCGGCTTGCTGCTGCAGCAAGCCGGCTCGCCGGCCGAGGTTGATTTCACCTTTCTCAATCGCCTGTACAATCTGTGGGAGTTCTTCTTTCCCCAGCTCGTGCTGTTCAGCCTGGTGTTTCCGGTCGAGCATCACGTGCTCAAGGCGCATCCGCGGCTGCCGGTGCTGTTGTTCGTGCCACATGCGTTTCATTTGCTGCTTTCGTTTGCGCTGCCCGATCCCTCCCGATTGCCGGCCCTGCGCCAACTGCTGGGCTTGACCCAGAACTGGCCGGCGCTGCTGCAGCCGCTCAAAATTCTGCTGCAGGCCATGCTCAGCCTGCTGGAGTTGGCGGCGGCGCATCACGAAACGCATTTCGCCGCGCTCAACATTCTCTACGTACTGGCCGCGGTCGCCTTCATGCAGCACAGCTACCAGCGCCTGAAAAACCCGCGCGTGCGCGCGCAGACCCGCTGGGTGATGTGGGGCATCCTGGCCAGCCTGGCGCTCTATGCCACCGCGTTTTTGCTGCCCAAGATCTTTCCGTTTCAGGTGGAGCGCGAGCTGACTTATGTGCTGACGATCGCCTGCCTGCTCATCGGAGCCGGCACGCTGGCCTGGGCCATTATTCGCTATCAATTTCTCGACGTCCGCTTCATCATCCGCCGCAGCTTCGTCTATTCCGCCACCTCCGGCTTGCTGGTCGGCGCCTATTTGCTGATCTACAATAAAGCCAAGAGCGCGGTGAATTCGGTGCTGGGGCTGAACCTGCCGCTCGTCGAAGTCATTTTCTTGTTGATTGCGGTCATCGCGTTTCAACCGCTGCTCAGTTTGATCGAGAGTTTGGTGGAGCGCTGGTTTCTCAGCGCCGCGCCCGATTATCAGAATTTCCTGCAACGCCTCAGCCGCGAGATGCTGAGCGTGATGAACCTCAAACAATTGCAGGAGAAGGTCACGCACTCGCTGCGCCAGGCGCTGGGCGCGGAAAGCGTGTATCTTTTTTTGGAAGACGAACAGCAGGCCGCCTTCACCACCGTGGTTGCCGCCAACGGCCGGCCCGACGAAACCCGCAGCGATGTCATTCACACCGAGGTGCGCTTCCGCCGCGACGGCCAGTTCGTGCCGCTGCTGGCGCGCATGGAATCGCCGGTCTATTCCGAAGACGTGCAGCCGCAGGTGACCGACGCGCGCGAGCGGGAGGCACTCGGCCGGCTGCGGCCCAAGCTGCTGCTGCCGCTCTCGCGTCACGGCGAGCTGGTCGGCATTCTCTCGGTCGGCGCGAAGCAGTCGCAGCAGCCGTTTTCGTATGAAGACATGACGCTGCTCACCCTGCTCTCCAACCAGGCCACCATCGCCATCGAGAACGCCCGGCTGTATCAGGAGAAACTGGCGAAGCAGCGCATCGATGAAGAACTGAACGTGGCGCGCGAGATTCAGCGCATGCTGCTGCCGCGCCAGTTGCCGGATTCCCCGCACTTCGACATTTCCGCGATCAACCTGCCCTCGCTCGAAGTCGGCGGCGATTTGTATGATTTCGTCGAGCTGCCCGCCGGCGCCATGGGCGTGGCGATCGGGGACGTGGCGGGCAAGGGCGTGCCCGGCGCGATTCTGATGTCGAACCTGCTGGCGGTGTTTCGCGCCACGGCCGGCCGCAGCTTTCATCCCGGGGAAGTGGTGGAGAATCTGAATGCCCAGATCACGCGCGCCACCACGCCCGAGAAATATGCCACCTTTTGCTATGCCGTGCTTTCGCCGGCGGAGAATCGTCTGGCCTACACCAATGCCGGGCACAACTATCCCGTGCTGGTGCGGCGCGACGGCCTGTTGGTGGAATTCTGCCTGTCGGACTTGATCGTCGGCGTGTGCGAAGATGCCGACTATCACGAGCACATTATTGGGCTCGAGGCGGGCGACGCCATCGTGTTCTACACCGATGGTGTCAGCGAAGCGGTGAATCAAAACCTGCAGGAGTTCGGCAAGGATCGCCTGTTTGAAGTGATCAAGGCCGGCCGCCATGACTCCGCCGAGGGCTTGCGCAATCGTATCTACGAGGCGGTGCTGCAATTCACCGGCGACATGCCGCAGGCTGATGATTTGACCTTGGTGGTGGTGCGGATGAAATGAGGTTCGTAGTAGCCCCTTCAGGGGCCGAGCCTTGCGCGACGAGTACGCATCACAGTATTTGAGAACCTCCTGGAGAATTTGCTCATGATGGATTCCTCTCACGTGGACGCCAAAAGGCGTTACGACGAACGTTTTTTGTAGTAGCCCCTTCAGTGGCCAAACCTTGCGCAAGGAGTACGCATGACAGAGCTTGTGAGCATCTTTGAGAATCAAACCTGAATGTCCACATTACGCGTGGACGCCTAAAGGCGTAACTACGAACGTTACTACACAACGTTACTACAAACGTCATCACCAAAGCATGAAGTCCACAACCACAACGCGTTTTGACTACACCGCCAAATTTGCCAACTTCGCCGGCAAAACGCTTTTTGAACAATTGCCACCGCGCCAGCAGGAGTTCCTGCAAAGGCTCGCGTTCGAGCAGCGCTTCACGTTCCAGGAATTCCGCCAGGTGGTGGAGGCCTGCCGTGACTTGAGCATGTGGGGCGAAGGCGATTTCGCAACCTGGTGGCAGAAGCGGGCTGCTGAATCCAGCGGCCGCAACGGTCAGCTCAAAAAACACTTGCTGCCGGCGCTTCAGGCCGAGCTGGCGGCGCTGCGGCAGGCGCCCAAAACTTATCCGCTCATTCCGCTGACGCGGCCCAAGCAGCGCGAGAAAAGCCTGATCACGGTGAAGGATTCCGACAAAACCATTTTCGGCATGTGTCCGGTGGCCTCGGAGAAAACCGTGTGCTGCAACCTGCACACGATCGACGCCGTGGAAAACTGCATCTTTGGTTGTTCCTATTGTTCGATTCAGACTTTCTACAGCGACGAAATCGTGTTCGACGAGCGCTTTGCGGAAAAGCTCGCCGCGCTGGAGCTGGAGCCGGGCCGCTTTTATCACATCGGCACCGGCCAGTCTTCGGATTCACTGGCCTGGGGCAATCGCCACGGCATTCTCGATGCCCTGTGCCGCTTCGCCGCGGATCATCCCAGCATTCTGCTGGAGCTCAAAACCAAGTCCGACAACATTCGCTATTTTCTCGAAACGGAAGCTCCCACCAACCTCGTGATCAGTTGGTCGCTGAACACGCCGACCATCATTGCCAACGAGGAACATTTCACGGCGAGTTTGGAAAAACGGCTGGCAGCGGCGCGGCAGGTGGCGGAGCGCGGCATGGGCGTGGCGTTTCATTTTCACCCGATGGTGTATTACGACCAATGGCAGCAAGATTACCCCGCGATTGCGGCGGAGCTGCTGCAGCGTTTTGACCCGGCAGAAGTCCGCTTCATCTCCTTCGGCTCGGTGACGCTGATCAAGCCAGTGCTGCAGAAAATGCGCGTGCTGGGCCATGCCACCAAAATTTCGCAAATGGAAATGGTGCCGGACCCGCACGGCAAGCTGACTTATCCGGATGAACTCAAAGTGGCGATGTTCCAGCGGATGTATCAGGTGTTTGCGCCCTGGCATGATCAGGTGTTTTTTTATCTGTGTATGGAAAAGGCGGGGATTTGGGAGCAGAGCTTTGGTTATGTTTATCCGGATAACGAAACGTTTGAGGCGGAGTTTGGCCGAAGGACGATGCGTTTGTAGTCGCCCCTTCGTTCGTAGTAGCCCCTTCAGGGGCCGTGCCTTGCGTCACGTGTACAACCGCCAGTGATGTGCAATTCTCCAAAGTCACAGTTTGAGAAGACACCCTGGCGTTGCGCGCCTTTAGGCGCCACTACGAACGGCGCCTAAAGGTGCTACTACAAGCTTGCTTTTCTCCCATTCTCTCTTAAATTTCAACCCGAGAAATCAAGATCATCAAGCATCAGGCATCAAGCAATCCCCCTCGTGACCACATGAATTCCTCCGTTCGTGTCAGATTCGCCCCCAGCCCCACGGGGCATTTGCATATCGGCAACGCCCGCGCCGCGATCTTGAACTGGCTCTATGCCCGGCACACCGGCGGAACCTTCATCCTGCGCATCGAAGACACCGATGCCGAACGCTCCACCACCGAGTCTGAAAATTCCATCTATGAAGACCTGCGTTGGCTCGGCCTGGACTGGGACGAAGGTCCAGAAACCGGCGGCGCGTTCGGACCCTACCGGCAGTCGGAGCGGTTGGTGCTTTATCAAGAGTATGCCGTGCAACTCGTCGCCGCGCAAAAAGCTTACTACTGCTTTTGCCGCGAGGAAGATCTCGAAGCCGAGCGCGAGGCCATGAAGAACGAAGGCGGCCAATATCGCTACAGCGGCAAATGCCGTTCGCTCACGCCGGCGCAGCAGCAGGAATTGCGCGACCGCGGCATTGCCCCGGCCCTCCGGTTTCACGTGCCGGCGCGGCCGTTTTCGTTCGTGGATTTGGCGCGCGGCGAGCTGCAATTCCCCGAAAATGCCTTCGGCGATTTTGTGATCGTGCGCTCCGGCGGTTTGCCGACCTACAACTTCGCGTGCGTGATCGATGATCATCTCATGCAAATCTCACACGTGATTCGCGGGGATGATCACGTCATCAACACACCCAAGCAGGTGGCACTCTACGAAGCTTTCGGCTGGAGCCTGCCGCAATTCTGCCACATCCCCATGATTCTCGGCGAGGATCGCAGCCGCCTTTCCAAGCGGCACGGCGCGACTTCGCTCGATCAATTCGCCAACAAAGGCTATTTGCCCGCGGCGATGATCAATTTCCTCAGCCTGCTGAGCTGGTCTTCGCCCTCCGGCGAGGAAATACTTGCGATCGAACAGTTGGTGCAGGAATTCGATTTCACCCGCCTCAACAAATCGCCGGCAGTGTTCGACACCGTCAAGTTGAACTGGATGAACGGCGTTTATCTGCGCAAACTCAGCCCCGAGCAGTTACTGCAGGCCAGTATGCCGTTTCTGCAAAAGGCGGGCTTCAAACTGCCCGAGACCGGCGTGCTGCAACGCATGCTGGCGTTGATTCAGGAGAGCCTGGAATATCTCGAACAGGTGGTGGAGAAGCTGGAGTTCTTTTTTGTCGAGCGC
The DNA here is from genome assembly GCA_023150945.1 of bacterium. Lineage (NCBI taxonomy): Bacteria > bacterium. The sequence goes on along the minus strand of JAKLJX010000002.1, from coordinate 144,525 downwards.
GTGCGCATCACCGAAGGCCCGGCCATCGCGCTGGCGCAAACCGAAGCGTCCGAGAAAGTGTTCTGGTCTTTTCTGCGGCAGCTCGAGTTGCAGGAAACCCTGACCGCGGACAGCTTTCGCAAGATGATGAAAGTCGTCAACAAGGAAACCGGGGTGATGGGCAAGGACTTGTGGATGCCGATCCGCGTGGCGCTCACCGGCAATCTCCACGGCCCGGATTTGGCGACCATCGTCGAGATTCTGGGAAAGCAAGAGGTGCGCAAACGCATCCTGCAGTTGGTGGAGTAATGTGGGGCAGGTGGGTTTTCTGAAAGATTCCTCAAGTCGGGTGCCTAATGAGTTTTGATATTCAGGTTCGGCAATGTTCAGCCACGGCTTGGCCGTGGCTTGACAAGAGTGAAGGCCACGGCCAAGCCGTGGCCGAACAGATCGGGGTTACCGATTTTGATGGTCAAAACTCATCAGGCACGACTGCAAACGCCAACAGGTGAACGACAACACTCTGCAATCTCTCTTTCCTCAGGTGCCAGTTCTGCTCGGCATGGTGCATCTTCCCGGCCTGCCGGGCAGCCCGCATGCCGTTGCTTTCGACGAGGTGATCACCGCCGCACTGCACGATGCGAAAATCCTGCAAGACTGCGGCTTCTCCGGCCTCATGATCGAAAACCTCGGCGATTTCCCCTATTTCCCCGATCACGTTCCGGCCGAAACTGTGGCAGCAATGGCGATTGTCGCCGATCGCGTCAAAGCGAGTTGCGGCTTGCCGGTGGGCGTGAACGTTTTGCGCAACGATGCGCTCTCAGCGTTGGCGATTGCGGCGGCGGCGCGGCTGCAATTCATTCGCGTGAACGTGCTGGCCGGCACCGTGGTGACCGATCAGGGCTTGCTCACCGGCAAAGCGCATCTGTTGTTGCGTGAACGTAAGCGCCTGGGCGCGGAGCAGATTCAAATCTTTGCGGATATTCGCGTGAAGCATGCGGCGCCGCTGGTCGCGCGCGATTTGGCGCAGGAGGTGGAGGAATTCTATGAACGCGCCGGCTGCGAGGCACTGATCGTTTCCGGCAGCGGCAGCGGCAAGGAAGTGGACTTCGAATTTCTGCGGGCGGTCAAACAGGCGGCCGGGCCGCGGCCGGTTTTGATTGGCAGCGGTTTGCAGGCCGGCAACGCAGCCGAGCTGCTGCGCCATGCCGAGGGTGCCATCGTGGGCAGCTCGATCAAACTGGGCGGGCAGATTCACCAGCGCATAGATCCGCAACGGGCGGCGGCGTTGGTGCAGGCCTGCCGTGGCCGGCAGGCAGAGGCCAGTTGACTTGACGAGGTCAGATTCACCGCGGAAACACGGAGTTTGTTGAGAGTCCAGATAATCTCGCCCACAGGCACATGGCTGAAAATATTGTCTTTTTTTGATTTGTAACATAGACTACGCAACTCCCTTCAGCCCTCCGTTTCTTCAAAATAGACTTTTCGACATTTCCTCGATCCCTACTCCCGGCCCCTTGTCAATTTGTCACATAGATTGCCAACAATCCACTTGACATTTAAGTCGAGAATTTTAAATTGGAGCCTGCTCTTGGCACTCGTAGACTATGAGTGCTAACAGGAATTCAGAAAAACTACCGTTTCAACTGGACCTTATTTCCAAGGAGGTACTGCAATGACAATCAAACCGTTGGCTGATCGCGTCGTGATCAAGCCACTTGACCAGGAAGAGAAGAAGGTTGGTGGGATTATCATCCCCGACACCGCGAAAGAGAAGCCGATGCAGGGTGAGGTGGTGGCAGTTGGGCCGGGCAAAATCTCGGACTCGGGCCAAAAGATGGCCATGGAAGTGAAGAAGGGCGACAAAGTGCTGTACGGCAAATACTCCGGCACGGAAGTATCGGTCGATGGCAAAGATTATCTGATCATGCGCGAAAGCGATATTCTGGCCGTGTTGTGATTTGCTGCAGGAAACCCACAAAACTTTGATTAAGGAGAACTCGGACTATGGCAAAGATCATCACATACAGCATGGATGCGCGCGCTGCGCTCAAGCGCGGTGTGGACGCGCTCGCCAATGCGGTGAAGGTCACGCTGGGCCCCAAGGGCCGCAACGTCGTCATCGACAAGAAATTCGGCTCGCCGACGGTGACCAAAGACGGCGTCACCGTGGCCAAGGAAATCGAGCTGGAAGACCCGGTAGAGAACATGGGCGCCCAGATGGTGAAGGAAGTCGCCTCCAAGACCAGCGACAATGCCGGTGACGGCACCACCACCGCCACGGTGTTGGCCCAGGCGATTTTCGCGGAAGGCTTGAAGAACGTCACCGCCGGCGCCAGCCCGATGCACCTGAAGCGCGGCATCGAGCAGGCAGTGAAGACGGTGATCGATGAGGTGAAGAAGATCAGCCGGCCGGTGTCGGGCAAAACCGAGATCGCGCAAGTCGGCTCGATTTCCGCGAACAACGACAAGTCCATCGGCAATGACATCGCCGAAGCGATGGAGAAAGTCGGCAAAGACGGCGTGATCACGGTGGAAGAAGCGAAATCCACCGAAAGCATGCTGGAAGTGGTCGAGGGTATGCAGTTTGACCGCGGTTACATTTCGCCCTACTTCGTGACCGATCCCGAGAACATGGAGGCGGTGCTCGAAGATGCGATGATTTTGATCCACGACAAGAAGATCAGCGCGATGAAGGACCTGCTGCCGATCCTGGAAAAGACGGCGCAAATGGGCCGGCCGCTGTTGATCATCGCGGAAGAGGTGGAAGGTGAGGCGCTGGCGACGTTGGTGGTGAACAAGCTGCGCGGCACGCTCAAAGTCGCGGCGGTGAAGGCCCCGGGCTTCGGTGATCGCCGCAAGGCCATGCTGGAAGACATCGCGGTGTTGACCGGCGGCCGGGTAATTTCGGAGGAAGCCGGCTTCAAGCTGGAGAATACCACGCTTTCCGATCTCGGCCGCGCCAAGAAGATCACCATCGACAAAGACAACACCACGGTCGTGGAAGGCGCCGGCAAGACCGAAGACATCAAGGGCCGGATCAACCAGATCAAGAAGCAGATCGAAGTCACCACTTCCGACTACGACAAAGAAAAGCTGCAAGAGCGCCTGGCCAAACTCGCCGGCGGCGTCGCGGTCTTGCGCGTCGGTGCGGCCACCGAAGTCGAGATGAAAGAGAAGAAGGCGCGCGTGGAAGATGCGTTGCATGCCACCCGCGCGGCAGTGGAGGAAGGCATCGTGCCGGGCGGCGGTGTGGCCCTGGTGCGGGCGATTCCCGCGCTCGACAAGCTCAAGCTGGACAATGAAGACGAGCAAACCGGCGTCAACATCGTCAAGCGCGCTATCGAAGAGCCGATCCGCCAGATCGCCGAAAACGCCGGCTGGGAAGGCTCGATCGTGGTGCAGCGCGTGAAGGAAAGCAAGGACGTGAATTTCGGCTTCGACGCCGACAACGAGCAGTTCACCGATTTGTTCAAGGCCGGTGTGATCGACCCCACCAAAGTGGTGCGTACGGCCCTGGAAAATGCGGCCTCGGTGGCGGGCCTGCTGCTCATGACCGAAGCCACGGTCGTCGAGAAGCCCGAAAAGGAGAAAGCCCCGCCGATGCCTCCGGGCGGCATGGGTGGCGGCATGTATTGATTCCCTGCAGGCCCGCGCCTGCCAGGCAATCCGCTCGAAAACAAAAAGCCGGTCTCTCTCACGAGAGCCGGCTTTTTTGTTGCGAGGTCGCAGCGGGTATGGTCACGCAACGGAGCGGCATGCCCAATTGATAAATTCTCCCAGTAGGTCAAACTCAACCGCCTCGTTCTGCAGGAACAGCTTTGCCTGCTGCAAACCCTCCCATCCCAAAATATCCTGTGAATCCCGCTCATCCTGTCTGAGAATGCGCTCAGCCCAGCAGCGCCAGGGCGCGCGCCGCGATGTTCTCCGCGGTGAAGCCGTAGGCTTGCATGACTTCTGCCACCGGTGCCGAGGCGCCAAAGCGGTGGTCGATGGTGACCGTGGCGCCGTGCGGCCCGACATACTTGTGCCAGCCGAGCGCAATGCCGCTCTCGACGGCCAGCCGCGCCGGCACGGCCGGCGGCAAAACTTCGTCACGATAGGTTTGCGGCTGCGCCTCGAACAACTCCCACGAGGGCATGCTGACCACACGCACCGCCAGCCCGCGCTCATTGAGTTGTTGCGCCGCCTGCCAGGTGGGCCAGACTTCGCTGCCGGAAGCGATCAAGATGAGCTGGGGCGTGCCGATCTTTGATTCCCACAAAATGTAAGCCCCGCGCTGCAAGCCGGCAGCGGCGGAACAGCGCGAGCGGTCAAGCGTGGGCACGTCCTGCCGGGTGAGCGCAAGCGCGACCGGGCCTTCGCGATGCTGAATCGCGAAACGCCAGGCCTCAGCGGTCTCATTGGCGTCGCCGGGCCGCAGGAAGATCAATTTCGGAATGGCGCGCAACGCGGCAAAATGTTCGACAGGTTGATGCGTGGGGCCGTCTTCGCCGAGGCCGATGCTGTCGTGGGTGAAAACATAAATCACCGGCAGCTCGGTGAGGGCCGCCAGGCGAATAGCGGGGCGCATGTAATCAGAGAAGACCAGAAAGGTGCTGGCGTACGGCCGCAAGCCGCCGTGCAGGGCAATGCCGTTGCACACACTGCCCATGGCATGCTCGCGCACGCCGAAGCGCAGATTGCGGCCGAGGCGGTGCGCCGGGCCAAAATCCTTCTCCTGACTGATCAAGGTTTTGGTGCTGGGCGCGAGATCGGCCGAGCCGCCAATCAATTCCGGCAGGCGGCTGGCGAGGGTGTTCAACACTTTGCCGCTGGCGACCCGTGTGGCCATGCCTTTGGCGTCCACGGGAAAAACCGGAAAGTCTTGGTCCCAGCCGGCAGGCAACTCGCCGGCCAGCACGCGTTGGAAGCGCGCCGCCAACTCGGGGAAAGCCTTTTCATACTCTGCGAATTTTTGCTGCCAGGCATTTTCAGCTTCCCGGCCGCGCGCCAGCGCCGCGCGAAAGTGCTGCACTGCGGCCTCGGGCAAATAGAACGGCTCGTTTTCAGGCCAGCCATAAGCGCGCTTGGTGAGCACCACTTCCTCCTTGCCCAACGGCTCGCCGTGCACGGCCGCCGTGTCCTGCTTGTTGGGGCTGCCATAGCCGATGTGCGTGCGCACGACGATCAGTGAGGGCTGGTCGGTGTGAGCGCGCGCCTCGGTCAGGGCTTTTTCGATGGCGGGCAAATCATTGCCGTCCTTCAAGGTCTGCACGTGCCAGCCGTAGGCGGCAAAGCGCAGGGCGCGATCCTCGGTGAAGGCGAGGTCGGTGCTGCCTTCGATGGAGATGCGGTTGTCATCGTAAAGATAGATGAGTTTGCCCAAACGCAGGTGGCCCGCCAGCGAGGCAGCTTCAGCAGCCACGCCTTCCATCAAATCGCCGTCGCTGACGATGGCATAGGTGAAGTGATTCACGATTTCGAACCCCGGGCGATTGAACACCGCAGCGAGTTGGGCTTCCGCCAGAGCCATGCCCACACCGTTGCCAAAGCCCTGGCCCAGCGGGCCGGTGGTGGTTTCGACGCCGGGCGTGAGGCCGTGTTCGGGATGGCCGGGCGTTTTGCTGCCGAGCTGCCGGAAATTTTGCAGCTCGGCGAGCGGCAGGTCATAGCCGGTGAGATGAAGCAGGCTGTAGAGCAGCATCGAGCCGTGCCCCGCCGACAACACGAAGCGGTCGCGATCGGGCCACTGGGGATTCGCCGGGTTGTGCTTGAGGAAGCGATCCCACAGCACATAAGCCATGGCGGCGGCGCCCATGGGCAGGCCGGGATGGCCGCTGTTGGCCTTTTGAATGGCGTCAATGGCGAGGGTGCGGATGGTATTGATGCAGAGCAAATCGAGGGGGGCGGGATTCTCCATCGTGGTATCTTTCTCTCTTGGAAGTGGATGCGGATATGCGGGTTGTCCAAAAATTGGCCGCAAATTACAAATACGTGCCGCAAGATGCAAGCGGGGCTTCTCCTCGGCCATGCCCACGCGGCGGGAACTATGATTTGCGAGTGATTTCCGGCTTGCTTACATTCCCGCCATTCCAAAAAACGAAAGGCACGTACCAACGGGAGCGGTGAAATGGCACATGCAAACGAGGCGCGGGCGCGCGCCGCGCGGCTGCACAAGCTGGCGCAGGAAGTGATCGGTTTGGACGTCTGCTACACCCTGGCGACCGGCGAGCACACCCGCCGGATCTATCTCGACAGCACGGCGAGCACGCTGCGCCTGAAAGTCGTGCAGGAAGTGCTGGACCGCTTTCAACCCTTCTATTCCAACACCCACAGCGTGCTGCATTTTGGCGCCAAGCTTTCCACGCATGAGTATGAATGGGCGCATCAGATGGTGCTGGATTTCGTGCAAGCCGATCCCGCGATTTACACTTCGTTTTTTGTCGGCAGCGGGGCCACCGGCGGCCTCAACCGGGTGGCGCGTACCCTGCGGGCCAAGCGGCCGGAGCGCGACGTGGTGATCACTTCGATCATGGAGCATCACTCCAACGATCTGCCGCATCGCAAGCACTTTCGCGAGGTGGTGCACGTGCCCGCGAAGGTGGCGGCACACGCGCTGGGTTGCGTCGATCTGCGGCGGGTGGAGGAGGCGTTGCAGCAATACGGCGAGCGCGTGAACTACGTGGCCCTCACCGGCGTCTCGAACGTCACGGGCATCATCAATCCCATTCAGGAGGTGGCGAAGCTGGCGCACCGCCACGGCGCGTTGATGGTGGTGGATGCCGCGCAGATGGCGGCGCATGTGCCGATCGCCATGACCCGCGATGATCTCGATATTCTGGCTTTCTCCGGGCACAAGATCTATGCGCCCGGCTCGCCCGGCGTGGTGGTGGCGCGCCAGGACGTGTTCACCGGCATCGAGCCGGATGAAGTGGGCGGCGGCATGGTCGACATGGTCTATGTCGATCGCTACACCGTTTCCCCGTATTTTCCCCATCGCGAGGAAGCGGGTACGCCCAACATCAGCGGCGCGATCGGCCTGGCTGCGGCACTCTACGCCCTGCAGCAGGTGGGGATGGACTATCTCGCCGCCGAAGAAAACGAGTTGATCGCCTATGCGCTCGAGCGCCTCGCGACGGTGCCGGATATTCTGATCTACGGCGAAACCGACACCGTGCAGTGCCAGCGCGCCGGCGCCATTTCCTTCAATCTGAAAGGGCTGCATCATGCCTTCACCGCCGCAGTGTTGAATGACTATTTCAACATCTCGGTGCGCAACGAATGCTTCTGCGCTCATCCTTACGTGCGCGAGATGGTGCGCCGGAGTCTCGCCGAAGACGGTGATCTTTCCGATGCGGAATTGGAAGTGCTGGCCGAAATGCACAAAGGCATGGTGCGCGCGAGTTTCGGCATCTACAACACCCGTCAGGACGTGGACGCCCTGGCTGCGGCACTGCACGACCTCAGCACCCGCCGTGAGTTCTATGCGCAGCAGTACACCCAGTCGCCCAATGACGACTATCAGCACCGGACTTTCCGCTTCGATCATGCTGCACTGTTTTCAGTGAAAAAAATCGTGGATGAGATTCTATCTTGAGGCGCGTCCTCACAAGGCGAGGCTGCCGCGTGAGTGGGAGGGAAGGTCGGGCGGGAAAGCAGCGGGCCGACTTCGTTGCCGGCAGGAGGGAGAACTGCCGGCCACGATGCGGCCCGGGTGCGAGTCTGCCGGTGGCGGCCTGCTGCCAACGGCAGACTGCTTGGGGCTGCTCTTACTGATTGCCTTCGATCACCATGGTCGTCGGCACGATGGTCACCAATCCCGTGACCACGCCGATCAAGCCATCCACAAAAGTGTGCTTGGTGGTGATGCGCACGTTCTTCAAGTTGTTCTCTTGAATGACCTGCGCCGAGGAGTTGTTGGAAATCGGCGCCAAGCCCCAGAGCGCATACCAGACGCGGACATTCTTCTTGAAGGTCGCGCCGTCGGTTTCCGCCAGCGTGCTCAACTGTTGGCCCGCGGGCGCCACGGCTTTCATGGTGTAGCAGCCCATGGCAAAAGTGGCGAGCAGAGCAACCAAGATTAGTTTTCGCATGAGGCCTCCTGATTTTGGTTGTTGGGTCTGATTCTTGCATTTGATGCGGGTGCCAAGATAACAGGTTTTTTGCGAGAAGCAAGAGTCCGAAAAAAACCTTGACTCTGGCGGATAAACCCCTATCTTTTTGCCGGCATGGAAGCGAGGTGTCCTTATGAGAAAATCAATACTTTTCGTTCTGCTGGTCATGGCCTGCGGCGCGGCGGCGCTGCTTGCCGGCAGCGTGGTGTCGGAATTCCGCGGCGAGCCTGAGCGCAACAAAGTCACGCTAAAATGGACTTCGGAAGCCGAGATCAATTTGAAGGGCTTTGAAATCGAGCGCGGGCTGGATGACAAGACGTTCGAGCGCATTGCGACCCTGGATGCCAAGGGCAGCGCGACCGCGAAAACCGATTACCTCTACGAAGACAACACCGTATTCAAATCGAGTCTGCGCGTTTATTACTATCGCATCAAGATCATCGATCGCGACGGCAGCTACACTTATTCCAACACCATCAACGTCAACCCCACGATCTCCAGCGCGCGCGCGACCTGGGGCAGCATCAAGGCGATGTTCCGCTAAATTCGTATTTCCAATCTCAATCTCGCAATTGCCACGACAGGCCATCTCCTCATGGCCTTTTTTATTTTGATGCGCACCCGCTCCGCCCCACGGCTTGCCCTCTCCACTTCATCCCTTCGCAAAGCGATTCATGTACCGCTGCTCTCTGGTACGAACTTTGTTTGTTCCCTTCCCGCTGCGCTTTGAGGCTCAGTGCCCAATGCCGGCTGTGCCGAAGTTGTCCGGCGACACTGCCGAACCACCGGCAATGTGACACGCAAAAGCTCTAAAAACAGCGCAACCGCGCAGCCGATGAATTTGCCGGTCGTCCATGTTTGTTTTGTCACGACCAGCAAACAAAAGACGTCTTGTACCAATTTGAAGCAAGCGTCTCCCAAGTCGTAATTTTGTACCGTTCCGCCGCACACCACCACGAATTTCGCAACAGGAGCGGATGCATGAATTGTAAGCTCATCCTGCCGGCCGCACGCCGGCTGGCATGTTGGGGTTGGATGATCCTCGTTGTCCCGCCCTCGATCGCGCAAGTCAAATCACAACCCGCATTTCACCTGCGGGCCTTGCAAGCCGCAGCCGGCCAGCCCTCGGTGTATGAATTGTCATTCACTGCCGCTGTTCCTCTCACACCCGCCGCCGAGTTTGTGCTGGAGTTTCCCGCAGGCTTCGATCTCAGCAAAGCCCAAATCGCCGGTTCCGAGCAGTTGCCGGGCGGCTTTACGGTCGCCTCAGAACGACAGAAGCTGCGCCTCACGCGGGCGGGCCGCGGGCCCAGCGTTGCTGCCGGCACCGCCATTACGCTGCGGGTCAGCGCGATCGTCAATCCCAGCGACCTGGCCGCCGTTCCTCCGGTGCGCTTACAGATCAAGCCACAGGCCTCTGCCGCGTTCGTCGATCTGGCACCGCAAGCCGTCGCCTTCGAACGCGCGCCGGATACGGCGAACTGAGTTGCCGGCCACCGAAATCGATATTGAACAACCTGATTAGTGATGGCGATGTCTCTTTCAACCTTGCACTGCCCCCAGCCATTGTCTTCTGCTGTCCGCCGGTCACCTGCCGCTGCGCGATCACGTCGCCGCAGCCTCTCTGTCACCAGCACACTCGCGGCCATGATCCTGCTGCACGCCACGCTTACTTTTGGCCGCGGCACAATCTCCAACATTGCGGTGACGCTCGATGACGCCGGCGCCGGCAGTCGCGCAACTTGCACCGTTGCCTTCACCCCGCAAGGCGGCATGCCGGCCAACGGAAAGATCGTCGTCACCTTTCCCGCGGGCTTCAGTATTGCGGGTGTCGGCGTTGCCAGCGGCACGGGGGGAATGAACGGCGGTTTTCTTACGCCGACCAAAGCGGGCCAGGTGCTGACGCTGACGCGCGACGGCTCCGGCGATCCGACACCGGTTGGCGTGCCGACCGGCGTCGTATTCTCGTTGATCACCAACCATACCACGGCAGGCAGCTACAGTTTGACGATTGAAACGCAGAACAGCGCCGGCGTCCGCCTCGACGGCCCGGCCTCCTCACCGCCGTTTGCCGTCACGCCCGGGCCGTTGCAACGCTTCGAAGTCTCCTCGCCGGCTCCTGCTCCGTTGGCCGGCGATTCCTTCACGTTGACGGTAGCCGCGAAAGACGGATTCAACAACAACACCAGCTTCACCGGCACCATAAACTTGACGGACAACACCGGTACGCTGACGCCCGCGGCGCTGGAATTCAACAATCAATCCCAGCAATCGACCAGCGTGGCGCGCATCACCAAAGCGCAGGCTGGCATCGTCATCCGCGCAGCAGGCGGCGGCAAAACCGGCGAGTCTGCGCCGTTCACAGTGAATGCGGGCAGCGCCGCCAAAATCTTGGTCGCTCCGCTGGCGGCGACCCAGCCTGCAGGCGTCGCGTTTGTGCTCACCGCCACCGCCCAGGATCAATTCTCCAACACGGCCACCAGCTTCAACGGGCCGGCCGAGATCAAACCCAGTACCGGAACTCTTGCGCCGGCGGCCGGCACATTTGTCAACGGCGTTCTGAATCAGAGTATTGCCTTTCAAACGGTGGGCACCGGCAGCGCCACGGTCACGGTGCAGAGCGGCACGATATCCGGCGTTTCCACGGCCGTGCAGGTGCTGCCCGGCGAGGCCGCCGGTACCATCACGCTGACTGCCGACCCGCCCAAGCTGCCGGCCAATGGCTTCAAAACCACCACGATTCAATCGGCGGTGATCAAAGATGCATTCGGTAATGCGGTGGGCGCGGGCAGACTGTTCACGATTTCGGTGAGCGATCCCAATCTCGGTGAAATCGTCGGCAGTGACGCGGATCCCGCTTCGCCCTCATTTCAAGTGGCCACCACCAGCGCCAGCATTCTCTCGTTTCAATTCCGCGCGAAAACCACCGGCGGCACGGCCACGATTCATGCTGCCGGCGGTGCCAATGGCGCCGCCACCGGCAGCGTGGCAGTCAGCGTCAATCAATTGCGGATTCTGAGCGTGACCTCGGACCGCGACACCATTTCCACCGATCAAAAAGACCTCGCGGTGAAAATGGTGGTGCAGAACCTCGGCCGCGACCCGGTGCAGTTGAACTCGGCCAGCCTGTTGTTCGGCGGGCAGACGCAGGGCTTTCAGGTGCAGTTGAAAACGCCGCTGCCCGCCACCATTCCCGGCAACCTGCAAACCGTGACGCTGGAGTTTGCGGTGAATGCCAAGGATCGCACCGGCATCATCACGCTCGACGGCGCGGTGGTGGGCACGGTGGTGGACGCAGGCGACATTCGTGATGACAACGCCGATCCCCCGCTGGATCAGTGGATTGCGCAGAAGGCGCCGGAGCTGAGCATCGTCAGCGGAACGTTGAATCCGCTCACGGTCACGCGCGGCAATTCCTATCAATTCAGTGTGAGCGTGCGCAACAACGGCGGCGCCACGGTCAATCTGATTCCCAACGAAACGAAGTTCGAATTCGGCGGCGCCTTTGTCGCGCTGTTGGATGCCAACCAGGCCACGCGCATTCCGGGCAACAGTGTCACCAAGCTCACCTTTCAACGCCAAACCGTCGCCAATCAGCTTCTGGGAAACTACACGCCGTCGGTCACCATTCGCGGCACTCAAAACGGCTCGGCCTTCTCGCCCGCCCCGCTGCGCACCGACAATCTGCTGGTGCAGGACGCCGCGGAATTGGAGATCGTGAGCGTGGTGCCCAGCCAAAACACCGTGACGCAAGGCATGGGGAAAGATTGGACCATCACCATGGCCTTGCGCAACAACGGCAGCGCGGACATGGGGCTGGAGAACACGACATTTGAAATTCAGGTCAATGGCGTCACGGCGACCGGTTACGACGTGGTGCGGCCGCCGGCATTCCGCAATGCCGGTGACAATATTCTGCGCAAAGACAGCACCGATTTTCTGGAATTCAAAATTCGCCGCACCGGCAACGCGCGCGGAACGGCGCTGGTGTTTGCCACCGTCACCACCCGCATCGGCGACACCCGTTTCGAAGCCAGCACCAACGGCACGCAAGGCAGCTTTGTGGTGCAGTCGCCGGCGAAATTGCGCATCACGCTGCTGCCCTCGCAAACCACCGTGACGCAGCGCCAGACGCAGGATTGGCGCGTGACCATGACCGTCGAGAATTCCGGCGAAAGCGACGTGCACGTGTTGTTCAAGAGCGCGCCGCCGAGTATCACTTTTTCCAGGTCGCAGGGTTTCGAGATCCTTCCTCCCAACAACCTGGAGGGGGTGGCCGGCGACAGCACGGTAAAGGGCGGCACCACCCGCCGCATGGATTTCATCATCGCCACCACCGGCACGGCCTCCGGCGGCAATCAGATCACCGGCGTGCTCACCACGCGCGAGGTGAACAGCGACAGCATCATCATCGACGACACCAAGGATGCCGGCGGCACCTCGGTCACCATGCAGGTTCCGGCGGTCGCGGCGATCGATTCGACCGTGCTTACGCAGGTGTTCAATCGCAATCGCCTGAACACCGGCCAACCGTTTCAAGTGCGGGTGGTCCTGCGCGCCACGCCGCCCAACGAAGAGGCTTTGGACAGCGTGCGGGTGAAGCTGGCGACCGACGGCGCCTCGCTCATCGCGAATGACACCATCACGCTCAAAAATCCCAATCGCCTCGCGGTTTTTGAGGTATCGGCGGCGGCGGCAGCCACCAGCCGCGAAGTGTTTACGGCCAGTATTACCGCGGCTTTCGCCGCCAACACCAAGGCCCAGGCAACGATCAATCCGGCGGCGGATGATACGGCGGTGATCGCCATCGACCGCCCGGCGGCGCTGCGGCCGGCGGGGGTGAGCACTTCACTGCGCCTGAAGAAGATCGCAGCCAATTCGACTGAATTCTGGCGCGTGTATGTCGCACTGACCGCAGACGCAGAGGCCGGCGACGTGCAGCTCGATCCGCCCCAACCCTTGACGCTCGCCATCAACAATGAAGTCAAAACCGATTACGTGGTCGAGACGCCTGCAGCCTTGCAAGGCGGCGGCCTGTTGCTGCGCAGCGGCCAAACGGACACACTCGAATATCGCATCAGCCGCGTGGGCCGTGATGGCGGCGATCTGGCCATTCGCGCGGCCGTGAGCGGCATGGATGTGAATGACCGGCGCCAACTGACGGTGACCGGCACCGATACCGTGCAAGTCATCTCATTGACGCGGGTGCGCATCGCCAAGACGGTTATCAGCAATCAGCCGGATGGCGGCGTGGGCACCGTCAACACCGATCAGACCTTCACCCTCAACGCGGACGTCAACAACATCGGCTTCGAGCGATTGGACAGTGTGTGGGTGACGCTCAAAGCCCTGCGCCAAGCTGCGCCGCCGCAGCAGCAACTCCGGATTGGGCCGATCGACAACGGCAGCACCGGCACTGCAGTGTTTGCCGTCACGGCGCCCAGCACACCCACCGCCGCCGGCGAGCTCGAGCTGTTCGAAGCCACCATCGATTCCGCCTTCACGCCGACGACACACGCGCGCATCGATCCCGCCTTTGACTCGACTGCCGCGGTGCGCGTGCAAACACCGGCAAACCTGCAACTCCAGGCCAGCACACCCGCCGTGCCCAATCGTCAATTGACCATCGGCCAGACTTTCACTCTGCGCGCCGTGGTCAGCAATCTCGGCCAGGCCCCTTTCGATGACAGCGGCCGGCTGCAAATCGTGCCGCCGCTGCCGGCCGGTTTCGTGATTGGTGACAACTCGCCGCGATCGTTCAGCGACGGCGTGCCGGTGGAATGGCAAATCACGGCGCCGGAGTTTGCCTCCCCGCAGGATACTCTTTTGGTGGAGATTGTGGCGTTGCCGCTCGATCGCAACGACGGCAGCCTCGCCGATGCCGCCAGCCGTACCGTCATGGTGATTGTGGATGTCAATGCCTCGGCGCTCGCGTTGAGCTCGCTGGGAATCAGCGAACCCGAGGGCGCGCGCGATCACATCGTTTCCACTGAGCAGGAATTCACCGTGACCGCCAAAGTGGCCGCGAGTCCCAATTTGAGCGAACTGAACGGCGAAATCACGCTGCCCACGGGCTACAGCTTCCTGACGAACGAACCGAGCGTGAAGGCGGTGAGCGGCGATTCGGTGCGCTGGCGCCTCAAAGCGCCGGTGGGCAGCCACAGCAATCCGCGGGAGATCAAAGTGAAGCTCACTGCGAAAAACTCCAAAGGCGAGACTGAGCCGTCGGTGGAAAGCACCGTGACCGTGCAGGCCGAGCCGCGCGCCTTGCTCGAACTCACGCCGGAAATCCATTCTCCCGCCGGCGCCCGCACCGGGAAGCTGGCGGTCGCGCAGAGTTTCACGCTGCGCGTGACCCTGCGCAACCTCGGCGCGCCCACCTCCAATTTCGCCAGAGTCACCTTGCAGGTGGGAGAAACCGGGCTGGTGCTGGAGCAGCCGGCAGAGCAGGAATTGGTGATGGACGAAGAGGCGCGCGTGGGCTACGTGGAATGGCAGGCAACGGCGCCTGCCGTGCCGACGCCGAGCCGCGAGTTGACTTTCACCGTCACGCAAGTGCCGGTTGATCTCAATGCCGGTGAGCAGGCACCGATACGCAACAATGGCATCGCGAATCTGTTGATCGAGACCCTGGATCGCGGCACGGTTGCGCTCACTGATTTTCGTATCTTCGCTCCCGCCGGCGCGCAAGACCGCAGCTTGAGCACGGAGCAGCGCTTCACCCTCGCCGCCAAAGCGGACTGGTTTCGCGCCACCAACATCGCGGCGCGGCTGGTCTTGCCGGAGGGTGGCGGCTTTGTGCCGGAAGATCAACTTACCAAACTCTTGAGCGGCGCGCCGGGCCAGGAGTTCTATTGGGATCTCACTGCGCCCGCCAGCGCGCTGGACAGCGCGACTTTCAAAATCGTCCTCACCGCCAGCGATGAGAGCGATCAATCCGTCAACCTCGGCCCTGAAACCGATTCTTTGAAGATTCGCCTGGTCAAGCGCGCCAACTTGCTGTTCACTGCCAAAATCACCAGCCCGGAAACAGCCACTGACGGCGTGGTGAGCGTGGGGCAATCGTTCCAGGTGTCGGCACTGCTCGAGAATTTGGGAGAGGCAGAGACGGTGGGATCGGACAGTCTGGAGATTCGGCTGCCGGCGAACTATCAACTCGATCCGGCAGTGGATACTGCGTTGGTGAAGCACACCAGTCCGGTCGGCGGCATGCGCGTGGCGACCTGGCAGGTATTGGCGCCCATCGAGGCGTCAACCACCCAGGACCTCTCCCTCACGCTGCTCGATCCTCCGGATGATGCCAACACCGGCGCGGATGCACAAGTGGTGGATCAAGATCTGCGGCAGCGCGTGAACATCGCCACCGAGGCGCGCAAATTGAGCGTCACCAGCACGGCGTTGGCGCGCCGGCCGCCGGTGGCGCGCGGTCAGAGCAACGTGCCGGTGCTGCAGTTCAGCCTGACCGATCCCGGCGCCAGCCAGACCGCGAGTGACATTCTCCTGACCGGCCTGCGCTTTTACATTCGCAATCGCCAGGGCAAGAATATTGCGCCGGGTCTGTTGTTCCGGGCCTTTCGGCTTGTCCATCAAGAAAATGCCGCCCAAGTCTACGGCGAAATTCACCTCACCTCTGCCGATCAAAGCAATCCGGTGCAATTGCCCCTGCTGATGGATTCGGTTGCAGTCGGCTTTGGTCGCGCGCCGGGCTTGGTGCTCACCGCCGATCTCGTCGAGGCCGATACTGCCAAGGCATTCCTGCTTGCCTTTGATGAGAGCACGGATCTAACCGCCATCGACAGGGATTCCCGGCAGCCGGTGCAGGTGGTCGATGCCAACAATCGTACCGGCGCTGCTTTTCAGCTCAACTCCGAGCTGTCGGTGCTGTTTGATGCCGATCACAGCACTTTCTACAACTATCCCAATCCCTTTCGGCCGCCGGAAAGCAATGATCGCAGCCAGGGCACGCGCTTCATCTACAATCTCGCGCAAGATTCGGAGGTTGAGCTTAAGATTTTCACGCTGCTCGGTGAGCTGGTGTGGGAGCGCAAGTTCAGCGCCAGCATGCCGCAGGGCCGGCGCGGCTCGCACGTCGATGACATCGTGTGGAATGGTTTCAACGACCGCGGCCGCAAGGTGTTGAATGGCGTCTATCTGGCCGTCATCAAAACCCACGCCGGCACGGCGCGCACCAAAGTCGCGGTGATCAAATAGGATCCGTCGGAAAACTTCACCGCCCGGGCGGTTGGCTCCACCGCGTGTGCCAGTGCCTTGTTACTTTGATTTGCATAAGTGATTCTGGGTGTCTTCAGAAGGAATCTTGTGAGGTACTTGGCACTCTGCTCAAATCTTCACAGGATCCTGGCAAGATGACATTGGCGGTGGCAATACATCTCAAGGTAACAGCCCGCTAGTCCAGCGATTGCCGGGATGGTTCAGTGCGAACCGCCGGGGCGGTGGTGTTCTTGCCTCGCGCCGGCCCGACACCGTGAAGCAGAAGCCGTGCTGCCACCCGCCGCGCCGCGCGAACGAAGCGCAGCCCTGCCGGCGAAGCGAAAGCTCTTCTCATCAACTCAGGCAGCGGCGCTGCTTCACTTGCCTTCCGCTCGCGCCTGACTGGGGCCGCGCTGCCGGATTTGATCCGCGAGAAAAATGGCCGCTGCCAATGCCAGCCCGGCATAAATAGGTTCGAGATCCAACCAATATCTGTCGGCCTCCGCGGTTGCCAACCACAAACTCGTGAGGCCGGCGCCCAGCACCATCGTACTGAGCGCGGCCGGCGCCGACATTCTCCATTTCGCAGAAAAACTCGTGGCCAGCGGCAGCAACAGCGCCGGCGTGATGATCGTGCCGAGACGGTACCAAATCGCCACGATCGATTGCGCCCACAGCGCAATTACCACCGCCGCCAGAAAAACGATCACCATGCTGAGTTGGGTGAGGCGCGTCGCCTGCGCCGCGCTGGTTTGCCGCCCGAGCTTTCCGAAAATATCCTTGCCCAACGAGATTGCGGAGAGAAAGGCAAAACTGTCGATGGTGGACATGATGGTGGCAAGCAGCGCGACAAAGAAAATGCCGCGGGCCACCGCCGGCAACAAGTGCAGGGCAAGCTCGGGATAGGAGGCCGCGGGATTGGGGAGATCAGGCAGCAAGGCGCGGGCATACAAGCCGGTCGCGGTGGTCATGAAATCGAACACCAGCCAGCAGCCAATGGCAATGAAAATGCCGCGGCGGGCCACGGCTTCGCTGCGAGCTGCAAAGCAACGCTGGTAGAAACTGGGATCCACCAGCGTACTCATCGCAATGAAATACCACACCAGCAGGTATTGCGGCCGGTTGCCGCCGTGCCAGGTGAGATGCGAGGCCGGCAGATGCTGCTGGAGAAATTCCCAACCGCCGTGTTGCGCGATCGCAAACGCCAGAATCAAAACGAAACCGGCATACATCAAGAGGAATTGCAGGATTTCCGTGCGCACCACTGCCGGCAGGCCGCCGCGCAAGCAATACACGATCGAAAAGAAGGTGCCCACCACGACCCCGAGCCACAGCGGCCAGCCGAAGATCATTTCACACAACACGCCGAGCATCAGCACGTAGGGCGCGGGCGTTGCCAGCAGGGCGACGAAGAACGCGCCCAGCAGGCCGGCGCGGCGGCCATAGGCCGCTTCCAATTGTTCGGGAATGGTGAGCACCGGCGCCCGCCGCGCGCGGCCCGCCAGCAACACGGCAAAGAGAACGGCATGCAAGTAATAGGGCACGCCAAACACCAGCCAGTTCGACAGTCCGTGCAGATAGGAAAATTCACCGACGCCGAGAATGCCGCCATACCAGGTGGCGACCAGCGTGGCCACGAACGCCGGCAGGGAAAGTCTTCTGCCGGCGACGAGGTATTCTTCCAGCGTGCTCGTGCTTTGCCGTGAGCGGAGGAATCCCAGAATCAACAACACGAGCAGGTAGAGCAGGAGAATGAAGTAATCGGGAAGCGTCAGGCGGCCGGCAGCCATGGCAGGTGTCTTTCTTGGTGAATCAGAATCCAGTTCAAGCCGCGGCGCTTTGCTTCAATCGCCGCGCACCCGATAGCAGAAGAGATTACCCTCTTCCACCGCCACGGAGAACGAGTCCGCCAGCGCTTCGTTGCTCAAACCGTCGCGCACCGCCCATTCCAGCGCTTCGTGGTTGAGCGGATATTTCAATCCCGTGGTGGTGATGCCGGCGGCGCGCCGGAAGGCAATCAGCGAGATTTGTTGGCCGGCGAAACTCGCAAACACCGCCGGCGCCGGCCCGGGCATGATGAAGCTGCCGATGCCGAAATCATCGTGTGTCTCGAGGGCAATACGCGCGCAGAATTTTTCCGCAATGTTCAGATTCACCAATTGATGATCGCAGCGCAGCCCGGTGATGCCGACCAGCAGGGCGGCGCCGAATTCGCATTCCACCGCGAAAGTCAGCGCCTTTTCCAAATCCGTGGCGTACTGGCTGGGGTAGTGAATGAAGGCGGCGGTGGCACAGGCGGCGCGCGTGGCCGGCGTAACGGAATCGAGGTCGCCGACCACGAAATCGGGAAGGAGGCCGCGCTCCCGTGCGCGATTCGCGCCGCCATCCGCGCAGATGACAGCTTGGGCGCGCTGCCGGCATTCCGCCAGAATTGCCTCCTGCGGCAGCACGCTGTTGGCGATGATCAAAGCAGTTGGTTGCGGCATCACAGCTCCCGGGTATCAAGTGAACCGGCTGCTCGGCCTCAGCGGTTCAATTCATATTTGAGATTCACGAACACCTGGCGGCCGGCGGCCGGAAAGAATTCGTCCCCTTCGCCGTGCGCGATATAGAGCCGGTCCAACAGATTCTGCACATGCAGTTGCAGCGACAAGCCCGACTGTGCCGCGCCGAAGGGCAGACGATAGCCGGCGCTCGCGTGCACCACGGTGTAAGCCGGCACCGTGTTTTCTTCGCTCTTGAAATTGTCGGTGTACTGCTTACCCACGTGTTGCAGGGCGAGCGACGCCAGCCAACTCGAGCCGGCATAGGTCAAGCGGGCATTGGCGAGCACATCCGGAAACCCGGCGATGGGATTGCCGTCCAGCCTGGTGGCCGTGCCCTCGCTGTCATAAACCACGTGGCGTTTCAACTCGTTGTTGCTAAGCATGAGATTGCCCGATGCCTGCCAGCGCGGCAACAGCGGCGCGCTCGCGGCCAGTTCGAGGCCGGCGTGCAGCGTGCGTTCGGCATTGCCGGTCACCGGCTGGCCGAAGCGATCGAGACGGCCGCTCTTGATGATCTCATCCTTGAAATTCATGTAGAAGAAATTGGCAGCGGCGTGCGCTTCGCCGCGGCGATAACCCAGCCCGAGCTCGAAGTCGTGCAGCCGTTCCGGTCTGACCAGCGGTCGATCGAAATCGATGCGGCCGTCGGGTTGCAGGCCGAATTGCGGCGTGACGGCGCCCCAGCTTGCCGGCGTGCTGGCCTCGGCGGCATCGTAGAGATTCTTCAACCGCGGCTCGCGGCTGGTGCGCGCAATGCTGGCGAAGAGATTGAAGTGGGAGGTGAGGTTGTAATTGACGCCCGCGCGCGGGTTGAGAAAATGGTAAGGCACTTGGAAGCCGGTGCCGATGAATTTTTCATCGTAGAGCCGATAGCGCGAATAGGCGTAGTGCAGATCGAACGTGAGGTTCAGCTCGGGCAGCAGAAACCAGTTGGCGTGCAGGTAGGGCGAGAGCACGTCCTTCGCGCCGCGATATTCGTAGTAGCGCCGGCGGGCGACATAATCCCAGCCGCGAAATTCCCCGGCCACGGCCTCCGGCAATTCACTGTCGCCTTTTTGGATGCGGCCCCAATGCAGCGAGCGATGCCGCCGCAGTTCCGCGCCCAGGGTGAGCGCGCCGCGGCTGTGATGCCACGTGAGCTGCGGCAGCCAGCCCAACTGCAAGTTGTCAACGTAGGCACGAATCAACAAGCTGTCGACGTAGATTTCTGCGGGATTACCGGTGACCGCGAAGCCGTAATCCGGGGTCAGGCGATAGTAAGAAAGCGGCGCCCAGGAACCGTCATAATCAAAAAAGCCGTAGCCGCGCACGGCGAACAGCGTGTTGTTCACTCGCCATTGCTCGCCCAGGTGGAGTTCATGCAGCAGTTCGAGATGCGGCTGGTTGAAGTTTTCGATTTCATCCGGCCGGCGAATGGGATTGTGGCGCCGCGTCTCGCGTTGTTGCGCCTGCGCTTTGGGGATGCCGTAGTAGGCGAGATGATCGGCGATTGGGCCGCCATAGAAATGTAGCCGGGTGATGGAATTCTTGCCGAGGCGCGCGGCGCCGGCAAAGTAGCTCTTGAGATCCACCCAGGATTGCTCACGGTAGCCGTCGCTCTGCATGCGCGACAGCCGGCCGGAGAACAAATATTTACCCGCGAGCAAGCCGCTGGAGGCGGACAGCGAATATTTGCGCGTATCGAACGTGCCGCCCCCAATGGTGGCCGCCAGTCCGCGCGCGCGGGAAAACTCCGAGGTCACGAGATTGACCGAACCGCCGATGGCGGGCGGGCCGTAGAACGCGCTGCCGGCGCCGCGCTGCACCTGAATGTCCTGCACGTTGGCGAGCAAGTCGGGGAAGTCGATCCAGTAAACGTTGTGATCTTCCGGATCGTTTTGCGGCACACCGTTGATCAACACCGCGATGCGCCGCTGATCAAAGCCGCGAATCGACAGATAATTGTAGCCCAGGCCGTTGCCGTTTTCGGAATAGAATTTGACCGCAGGCAACTCGCTCAGCAGCGCGGGAATATCCTGCGCGGGATGGCGCTGGGCAATCGCTTCGCGCGTCAGCGTGGCAAACGCCACTGGGCTGTGCCGTTCGCGCGCGCGCGTTGCGACCACCGTCACCGCGGGACTGACCAGAGGCTGTGGCTGCAACGCGAGCGTCACGCGCACTTCCGATTGGTTGATTTCGAGAGACTGGCGCAGCGTTTCGTAACCGATGAACGTTGCCACCAGCACCACCCGGCCGGCCGGCACATTCTGCAGGCGAAAATTGCCGCGCGCGTCGGAAAGGGTGCGCAGCGCCGTGCCCTCGATGAGGAGATGGCAGCCGGGCAGTCCCGCTTGCGTTTCGCGATCATGAACGCTGCCCGCAATGACGGCGCTTTCTTGTGCGGCGCTCGCTCCAGTCAGCAGCACCATCACGCCGCACCAAAAAGCAAACAGGTACTTCATGGCACACCTCGAAAAAGAAAAAGCCGCTTTCCATTTTTCATAGGGAAGCGGCCGCGAAACGGCGAGCGCCAGCGCACGCGTACACAGCGAAATTGCCGACCGTTTCCCTACGCCGGTATCATCCGGATCAGGTTCCAAGGGTGTGGTCTCAGTCCCGAATGTTGGGGACACCCCTAACGGAATCGAGCGGAAGATAGCAGGCGGGCACGGCAAAGTCAATTGGAAATTCGGAAACGCGGCCTTGCTTTTTGCGCGGACTCTTGTATTTTGGCGAAAAACAACGCGCACACTGCCGCACGGACTGCTCATGACTCCAGAACCACAATGGCTCCTCTGGGCCAAGCAAATTCAAACCATCGCCCAAAACGGTTTGACCTTCAGCACCAATCCATTCGATCTCGAACGCTACCACGCCCTGCAGCGGCTGGCGGTGGAAATCATTGCCAACCATGCGCATTGTTCCCGCAATTCTCTCGCGGCAACGCTCGCACAGGAAAAAGGCTACGCCACGCCGAAGGTGGATGTGCGTTGCGTGGCGTTTCGTGAAGGGAAGGTTCTGCTCGTGCAGGAAAAGCACGACGGCAAATGGTCGCTGCCCGGCGGCTGGGCGGATGCCGGCTTGGCGCCCTCCGAAGCCGCCATCAAAGAATTGCGCGAAGAAGCGGGCTTCGACGGCATCGCGCGCAAGATTCTCGCGGTTTATGATCGCCGCCTGCATTCCGATGTCCCGCATTTGTTCGAAACCTACAAGGTTTTCATCCAATGCGATTTGCTCGGCGGCGAATTCAAAGCCAATCTCGAGACGCTCGCCGCCGATTTTTTCAGTTTGGAGGAACTACCGCCGCTGTCCGAAGGCCGCACCACCCACGCCAATCTGGTCGAGGCTTTCGAGCATCTCAAGAACCCCAGCCGACCCACGGCATTCGATTAACCCCAAACGCTGGTCTCATGGAACCTGAAGTTTTGTTGCAGGAATTGGTCGAGCGCTTCACCGGCAAGCCGGCGCAAGCCCTCACCGAATTGAAGGCGCATGGCTCCGACCGCAGAATCTTCCGGCTGCACCAGGCCGAGCGCACGCTCATCGGCGTGCACAACGCCGACCGCGCCGAAAACACCGCCTTTCTGGAATTCTCCCGCCACTTCCGCCGCTGCGGTCTGCCGGTGCCGGAGATCTACCTCGAGGACTTGGAGCGCAACATCTATCTCGAAGAGGATTTGGGCGACACCACGCTCTTTTCGTTTCTGAGCAACGAACGCAGCAAAGCCGGCTTTTCGCCGGCCGTGATCGAGCTGTACCGCAAAGTCGTGCGCTGGCTGCCGCAATTCCAAATTCGTGCGGGGCGAACGCTGAATTATGACGTGTGCTATCCGCGCGCCCGCTTCGACAAGCAGTCGATGATGTGGGATTTGAACTACTTCAAATACTACTTTCTCAAGCTCGCCAAAATCCCCTTCAACGAGCAGGAGCTGGAAGACGATTTCGAGCAGTTCACCAACTTCCTGCTGCAGACCGACCAGGATTTCTTTCTGTATCGCGATTTTCAGTCGCGCAACATCATGATTCGCACCGGCGAGCCGTATTTCATCGACTATCAGGGCGGCCGGCGCGGCGCGCTGCAATATGACATCGCCTCGCTGCTGTTCGATGCCAAGGCCGACATTCCCTTCGACCTGCGTGAAGAGCTGTTGACGACTTACCTCGAGGCCGTGCCGGAATTGCTGCCGGTGGATCCCCAACAGTTCCGGCGTTTCTATTTTGGTTATGTCCTGATCCGCATCATGCAGGCGATGGGCGCTTATGGCTTTCGCGGGTTCTATGAGCGCAAAACCCATTTCTTGCAAAGCGTGCCCTATGCCGTGCGCAATCTCGAATACGTGCTGCGGACCGCGGATTTGCCGGTGGAGCTGCCCGCACTCACGGACATTTGGCACCGGCTGGTGCGCTCGACCATTTTGCGGGAACTGGGCAACGTGCAATTGCGGCTGACCGTGCGCATTCAGAGTTTCTCCTTCAAGAACGGCCTGCCGCAAGATGACACCGGCCACGGCGGCGGTTTCGTGTTTGATTGCCGCTCGCTGCCCAATCCCGGCCGGCTGGAGAAATTCGCCAAACTCACTGGCTTTGATCCCGAGGTGATTGCGTTTCTGGAGAATGAAGAAGCGGTGCACGGTTTCATGACGCACGTGCGTGATCTCATCAACCAAGTGGTCGAGAACTACCAGCGCCGCAACTTCACCGATCTTTCCGTGTCCTTTGGCTGCACCGGCGGCCAGCATCGCTCGGTCTATTGCGCCAACCGGCTGGCCCGCCATCTGCGCGAGAAGTATCCCATCAACGTGGAAGTCGTGCATCG
Organism: bacterium; assembly: GCA_023150945.1. NCBI lineage: Bacteria > bacterium. The sequence continues at coordinate 120,898 of JAKLJX010000002.1, read as the reverse complement.
CGAGTTATGAAAGCCATGATCCTCGCCGCCGGCTTGGGCACCCGGCTGCGCCCGCTCACCGACACCCGGCCGAAAGCCCTCATCGAGATCCAACGCGTCCCGCTGCTCGAGATCGTGATTCGCCGCTTGCTGGCAGCGGGGGTGCAGGAAATCGTCATCAACACCCATCATTGCGCGGAACAGATTGCCGGCTTTCTCCAGGCGCATGACAATTTCGGCGTGCGCCTCGAGCTTTCACACGAGCCGGAGCTGCTCGACACCGGCGGCGGCCTGCGCCAAGCCGGCCACTTCTTCGACGACGGCCGACCCTTTTTTCTCCACAATGTCGATATCGTCAGCAACATCGACCTGCGGGCGATGTATGCCCAACATCTCGCGAGTGCCAGCCTGGCCACGCTCGCGGTCAAGCCGCGCCGCACCTCGCGCTATTTTCTGTTCGATGAGGCCGGGCAGCTTTGCGGCTGGAAATCCATGCAACCCGCCCGCGTTGAACTGGCGCGCCAGCCGCAGGGCGAGTTGCATGAACTCGCTTTCGACGGCATACATGTCATCTCGCCGGCGCTGCTGTCGCGCATGACCGCGACCGGCGCGTTTTCAATCGTGCAGACTTATTTGCGGCTGGCGGGAGAGGGGGAGAGCATTCGCGCATTTCGCACGGAAGGATATTTTTGGCAGGATGTCGGCAAGCTCGCGCAACTGGAGGAGCTGGCACGGCAACCACTCGAGGAGATTCTCGGACCGATGGGATTTGCTCGGAACTCGCGCGCTTCGGGCGTCACATGATTCGTGCCGGTTCGAACAAGCTTCGGCCGCGGCTGAGCCGAGGATTCCAAAACCTCGAGTTTCGTGGAAACGCTGATGATTCTGCTGCAACGGCCAAGCCGTCGCAGGATCATTTTCTCAAAGAATGACAAGAAGACGCGGTGACTGGCAGAATCACAAAATGTCACCAGGCGCGGCGGCCTCGCGGCCTCGATCTTCCCCGAAATTCTCCCGCGACGATCCTCATTTCATCTTCACCACACTGTTCGCGCCTTCCATTTCCACTTCCAACACCACCGGCAGGTTTTCCTTGATGCCCTGTTCATGCGTGATGAGAAAGATCTGCCGGAAATAGCCGCTCAGATGCTGCAAGGTCGCGAGCAACAGCAGCTTGCGCTCTTCATCCTGTGAGCCGAAGATTTCATCGAGCACGATGAACTGCAGCGCCGGCCGGCCGGAGCGTTGCGCGATCACCTGGCTGATCGCGACCCGCAGGCAGAGATTCAACAGATCCTGCTCGCCGCCGGAGAAGCGATTCAACTCGAAGCGGCGGTTCTGATCGTAGAGATAAAGATTGTAGGATTCGTCGAGCTCGAGCATACTGTAGCGGCCATTGGTCGCCATGCGCATGATCTCGGATGCGCGGCCTTCAATCAAGGGGCGCAGCCGGCCGGCCATTTCCACGCGGAAGGTTTTGAGGTGTTCCTGCAGCGCCTCGAGCAACAGCACTTCCTGCTTCACCCGCGCGATGACTGCCAGGCGCTCCGTCATCAGGGCGATGCGCTGCTCGAGATTATCCACCTGCGCGGCGGCCGTGGCAAACGCGGCGTGCGCCTCACCGGCTTGTTTCTGCGCCTGTGAGTGTTGCAGGCTCGCTTCGTCATGAGCCTGCTTGTACTGCCAGTACACTTCTTCGCGGAACTGCAAATCCATCAGCGCTTGTCGCGCTGTGTCTTCCTGCTGGCGATAGGCGTCGAGTCGCGCCGTGGCTTGCGTCAGCCGCGACTCCAACCCCGGCAGCCGCGCCAGGTGCGCCTCCAGGCGCGTCATCTCTTCCACTTGTTTTTCAGTCGCTGCCAACTCTGTCTGTAACGCGGCAGCGCGCGTTTCATCCACCTGAATCGCGCCGAGCTGCTGGATTTCCTGCTGCGTCCGGTCGTACTGCCGCCGCAACTCGTCCACGCGCTGCAACTGGCCGGCGACCTGTGTTTGCACCTGCGTCAGGCGCGCGCGCTCGTTGCCCAGCCGTTCGCGTTCTTGCTGCAGGGTTTTCAGGCGCATTTCGGCATCCTGCGCCTGTGACGCGGCCTCTCTCTTTTCGCGCTCGAGCTTGAGATAGTCCTCCCGCAGCTTGGCCAGCGTCCGCTGAAAGCGCGTCACCACCGGCTCAAAATGCTCCGCGAGCGGACGCGTGCAGACCGGGCAGGGGCTGTCCGCGCCCAGCGTTTGCACCTGCTGCAGCTTCTGCTTTTCTTCCACACCTTTGTCTCTGACTTTGGCAAGCTCTGCCAGCACGTTTTGCTCGGTCTCGCGCCGCGCACGCAAGGCGGCCTCTGCTTGCTGTACTCTCTCGTTCACATTTTTTTCGGCAGCCAGCAGGCCGGGCAGAGCTGCCAGTTCATGCTGCAGGCTCGCATTCTCGCGCTCGAGTTTTTGCATCTGCTCAGTGAGATTCTTGATGAGTTGTTGTTTACCATGCAGGGCCGCGAGTTTGCGCCGGTTTTCTTCCAGTGCCTCCTTTTCCGCCTTCAGGCGCCGCCAGCGTTCGCGCACCGGCGCCAACTCCGCCAGTTTTCCCTGCGCGAGCGTGATCTCGCGGCGTTCGCTTTCGGCCTGCTGCAGTTGCTGTTGCAGCAGCGCCATTTCCCGCTCCAGCGTGTGCCGTTCGTTTTGCAGTTTGATGGCGCGGTCGCGGCGTTGGGACTCGGCTTCAAAGGCGGCTTTGGCCTGTTCCCGCTTTTGCCTCCACTCGCGCTCTTGCTGCTGCTGGGTCTGCAAGTGTTCTTCTGCCTGCGCGCGCCTGGCCTGATGCTCGCGCAATTGCTGCTGCAACTCCTCCAGGTCTTCCTGGCTGAGACGGCTGCCTTCCACGAAATTACGCTTGTCGTTTGCCTCCTGCATGGCGCGCTTGCGCGCGAAGTCGATGGCATCGAGATTCAGCAGGCGGCTGATCAGCTTGCGGCGATCCTCGTCGCGCATGTTGCTGAGCGCGGCCAGTTCTTTTTGTTTGGCGAAAATGGAGGCCTCGAACGATTTGCGATCCAGGCCGAGAATCCTCTCGATTTCGTTGCTCACGTCGTTTTCGCGCACGGCGACCGGTTCGCTCAAGCCGGCGCGATAGAGCGCGGCTTCCACCGCATGATTGGCCCCGCGCATCGAGCGCAGCACGCGATAGTCCACTCCCGCCAGCGCAAAGGTGAGTTCGACTTCACACGGCTCGGCAAGAGTGGCGGCCTGCCGGCGCAGCAGGGATTTTTCCGTGCGTGCCGCGCGCGCGCCGTACAACGCCCAGGCAATCGCCTCCAGGATGGTCGACTTGCCCGCGCCGTTGCGGCCGATAATGCCAATGACATTTTCGGGCAGCTCGAGAAAGAGATTCTCGAAGCGGCGGAAGTTGCGCAGGCGCAGCGATTGCAGAATCATGCTTCCAACTCCTGCGCTTCGGCTTCGGCGAGAAACTGCGCGCCCAGCCGCTCCAACTCGGCAATGGGCAGGCTGCCGTCGGCATGCTTCTGCAGGTGGCGCGCGAACTCTTCCCGCAACGAGCCGAGCGCCGGGGTAACGCTGCTGCGTTCATTCACCGCGGTGGTTTCCAGCGAGATTTGCCGGTCAAAATGAAAAACCTGCGGGAACAGCCGGTCGAGCGCGGCGAAATCGAGCTGCAGATACAAATCGCGCGAGAGCTGCTGCAGCTCGAGGCTGACCATCGCCTCGGCAAGGTCGGCCGTACTGCGCTGCGCCACCTCGGCCATGATCTCCTCGCGGCTCTTGCCTTTGGCATTGACCGGCCGCAGCCGCAGCATGGGCCGCGCCGGGATTTGATGATAGCGCCATTCCCGCGTCGTCAGATCACCGAAAATGTAGCCGGAGGTATAACCCGCCTCATTGAAGCTGGTGCGCTCGGTCGAGCCGGAATAGAAGGTGTGATCGTTGATGGCAAGGAAGCGATGATAATGCCCCAGCGCGATGTAATCAAAATTCAGATTGAGCCGGGTCTCCGGATCTTCCAACATTTGTTCGTTGAATTCGCCCATGCGCGTGTCGATTTTTCCGGCGGCACGCCACGCGCCGTGGCTGAGCAGAATGTTCCAGGTGGCCGCCTGCTCCCAGCGCAGGTCCGCGTAGGCCTGTTCGAGTTCTTCACTCAACGAACAGTGCGGCAGGCAATGGATGGCGCAGCTTGATTTGCCGCCGACGCCGGTGAGGACGATTTTCTCATAGGCCCCTTTGTAGGCGGCGCGCACCACCGGCAGCACGCTCAGGGCCTCGAAGATATTGCCGGTGGCGCGAATGCGCGGGGTGGAGTGATTGCCGGCAACGACGACGAAGGGAATGTTCGCTGCCTGGAGCTGCTGCAGGCCGGCCAACGCCACGGCGATGGCGCGGTTGTTCGGCCGCGGCGATTGAAACAGATCGCCGGCATGCAAAACAAAATCCGGTTTGTGCAGGAGAATGGCCTCGATCACCCGCCACCAGGCGTCGTAGAAATCCTGCTCCCGGCGATTGACCCCCGTCTGCGGATCGACCTTGGCGAGATCGGAAAAACCGAGATGAGTATCGGCAAAATGAATGAAACGCATGCGTTCTCTTGAGGCGAGCGGGTTCGTTGGATCGGAATTGCGCCAGCCGGGCGCCGCTTGATTTGCCGCGCCGGCCGCGGGCAACCTGCGGTGCCGCGCGGCGATGCAACGGCACGGCGGGCAATCTAAGCCATTCCCGCCAGAGTTTCAAGTTTTTCTCCCCGGCAGGCAGGGCTTGCATTTCGGCCCAGAGTTTGTTTTAATCTCTGCACCCCAACTCCGGGAATCCTGGTTTTCCCCGCCGCCGCACCCAGCGGCGGCATATGGCACTCAAACCGCGGCCTGTTGCGACAACTCGCCAGCCCAACGCGTCCATCGGAGTGAATATGAAACGACTCAATGAGTTTCTGCTGGGAGAACACGTCACGACCTTCGTGGTGTTGATGAAGAAGGAAACGCGCGCCAAGAAAAACGGGGATCCTTATCTCGCGCTCGAATTGAGCGACGCCACCGGCCACGTCGCGGCCGTGATGTGGGACAATCTCGAATCCGTGACCGCGGAAGCCGGGCAGATTGTCAAGATTGCCGGCGTGGTGGAGGAATATCAGGGCCAGCGGCAAGTCCGCATTGACAGGATGCGACCGGCGCGCGAGGACGACGAGGTGGATCTGACCAAGCTGGTGCCGGCCGCCAAGGAAGACCGCGGCGTGATGTGGGAGCGCTTTCAGAAGCTGATTGAAAGCGTCGCCCAGCCTTCCCTGCTCGCGCTCCTCCGCCGAATGTTCGCCGACGAGCAATTCGTCAGACTCTTCTGCACTGTGCCTGCCGGCAAGAAGTGGCACCACGGCTACCTGGGCGGCCTGCTGGAACACACCCTCAACGTGACCGTCATCTGTGATCGCCTGGCAAAGCTTTACCCGCAGGTCGATCGCGATCTGCTCGTGACGGCTGCTTTGCTGCATGATCTCGGCAAGGTGCATTCTTACACCCCGGGGCCGGTTTTCGAGTTCACCGATGCCGGCCGGCTGCTGGGCCATATTGTGATCGGCGCGCAACTGGTGGCGGAGAAGCTGGCGCAGTTTCCCGAGTTTCCCGGCGAGTTGGCGATGAAACTGCAGCATCTCATTCTCAGCCATCAAGGCACGCTGGAGCAGGCCTCGCCCGTGGTGCCCATGATTCCCGAGGGGTTTCTGCTTTATTTTGCCGACGAGATCGATTCCAAACTGAATGCTCTCGAGCGAATCGCGCAAAAGGACCGGCCTGCCGGCAACAAGTGGAGTGAGTACGTGAACCTGCTCGACCGCTATCTCTACCTCGGCGAGCAGCGGCAACCGTGAGTTAGCCGCTTGAGGCTCGTAGCCAAAACATTTGGAGACATAGTCATGAAAATGCTGTTTGCATTATCAAAATAGTTTGCTACTCTTGTAAGACGTAACCTGAGATTGCCATATTGTAGCAAAAAGGTGATTACCGTGAAAAACTGGGAAAGCTGTGAAGCAGTTGAGCGCCAGCCGGACAAGGTTAGTGGAGCTTGGGTCTTTCGTGGAACTCGAGTTCCCGTGTCCGCGCTCTTTGAGAATCTCAAAGATGGAGCATCGGTTGAGCAGTTTCTGGAATGGTTTCCTGGCGTCAAAAGATCACAGGTAGAATCCGTTCTGGATTACGAAATGATGATACTGGCGGATTCGGCACGTTTATGATGATTCTATTTGATCAAGGTACGCCCGTACCTCTTCGTCACTATCTCGCTGGCCATACGGTTGATGTCCATGAGCGAGGGTGGTCGAACCCATCAAATGGAGCCTTGCTCGATGCGGCTGAGCGAGATGGCTATCAACTTCTAATCACAACAGATCAGAACATACGACATCAACAGAATCTTGCTGACAGGCAAATCGCAATTATTGTGCTTCTTTCGACTTCATGGCCACGTATTCGACTACGAGTTGACGAAGTTCGAGTTGCTGTTGATGCTATAGGTCTCGGTGATTACGTAGAAATTTCAATTTGAAATAATGCAGTTTATTGAAGCGCTAAGTAGCGGATGAAAGTGACTTGAGGAAACTATGACGTGGGATTGATGCCCGTGTCATGCGCGCCGTTTTAGTGCAGTGAAAATAGACAAAAGTTACAGACTCTATTCATTCAGCATAAGAGATGGTGCTAATTCGCGGAAAGCATGGAATGGAAGACGAGATGAACCATAAGCGTCCGACTCGCAGTTTCAGCCCACAGCGGAGCTGAGGCACAAATTTCTTGAGGTGGTAATTTCAAACCGTCTACCTTTCAGACAACGAGCCTTGTACCCCGCTGCCGCTGAACTGCACGTTCTCCGGCAGGCGGCGTGAATGGTTGCCTCGTTGCCCTCTTGCCGGCCTGCCCAGATTCGGCGAATCAAACCGGGCAAACCGATTTCGTAATTGCGTGTTTCAGGTTGGCACAGAGGAGCGCGGGTCTTTGTGGGGCTTGCGGCAGTTTGATGACAACAGAATTGGTCAAAGTCGGTGGGGAGGGGATGAGATGATGCGCAATTTAATGGCTTAGCCCATTAGCGAAAGTTCACAGAGGAGAGACGGCGGGGTGGCATGTATCTTGTAAAAAGATGGAACACCAGGCGATGATGAGTCTGGTACGAAGCACTCTCGAACAGAACTTCAAGTTTCCATCCACCCCTCCTTTCCTGGAACGGCGGAGGCGAGTAATCGTCTCCGCCGTTTGTATTTGATGCCAACCTGCGGGCCGCTGAGTGTGCCAGGCTCAGGATCTCTTCAAGATCGCGATCGAGCCGTTGGTGGTGCGAAAGTTCACGCGGCCGCCTTCTTCGCCGATTTGTCCCTGCAGCTCATTGCGTCGGAAGCCGCCGCGCGTCGTCAGCGGAAACTCACAATCGACCTTGCCGTTGGTCGTGCGGGCTGAAATGCTGGCGTTGAAATCGCTTGGGAATTCAGCGGTGATGCTGCCATTGGTGGTTTCGAAGTCCATGGTGGCGCCGCCCTCCACTTTTGCCAAGGCGATGCGGATGCGGCCATTGGTGGTTTCGGCGGAGATGCTGCCCTGAGCGTCGTCGACTTCGATGCCGCCATTGGTGGTTTCGAGTTTGATCCGGCCGGAGATTTCACGCGCTTCAATCTGGCCATTGACCGACTGAATTTGGATGCTGATTTGGCGCGGAAGTGAGACTTGGTAGGTCACGGTTACGCCGCCGTTACCGCCGCCCAATATCCAGCTCCAAAAGCTGTCGCCCGAGTCTTTCGAACGCGGGGTACGCGTGTTGACTTCGACGGCGTTACCCTCCTGGCGCACGATGATTTCAGTGGCTTCCAGCAGCTTTTGCGCGTCTTCTTCCCGGCGGGCATGCGCCACCTTCTGCGCCACGATCTTCACTTCATTGCGATCCCACGCGACAATCTGAATGGAACCATTGGTGTTTTCCAACGTGAAGCTGCCGCCGGGCGTGAGCGGGCAGGTCTTTTCAAAGCGCTCGCGCACTTCACCCGCCTGGCTGGTGGCGGCAAACAGCCAAAGCGCGGCAACAAGAATTTTGGAGAAGTAGGTTTTCATATTACGCTCCCGGTTAGGCATGACCGCGATGGCTTACTCTCGTTCGATGCGGCACTCTCCCACGCCGGCGCTGATGCGCAATTGAAAAGTCTGCTCGGCGTCATCGTAGTTCTCGGAATAGTAGTAGCGGCCCTCCTTGCGCAAGTAGTCGGGCATGTTGAAATGCGACAGGAACATGAACTTGGAAACCGCCAGCCGGGTGCCGGACTGGCGCGGCAAAATGATCGCGGTTTCACCGATGTCGAGATCGACCTCCGCCACCGCATCTTTGAGCACGTCGCCGCTGAAATCGATCGTCAGTTCTCCGATGCCGCCATCGATGCCGGCATTGCGGAAGCGGGCGTTGCCCAGCCGCCGGAAATTGGATTCACCGATTTTGGTGTTGAGCAGGAGGTTGGTCATGGTGATTTGATTCGGCTCGTCGAAATCGAGATTGACTTCGCCGGCGATGGTTTCCAGGGAAAGATCGCGAATGCGCAAGCCGCCGAGTTGCATTTCGATTTCACCGGCTTTGATGCGGAAATCCAGCTCCAACTCGCCGCCGGTGGGCAGCTCCACCTCGAGCTCGCCGGCATTGTGGCTGTCATGCTGGCCGATCCAGCGTTCCTTGTCCAACATGATGTCGAGCGTGTTGCGCTTTTCATTGTAGCGCAGCGTATGCTGATACTCCTCGCGATCATAGACCAGCCGCACGCGCAGATTGTCTTTGCTCTTGCCACGGGAAACCCGCACCTGGCCGACGTCCACTTCGACACGGAGGCGGAAGGTCGAGCCGGTGTCGATGCGGAAGCTGTTGTCGAGATCCTCGATTCCACGGCTTGGCCTGTCCTTGTCTTGCGCTTGCGCCGCCCCCAAGCCGCAGCACATTGCGAGCAACAGAATCATCAATTTCAGGTTTTGCATTCCAACCTCCACGTTTGAAGCAGCCACGCGCCTTTGTAAGTCGCACAAAATTACGGACAAAATTTGGCAAAGTTCCCGACTAATTCTTGTGTGAGGCACAGCCTGCAAAAAATGATGGTGGCCATTTGTCGCCTTGATGGGTTGCAGGACTGGCCCCCCAAAAAAACGGCTGAAGACCTTCCGAGACAAAGATTTGGCTTGACAATGAGCTTGCCGGCGATTAGTTTTCTACCGACATTTTTTAGGAATGCCTTCGGATCAAGTTCAACTATTCAAGATTTGTATAGATATCGCTTTCACGATTTGGAAACCTGTGCGGAGCACCGAACATGGCTGTCTTGATGCCAAATGAAGCTGTGACGGTTCTGTTGGTCGACGGTGACCTGCAGCATTGCCAAGCCTGCAAGGCCACGCTGGAGTCGCAAGGATATCGCGTGGTCTGGACCAGCTCGGGAAGAGAGGCGCTGGCGATTTTTTCGCATCAACGCGTTGACTTGGTGGTCGCAGACGTGCGGCTGTCCGACATGGGCGGCTTCGAGTTCATCGGTTCGCTGGCAGCGCAACGCCAGCGGGTTCCCATTGTTGTGAATACGGCGGATCCCGCGTTCCGCTCCAGTTTCCGTTCATGGGCAGCCGATGCCATCATTCCGAAATCCGTGGACTGTGACGAGCTCGCTCGGCAAGTCCAGGCATTGCTGCAGCCACAACGCTTCGTGAGTTGAACCGGCGCGCCGGTTGTGAGAGAAGGAATGGGCTGGCGCAGGGTCGGTGGGGCGCAAGCTACCGTCCGCTACCAAGAGGGCTTTCTCATGTCAGTCGAAAAACTCGACGAAATCGACCTGACCATTCTCAAGATTCTGCAGGCGCACGGCCGCACCAAGCGCAACGAACTCGCGGAGAAGGTGAAGCTCTCGATTCCTGCCGTGAGTGAACGGCTGCGCAAGCTGGAAGAGAAGCGCATCATTCGCAGCTACCACGCCGTGGTCGATGGCCCGAAAGTGGGCCTGGGCCTCACCGCCTTCATTTTTTTGACGGTGGAATCCTCCATCTACTATCCCCAGATCATCAAGCACGCGCAACAGGAGGAGGAAATCCTCGAGTGCCACGCCATCACCGGCGAGGGTTCACATGTCCTGAAAATCAAGACGCAATCAACCGTGACCCTCGAGCGGTTGCTTTCGCGCATTCAGTCCTGGCCGGGTGTGAAAAACACCCGCACCAGCGTTGTGCTCTCCAGCCCCAAGGAAGAAACCGCCGTCACCCTTGCCCACCTTGAATCCGCCCACCGGTAAGCGTTCGGCTTTTCAAGCTCAGAATGGCATTCTGAAAGTTCAATAATTTTTCGGCAGAATGATTCTGAAATAATTCTGCCGTCGAATCATTCTGCCAGAGTTTTTTGCTGCCCGCATGGCTCCGGATTTCACCTTCTCTGAAGTCTGGCGTAGCCTTTTGCTTCCGGAGTTGTTCCCGCCTTGCAACTCGCTGCTTTTTGGCATTGCCTTTCTTGCGGTTTTGTGTTATGCTGGCGGTGTTTTTTTGTTTGAATAAACCCGCCGGCTGGAGAAATCATCGGCGCTGTTTGCCGGGATGAGTTGCCCGGCTGCTCCACTGCTTTTCGGCCGGCACAGATCATTCCTGTGCGAGGTTTTTATGCAGAAAATTGTTGAGTGCGTGCCGAATTTTTCCGAAGGCCGCGACCGCAGTCTCATCAAGAAGATCACCGATCAAATCGAGGCGGTGCGCGGTGTGCAACTGCTTGATGTCGATCCGGGAGAGAGCACGAATCGCACAGTGGTCACATTTGTTGGCGATCTGGCGGCGGTGCAAGAGGCCGCGTTTCGTGCCGTGAAGACCGCGGCCGAGTTGATCGACATGGCACAGCATCACGGCGAACACGCGCGCATGGGCGCGACTGATGTCCTGCCCTTCGTGCCGGTGGCCAACCTCACCATGGCAGAATGCGTGGAGATGGCACGGGCTGTCGGCCGGCGCATCGGCGAGGAATTGGGCATTCCGGTTTATCTCTATGAAGGTGCCGCGAGCCGGCCGGAGCGAAAGAACCTGGCCAGCGTTCGCGCCGGGGAATACGAGGGTTTGCCGCAGAAGCTGGCTGACCCCAACTGGCAGCCGGATTTCGGGCCGGCGCAATTCAACCGCAAGAGCGGTGCCACGGCCGTTGGCGCGCGTGAGTTTTTGATCGCCTACAATCTCAACTTGAATACCAGCGACCGGCGCTACGCCACCGACATTGCTTATGAGCTGCGGGAACGCGGCCGCTACAAACGCACCGGCAACATCTCACCGTTCTACTACAAAGGCGAGCAGGTTTATTTTGCGGCGGACAGATTCCCCTGCGGCAATTGTGACTTCGTGGCAACGTCGTTTGCCGAACTGGCCGAACATTACCAACAAAACTACGGCGGCGACCTCGCCGCGCGCTACCAGTCACTTGGCATGGACGTCACCAATCTCGCGGGCATGCCGGTTTACGCCGACGGCAAGTTTACCCATGTGAAGGCGGTCGGTTGGGTGGTGGAGGCCTACCAGCGCGCGCAGATTTCCATCAATCTCACCGATTTCAAGATGACGCCGGCGCATGCGGTGTTGGAAGCGGCGCGCACGCTCGCCGCGCAACGCGGCATCGTCATCACCGGCTCGGAGATCGTGGGCGTGGTGCCTTTTGCGGCCATGTTTGAGTCCGGCAGGTTCTATTTGCGGCGCATGCACAAATCCACCGGCATTCCCGTGCGCGATGTCTTGGAAACCGCGGTGCAGTCGCTGGGCTTGCGCGATGTGGCGGAGTTTGACATTGATAAGAAGATCATCGGCATTCCAGCGCGCGAAGGTCCGCTGGTGCAGCGCAAGGTCGCGGATTTCGCCGACGAAGTTTCGCGCGACACACCGGCGCCGGGCGGCGGCTCGATTGCAGCCTTGGCCGGCAGCCTGGGCGCCGCGCTCGCTGCCATGGTGGCCAACGTGTCCAACGGCAAGGGCGAGTTTGATGCGAAGTACGAGGAGATTTGTGAGCTTGCGGAGCAGGCGCAGCGCGTGAAAGATGATTTGCTGCGCGCGGTTGACGAGGATACCGCCGCCTTCAATGTTGTGCTCGAGGCCATGCGCCTGCCGAAAGATACGCCGGCGCAGCAGGAAGCCCGCGCGACCGCCCTGCGCGAGGGATACAAATCTGCAGCGCGCGTGCCGTTACGCACCGCCGAGTCGTGCCGCGAGGCCTTGCAGCTTTGTTTGCGCGCCGCGCGCCTGGGCAACAAAGCGGTGATGAGCGACGCCGGGGTGGGCGCGCTGATGGCGTACGCGGGCTTGCAGGGCGCAATCTATAACGTGCGCATCAATCTGCCGAACACCAAGACTTCTGACTTCATCACCGCGATGAGTAAAACCCTCGACTCCCTGCTGCAAGAAGGCAAGACCCTGTGCGAACAAGTGCAAGCCGAAGTCGAACGCATTCTGGGTTGAGACTTTCGCAGCGGAAGCATGATTGAAATCTAGGCCGGGCCGGGAAAGGAGAATAGCAAGGCACGATCTGGCAACGGCTAAAAAACTTCTCCAGGAAGTTACGGGCGCAAAACACTCAAGCCGTTGCCATGTCTACAGAACTTCAAACTCCAGTTTCCTCAGGCGCCGCGCGCTCGGTTCATCAAGATTCGCGCCAGCGGTTGGCGCGCGTGCTCGCCGATTTGCGCGTAGCGATTCGAGGCTCGGAGCAGGATTTCACCGCAGGCCATCTCGGCCGCGCTATTTTGCTGCTTTCCGTGCCGATGGTGCTGGAGATGGTGATGGAATCCATCTTCGCCGTCGTCGACGTTTTCTTCGTCGCACGGTTGGGAGCGGAAGCCGTTGCCACCGTCGGCCTCACCGAATCCGTCATCACCGTGGTGTTTGCGGTGGCCATTGGCCTGAGCATGTCCACCACGGCCATGGTAGCGCGCCGCATCGGCGAGAAAGATGCGCGGGGCGCAGCGGTTGCGGCGGTGCAGGCGCTGGCGCTCGGCGTGATGGTGTCGGTGCCGGCCGCGCTCGCAGGCGTCTACTTTGCCGCGGATTTGCTCCGCCTGATGGGCGCTTCGCCGGGTATTCTGGCCAGCGGCGCGGGCTACATGGCGGTCATGCTCGGCGGCAACGTGACGATCATGTTGATCTTCCTGATCAACGCCATCTTTCGCGGTGCCGGCGATGCCGCCATTGCCATGCGTGCCCTGTGGATCGCCAATGTGATCAACATCGTGCTCGATCCGTGTTTCATCTTCGGCTGGGGGCCGTTTCCGGAGATGGGAGTGACGGGTGCGGCGGTGGCGACGAACATCGGCCGGGGCACGGGCGTGCTCTATCAGCTCTACGTGCTGTTGCGCGGCGGCAGCCGCATCCGGTTGCAGCGCGCGCAGCTCCGCCTTGATTGGGAAGTCATGGCACGGCTGGTGCGGGTTTCGCTCGGCGGCATCTTCCAGTTTCTGGTGGCCACCGCAAGCTGGCTGGGGCTGGTGCGCATTGTGGCGATCTTCGGCAGTGCCGCTTTGGCCGGCTACACCATTGCCCTGCGTATCATCGTGTTTGCGATTCTGCCTTCGTGGGGCATGAGCAACGCCGCGGCGACACTGGTCGGGCAAAACCTGGGCGCCAACCAGCCCGAGCGCGCCGAACGGTCGGTGTGGCTCACCGCCTGGTGCAACGTGATTTTCCTGGGTGGTGTCACTGTGATATTTGTGCTCTTTGCCGAGCCGCTGGTGCAACTTTTCAGCAGAGATCCGGAAGTCGTGCCGCTCGCCGTCGATTGTCTGCGCTACGTCAGCTATGGCTACGTTTTCTATGCGTTCGGCATGGTGATGGTGCAGGCCTTCAACGGCGCCGGCGACACGTTCACGCCCACGGTGATCAATCTCGCTTGTTACTGGCTGTTTCAGATTCCGCTTGCCTATGGTTTGGCGATACCGCTCGGCTATGGCGCGCAGGGTGTTTTTGCCGCCATTGCCATTGCCGAGTCCACCCTGGCGGTGGTGGCGGTGCTGGTGTTCCGCCGCGGCACATGGAAAATGCGCCAAATCTAGTCCATTGCAAGTTCAGTCGTGACAAGATGTGCCTGCAACATTGAGAAAACAGAGAAGACGGAGCTGATGAGGCCAAAGAGAATCTTCCAAAGACGACTCACGCTGTTTGCTCTGTCTTCTCCTTCTAACCTTCTTGGTTGCAGCTTTGCCGTATTGGGAGTTGAGCTTTTTCAGAAATGGCAAGCAGTTGTCGCGCGGAAACGCGGAGAGCGCAGAGGTGCAGCATCAAAAGGCCCTTCTCAGCGTACTCGGCGACTCTGCAGTCAGATTCTGATTCTCGCTGGTCCGGCTTATGCAATACACGCAATCCTGCAGCATTTTTCCATCGCGTTCGCAGGTTCGTAGTCCTGCTCCCTTGTGGGGCACTGTTGCAACCGCGAATCCACTGGCTTCACCAGCCGCCCACCAGGGGCGGGAACTGCAAACACGTTCATTCAATTGAAAACTGCTGTAATCAACCCAATGTGGAGAATGAGATGACCAGTACAGCAGCAACGCATGCGGCCCTTGCCGCTGCGGCCGCGATTGCGAATGCCATCAAAGCCTCCGGCACGCTGGTGCACGTCGAGACAGAGGCCTTCCACACCATTCTCGCCAAAATGAAGGCGCCCTTGGTGGTGATGGCCGAAGGTGGTGTCTTTGCGAAGAAGTATTTGTACCTGGTGAGCTACAAGGGGTTGGCCTTCCATACCAAATCGGCAACGCCGCTCTATTTACCGAGTGATACGGAGCTGATTCAGGCAAAGAAGATTTGGATGCCGGATTGAGCGCGTGGCGGGCAACGAAGGTGACGGCAGCCGAGGGGATTTGCCACGCACGGCCGGCACTCTACAAGACGCGGCTTGCAACGACTCCCTCCTGCGGCGGCAGATCTGCAGAAAGATGATTTCAGCGCAGGGGGCGAATTCCCGGCGTTACGGCTGGCAAGCTTCCGCTTCAAGCCTCCGCTTTTTTCGCTTCTGTCGTCGCGCTTTCAGATTTCTTTGCCGCCTCGGTGGTTGCGGGCTTGCTGCCGTTGTTGTTCCGCGCATAGTCAGTGATGTAAAACCCGCTGCCTTTGAAGCTCAAGCCGACTTGCGGGGAGAATTGCTTCTGCAACGCGCCGCCGCACGTCGGGCAAACGGTCAGCGCGGGATCGGAAAATTTTTGCAGCACTTCAAGCGTATGTTCACAATCGCGACAGCGATAAACATAAATGGGCATGGGAGCTCTCCCAAACAAGTCAACCGCCCTCCGGACAGCGGAGGGCGGTTGATCAGTTTGCAACGGTGAGACGGACTCAATTGATCTTGATCGGAATCTCTCTCGGCCGCGCCTCCTCCGCCTTGGGCAGGTGCAGCGTCAGCACACCATCCTTGAATTTGGCCTCGATCTTGTTGACCTCAATATGCGTGGGCAGGCGAAACGAGCGCTCGAAGGCACCATAGCTTCGCTCGAGGCGGTGATAGTTCTTGCCCTTGTCCTCTTTCTCCTGCTTCTTTTCACCGCGGATCGAAACCACGCCGCCCTCATAACTGATCTTGACATCATCCTTGGTGAGGCCGGGCAGCTCAGCGGAGACCTCATAACTGTCCGCCGTCTCACTGATGTCCACCGCAGGACCCCAGGCGCTGCTCCGCAATGAGGTCTCGAACGAATCGCGATCGAACAGAGTGCCGAACATCCGGTTCATATCCGCCTGCATGTTCAGCATGTCACGAATGGGACTCCAACGTACGATTGACATGGTTGAACACCTCCTCGGAAAGAATTGAGTTGTAAGTGAACGCTGATTTACTTTGATTTCTTAGCGCTGCTTGCGCGTCTCACCCGAGAAACTAGCAACCGGCATGCCAGGCGGCTACTGCCAAATAAGCGATTGTTTTCTCGTTGCGGCTCACACCGAGCATGGCGGGAAGCTCTGAATTTTTGGCCAACGCGTGCCGAGTTTGCTTTCTCCCGGCAGTCATGATGACAGCAGCAGGGCGGCAAGACTGAAATTTTTTCAGACGAATCAGGAGGGTTGAAGCAAGAATGTCAAATCCCAAAAAACTGAGCCACTTCAACGCCAGCGGCCAAGCGACGATGGTGGATGTCAGTGAGAAAGAAGTGACCCGCCGCGAGGCCATTGCGCGCGGCGAGATCTTGATGCAGCCGGAAACCATCGCTTTGCTGGCGCGTAAAGCCCTGCCCAAAGGTGACGGCCTCGAAGCCGCGCGCCTGGCGGGCATTTTGGCTGCCAAGAAAACCGGCGAATTGATTCCGCTCTGCCACCCTCTTGGCCTCGATTATGTGGACGTGCAGATCAACGTGCAGCCCGACCGGCTTGCACTCGAAGCGACAGCCCGCTGCACCGGCAGAACCGGCGTGGAGATGGAGGCGCTGACCGCCGTGGCCGTTGCAGGTCTGACGCTGTACGATATGTGCAAGGCGGTGGACCGTGAGATGGTGATTGGACAAATCCGATTAGTGAAAAAAAGCGGCGGCCGCACAGGAGAGTATCGCCGTCCGGGAGAAGAGTTTGCGCCGGAAGGCGAAGCCGGCACGTCTTGACTGCCGGAGCGCGCGGCTGACAAAGTGCTTGTTCAAGGGCAGTGCGCGCATTATATTTGCGTCAATTTTGTCACACGAACGTGCTTGGCGGGTGAGGGCTGGGTTGCTGAGGTTCATCCGCTTTCGCATTCAATCAAGGCAGAGAATATCCATGTCAGAATCCAAATCCACGGATCTATCCCGGCTGCGCCTCGATCGCAGCCGTTCCGAAACTTCGAACAACACCAGCGCCCGGCGCGGCGGCGTGATTCTGTTTGGCCTATTGGGCCTGGCGGTGCTGGCCGTGTTGTTCCTTTTGTTCCGCGCGGGATTCAGCTCTGCGGTGGAGGTGGAAACCCACAACGTCATTGCGGTTTCGCCGGCGCAGCAAAACGCGGTCTTGACGGCGAGCGGCTACGTGGTGGCGCAGCGCCAAGCCGCGGTGGCTTCGAAGGGCACCGGCCGGTTGGTTTATCTCGGGGTGGAAGAGGGGGATCAAGTCAAAGAGGGACAGATCATCGCGCAGCTCGAGCACAGCGATTTGGATGCGGCACTGGCTGAAGCGAAAGCCAGTCTCAATCAAGCGCTGGCCCTTGTGGAACAGGCCAAGGCTGAACGGGCCGACGCCGAATCGAATTTTGTCCGGCACCAGAAGCTGCTGGCGGATCAACTCATCGCGCGTTCGGCGTTCGATGCGGCTGAGGCACGGTTCAAGCGCGCGGAGGCCGCCGTGCTGGCAAGCGAAGCAGCGGTGCAGGTCGCCCGCACCCGCGTGCGCGCCGCGGAAGTCGCGCTGGAGTATACCAACATTCGCGCGCCCTTTGACGGTACGGTACTGACCAAGAATGCCGATGTCGGAGAAATCGTTGCGCCGTTCGGCGCCTCCACCACCGCCCGCGCCGCCGTGGTTTCGATTGCCGACATGTCCTCGCTCGAAGTGGAAGCAGATGTGTCGGAATCCAACATTCAGCGCATTCAACCCGGACAAGCGTGCGAGATCGTGCTCGATGCTTATCAGGATACGCGCTATCCCGGCGTTGTCAGCAAAATTGTGCCGACCGCCGATCGCGCCAAAGCCACGGTGTTGACCAAGATCAAATTCGTCGAGCGTGATCAACGCGTGCTGCCCGAGATGAGCGCGAAGGTCGCGTTTCTCGCGCAACCGGCGGCTGCGGCAGTGATCAGCAACGACAGGAAGATCGTCATTCCGGCCTCCGCGCTGGTGACCCGCGAGGGGCAGAAAGTCGTTTTTGTCATCCGCGAAGGCAGCGCGGTCGCGACGCCCGTGGAGATCGCCGGCACAATCGGCAGCCAGCTCGAAGTGCGCAGCGGCCTGTCGGAAGGCCAGCAGATCGTGCGCAACCCGCCGGAGAATCTGCAGGATGGGATGAAGGTGAAGGTGGTGGTGAAGTAGATTGTCACTCCTGCTGCCCCGCGTTTTGCATGCTCAAATTATCGCGTTTGCCTGATTCCAGTTCACGGTGATTCACACTTCTGAGGATGATTCTAGCGAGAATGACAGGCAGCGAGACCCTGGGTGACGCGATGAAGCCTGGCCACGCGGATCCAACAAGCGTCACCGAGCCTGCTGGGAATTCGAGCCGATCTCTCATTGGAGAAGAAAGCAGCATACGTGCACTGCCGGGAGGCGGCAAGGAACAACTTGGTGTAATGACCGAAATATGACAGGAAAGGGCCTATGCCAAACAACATCGTCGAAGTCAAAAACGTTTCCAAATCGTATCAGCGCGACAGCCTGAAGATTCCGGTGCTCGAGAACATCGACCTGGCAGTGCCGGAAGGCGAATTCCTCGCGCTGATGGGGCCTTCCGGCTCGGGCAAATCCACTTTGCTGAATTTGATTGCCGGCATCGACCGGCCGGACAGCGGCACCATCATGGTCGCCAATGACGAGGTCACCAAGCTGAGCGAATCCCAGCTCGCCAACTGGCGCTCCCGCCACATCGGCTTCGTGTTTCAATTCTACAACCTGCTGCCGGTGCTGACCGCGTTCGAAAACGTCGAGCTGCCGCTGTTGTTGACCCATCTCTCCAAGAATGAGCGCCGCGAGCGCGTGCAAATCGCACTCAATGTGGTGGGCTTGAGCGACCGCATGCGCCATTCCCCTAAACAGCTTTCCGGCGGCCAGCAGCAGCGCGTGGCCATCGCGCGCGCCATCGTGGCCGATCCCACGCTCATCGTCGCCGACGAGCCGACCGGCGACCTCGACAAGAATTCCGCCGTCGAGGTGCTTTCCCTGCTCGAGCGCCTCAATCGCGAATTCAACAAAACCATCATCATGGTCACGCACGACCAGCGCGCCGCCGACAAAGCGCATACCGTGCGCCATCTCGACAAGGGTGAGCTGGTATGAAAGTCTTCAAACTGATCTTCAAGAATGCCCTGCGCCACAAGCTGCGCACGATTCTGACCATGCTCGGCATCGCCGTGGCCCTGCTGGCGTTTGGGTTGATTCGCACGGTGATCAACGCCTGGTATGCCGGCGTCGAAGCGTCCGCCAAAAACCGTTTGGTCACGCGCAGCGCAGTTTCACTCATTCAGCCGCTGCCGTTGGCCTATCGCGAGCAATTGCTGAAAGTGCCCGGAGTACAATCCGTTGGCTGTGCCAACTGGTTCGGCGCCTATTACGGCGACCCCAACAACTTCTTCGCCAACTTTGCGGTGGACGAGGCCTATCTCGACATGTATCCGGAATTCGTTGTGCCGCCGGAACAGAAGGAGGTCTATTTGCGCGAACGCAACGCCTGCCTCGTCGGCCGCAAACTGGCGGAGCGCTTTGGCTGGAAACTCGATCAAACCGTCACCCTCACCGGCACCATCTTCTTCGGCGAGTGGGATTTCGTGATTCGCGGCATTTACTCCGGCGCGCAACCGAGCACCGATGAAACCGCGTTTCTGTTTCATTGGGACTATCTCAACGAGCGCATGCGCGCAACCAACCCGGGCATGGCCGATAATGTCGGCTGGTATATGCTGTTGATCGACAATCAGGCGAATCCCGCGGTGGTGTCCGAAGCCGTCGATGCCATGTTCCAGAACAGCTTTGCTGAAACCAAGACCGAAACCGAGCGCGCCTTTCAACAAAGCTTCGTTTCGATGTCTGGCGCCATTCTCGCCGCGATGGAAGCGATTTCCGCGGTGGTGGTGTTCATCGTGCTGCTGGTGCTGGCCAACACCATGGCCATGACCGCGCGCGAGCGCATGGCGGAATACGCCGTGCTCAAGACACTCGGCTTCCGCCCCTTTCACTTGATTGGGTTGATCGGCGGCGAATCGCTGGCCATCGCGCTGGGCGGCTTTGCCCTCGGCTTGGTGCTCATGATTTACGTGTGTAACGGCTTTGCCACTTTTCTCACTTCGAATCTCGGCAATTTCTTTCCGGTGTTCGAGTTGAAGAACATCACCATCATGCTGGCCTTTGTTTCTGCGCTTTTGGTGGGCGTGTTTGCCGCAATTTTTCCGGCGTGGCGCGCGGTGCGCATGCGCATCGCCGACGGCTTGCATCGCGTGGCCTAAACTGCCGTTTGAACTGGTCATTTCTGGGCGCAAGAACTCTATGAAAATTCCCCTCAGTTACAGCTTTCGCAGTTTGTGGACGCGACGCCTGACCACGATTCTGACGTTGTCCGGCGTGGCGCTGGTCGTATTCGTCTTTGTCGCCGCCTTGATGTTGTCCGAAGGCCTGCGGCAGACGCTGGTCGCCACGGGCGTGGATGACAACGCGATCGTCATTCGCCGCGCCTCGCAGGCCGAGGTGCAAAGTGCCATTGCGCGTGATCAGGCGAATATCATCAAGACCCAGCCCGAGGTCGCCCTCGACAGCAACGGCAAACCGCAATCGACCAGCGACGTGGTGGTGTTGATCTCGCTGCCCAAGCGTTCGAATAACGAGCCGACCAACGTCGTGGTGCGCGGCACCTCGCCGGAAGGATTGAGCTTGCGTGCTCAGCAAGTGAAACTGGTGGAAGGTCGCATGTTCGCACCCGGCCTGCAGGAGCTGATTGTGGGCAAATCCCTGCAACAGCGGTTTCAGAATTGTGAGATCGGCAGCACGTTGCGCATGGGCGGGACGGATTGGCAGGTGGTCGGCGTATTTGACGGCGGCCGCACCGGCTTTGATTCCGAAATCTGGGGCGATGCCGAAGTGATCATGCCGGCTTGGCGGCGGCAGATGTTTTCCTCGGTCACCGTGCGGTTGCGCGATCCGCAGCAATTCGAAGCACTGCGGCAACGCCTGGAAAGCGATCCGCGCATGGTGGTGGATGTCAAACGCGAAAAACAGTATTACGACGAACAATCCAAGTTCATGGCCATTTTCATCAACGTGCTCGGCACGGTGGTGACCTTCATTTTCAGCTTCGGTGCCATGATCGGCGCCATGATCACCATGTACGCGGCCGTCTCGAACCGCACGCAGGAAATCGGAACTCTGCGCGCGGTGGGATTCCGGCGGCGCAGCGTGTTGTCCGCGTTTCTGATCGAGTCGGTGTTGCTGGCCGTGCTCGGCGGCATCGTGGGACTGCTGCTCTCTTCGCTGCTGCAGTTCATCTCGATTTCCACCACCAACTGGAACACCTTTTCCGAGCTGGCGTTCAGCTTCAAGCTCTCACCCTTCATCGTGATGCAGGCGTTGATCTTTTCGCTGCTTATGGGATTGGTGGGCGGCTTCCTGCCGGCGGTGCGCGCCTCGCGCTTGAAGATCGTGGAGGCGTTGCGGACGGAGTAAGATCTTTAACGGCGAGGTGATGCACTGTTCCAAACCAATCGTTTATTCCTGCCCGTATCCTGTCGTTCAATTGAAATCTTGTGAAGCACTGGCTTGCGGCTTATTTAAAGCATACACGCGGTGCTTCACTGGATTCCGCGGTGCGAATACTTGTTTGGTGTTGCCTTGTTCTGCGGTAAGATTAGCTTGACAGTTGTTGTTGCGCTGTTATATTATGCGTGAAATTTCAAGCCGCCTTTGAAAAATGGGAAGGTTGAGGTGGAAAAGCGGGAAGGCGTCTCTCGTCTCTCGTCTCTCGTCTCTCGTCTCTCGTCTCTCGTCTCTCGTCTCTCGTCTCTCGTCCTTCTCTAAGTGTGATCGATTCTGAACGTTTGTTCAGACGAATGCTCTTTCGGGGAAAAGCTATGAAGCATCATTTCAAAGGGCGCTGTACTTTCGTCTGAGGCTGGATTCCCACCGAATTTCAATCTATTCCAAATAAGAAAAGCTTTGGCAGCCTCCAGGGAGAACCACCAAAGCTTCTCAAGACTAACAGCACCCAATGATACCCATTGGAGTTTTGAGAAGCAAGAACTTCTTCGGGGCTGCCTCCCATCACTTTATGTGCCATCGTCATCTTGCACAATTGGCGGCATGATGCTCAAACATTTAGCCCATAGGAGGCAGTATGAAAAATTTTATCACTCTACTCAGCACGGCGTTTTTGTTGCTGGCCTTTGGCTGCAGCAAGAACCCGAACGAAGCCGTTGTTGGCACGCTGAAACAAGCTGACGCGCTGAAAAAAACGGCTTCAGTAGGCTGGTATCTGACTTTCAAAGGGAAAATCGAGTACAGCGATGGTACAGTCTTTGAGTCAAAGGATGAGAAGACTATTGCGCTGCCCGAGCATCTCTGGGGCAGTGCCTGGAGTGAGGATATACAGACTCTGGGTCCTGGTGGTGAGCGAAGTTACTACATTCAGTTCCTTCCAGATGGCTATGAGTTATTGCTGTTTGCAGGCTCCAGCGTGATGTTTTTCCGCAATGATCTTGCAGTTCATTCTTGCAGGGCAAATTGGGCAATGAGATGTTGTGTTACAGTGACTTATAATGATGTAACACAATATGGAGGTTCATATGGGACTAGCGCATTTGATCCTATATTGGGAGAATTTCCTGCATTGGGAACCGGTGGAAACATAAGCCCCGGCCAAACCGGCACACTATGCTCTCAGTTTAGTAACGAAGTCACTGTGTCCTTTGACGACGATGCTGATATAAATGAAATAAGGCTGAGAGTGAGTAACAACCAGTTTTTATACCAAAGCCGGATCATTCTTTCTGCACTTATCTCTCAAGTGAGATCACGAAATATCGCCTGTGAATGAACTTATCAGTCGCGATCACGAAACATTGTCTGCTTGCAACGCCCCAGTCCATGCCACCGTCCGGCCGGGAAAACGATTGGGTGGTGGCATGGGACTGTATTCTTTCAATCATGGAGCCATGATTTATGATGATGCCAATTTCCATAATCAGAGGCTTTTGCTGCTGTTGTTTGTTGTGGACTGCCACTCTCCATGCACAGGTTCAAAACCAGTTAGGTTTGCCACAAACTGCTTTTCCTCTTTCCGACCAACGGCAACCACAGATTCAATTTATTCAACAACCGCAGGGGCATCGCGTTAATCTTTTCATCGCCCGCGACGGCCAATCTCAAATCCGTACTGTGGATTTGACAGAAGTCTTAAACGTCATTGTGGAGTTCAAAGAGTGCCCGCTTTTCATGCAGAAAAACTCACGCCTTCCAAGCGCCGTGACCCCGGTTTCGTTTTTTCGTGCGCGGTTTGAGCAATTTTCAACAGACATTCAGAAAACAAGTCAGCCCCAGCATCAACTCGGGTTTGCTAAACCGGAGATCGATCGCAAGTTTTACAAGCTTTTTTTTGGCGCCAGCTTGAAAGTTCCCCGCATGATGCTGCAGCAAATCCAGAATCTGGATTATGTCAAACAGATTCATCCTGATAAAAAGGTCGAAACCTTTCTTGATGAAAGTGTGCCGCTCATCCGCGCCGATTCGGTGTGGTCACGATACGGCACGCAAGGCGAGGCTGTGATCGTCGGTATTATCGATACAGGCATCGATTATCGGCATCCGGCCTTGGGAGGAGGCTTGGGACCGGAATTCAAAGTCATTGGAGGCGACGATGTCATCAACCGCGATGCAAATCCCCTGGATGATCACGGTCATGGCACATATGTCGCCGGCATTGTTGCGGCTGACGGTGATAGTATAAAAGGTGTCGCACCCAAAGCTCGACTCATGGCCTTTAAAGTACTCGACCAAAACGGAATCGGCTTGATGTCCGACGTAATTGCCGGCATCGAAAGAGCGCTGGACCCGAATGATGACGACGATTTCAGTGACAGAGTCGGTATCGTCAACATGAGTCTAGGTTCGGGCCCCTTCCAGCCTGCCAGTCCGGACGATGCCGTTTCTTTGGCTGTCGATAACGCCGTACGACTTGGGGTCACGGTTTGCATTGCTGCCGGTAATGAGGGCGGCTTCCGCAGTATCAGGAGCCCAGGAACAGCGCGTCTTGCCATCACCGTCGGTGCCTGTGATAAGAGTGATCGGATGGCCAGTTTCAGCTCAAAAGGCCCTAATGCAAAAACTCACTCAATCAAGCCTGAAATCGTCGCCCCTGGCGTCAACATCCATTCATTGTCATTGAATGGCGGTTTGGTCGAGGCCAGTGGGACTTCCGCAGCCGCACCTCACGTTGCTGGGGTCGCTGCTTTGCTGAAGGCGATTCACCCGGAGTGGACTCCAACCCAAATCAAATCGGCTTTGATGACTTCAGCGGTCGATCTTGGTGAGGAAGTGATGGTGCAAGGGGCTGGCCGCCTCGATGCTTTCAAAGCCGCAGAGACCGGCGTCTTCGCCACTCCGGCGCATCTGAGTTTTGGCCTCGATAATGCATCTTTGCAGGAATGGGTGAAAAGTGATACTCTCATTGTGATCAACCATTCCGGCATATTGCAGAACATTGACATTACTTTTGAGGGCATTGAAACAGGCATCGCGCTGGAGAGTATACCCTCCGATTTTGCCCTTGCTCCCGGCGACAGTCAAAGCCTGGTCATTACCTTAAAAGTCATGAATCAATTGGTGGCCACTCCTGAAGAAGGCTCATTGGCATACAGCGGTTATGCTCATCTCAATGGGACAAGAGACCGGCTTTCCCTGCCCTGGGCATTTGTCAAAGCTGCCAAAGTCATTTTGTCGTTTGATGAACCGCTTCCGCGATTTTTCTTTACGAGCAATAAAAATGTCATCACCAACTTCGATAACGTAGATATGATCGATTTCTACACGTATGAGCTGGTTGTCGCAAAAGGCGATTATGATTTGATCTCTTTGTTTTCGGGCGCCGATGAAAAGATGGTCATGAAAGAAAAACTGGCTATCGACGGGTTTATGAATTTGTCGATTCGGGCAGAGGAAGCCACGCACCGTATTAGCCTGGACGGAAAGGATGAGCAGGGTCGCCGGCTGTCATCATTGTCGAATGTCACAAATAACTATCTGTTCCTTTTCCCGGATTCATCGCGCAATCTTTATTGGGGGTTGCTTGGTTATCCGGATCAATTACTGGTTTCAAATGTCTCTGAGCGGTACGTCATCGTTTCGGCACAACATCAAGAAAGCATCGCAGATGAGCCAAGCATCCGGGTCGTTCAACATCAACCCATCCGCGGGCTGTATCAGGATAGAAGTCTGGCCAATTCGCCGGTTGACTTTGTGATGCAGCATTTGAAAATGAAATATCCTCCCAATGGCAGCTATCGGGACATTCGTTTTCCCAGCGGTTTCTCAGCGCACATTCGTGGCCATGCCTGGTTTTATTATCAGGATGCCGGCGCGATCAAGCCAACCCGCCTCCAGGCGCCGGAATGGAACGGCAAGCTCTACCAAACACCGGATGCCATCGAAAATTTTCGTTTCACCACTTCGGGAATTGCCAGAGACCTCCCTCTCAGTCCCGAGACGATAAGGGAAGATTGGATTGCTGCCGGCTCATACGGTGTTGCGGCGGATAGTATGGGGCGGTTCTTCCCGCGTTTGCGGCCGGCGGACTATCTTTCTCCCGATGGCGGTGAAATGTCATTCGGCGGCGCGCCGGTTTTTGGCCTGGTCTACCATTTCAACAACCAAATCGGAAACGCAAACATCACAGCAGATGTGGAGGCTTTCGGATCACTGAACGAGTTGAGACCGGCAGACATCGCGCGTTCACGGTATGACATATATGATGATCAACATCGTTTGATTGCCTCGGGCGAGTTGGATGATAGTTCACTGCTGAAAGTGCCTCCCATTGATGTCACTCCGGGCCATTATCGTTTGGAGATATCCCATACGAATTATTTTGTGGAAGGCGTTCGCGGCAGGGCCACATTCAAAACGGATTTCGATCTCAGGAGAGAAGATCCGGATCCGGCTTTTTTTACTTCTTTGAGGCTGCTTGATTCACAAAATCTTGCCGTTGGAAGAGTTGAAAACGGTGATGCGGCAAAATTAGTGTTTTCCGCAGCGGATGTTTTTGTGACAAAGCTTGGTAATTCTTTTCATGCCTCTTACCGGCCCATCATCGTCGACTCGACCAGGCTTTTATTAAAAGAACATGGCTCAGACTCATGGCTACAAATCGAATCCGTACCAGTTTTGGAGGATACGACTCTTTCTTACGTGCTTATTCGCCGTGCTACTGGCTGGCTTTACACAGCGGAACTGTCAGCATTTACGCATTTCGATTCAGCGGCCCTCGACCTCAAAATCAGCATTCAAGATCAAAGCGGCAACGTCACGGAATTAATTTTAGAACCGGCCTTCGCAGTGGGAAAATTCGGGACAGTCGTCAGTGTTGAAGAACAGCCGAGCGATGAAAATTCTTTGCCGCTCGCATACCGGCTTTATCCGAGTCATCCGAATCCCTTCAATCCGAGCACGGTGATTACATTCGATTTACCGCGCACCGGGAGAGTCATGCTTAAAATATATGACGTGCTGGGGCGCGTAGTGGAAACGTTGCTCGATGAGCTAGTCCCGGCAGGAAGGCACAAAATAACGTGGAATGCTGCCGGCCCAAATCACAGGCTCTTGGCCAGCGGCGTTTATATTTGCCGAATGGAAGCTGAAAATTATACAGCAACCAGAAAACTGCTGCTGCTGAGATGAGCCGACAGCAAGCAAAGTCCATCCTTATCAAATTCCAGTTGGATCGCCGCCCTGATGGAATCCTCTCGGCGCCGAAGAATTTCGACGAGAGAGAGGGCAACTGTGAACGAGATTCGTCGCTTGGTTCGGCGGCGCCTTTCAACCCCCTTGTTTCTCATCATGGCCTTGGTGAAAAGCAACTCGTCAATCAGCCTGTAATCATCGTAACGGAAATGATGATCGTTCTGGTGATGATGGCGGGCAGCTTATCTATAACGTTCCGGAGGCGGTCAGCGCGGTTCGCGATGCGCCCTCATCCTCCCGCCGGCCGCATGGCGGCCGCAAATCGACAGGATCAAAACGCTGACTCTCGGGCCTACATATTGTTCGGGAGATATTCAGACGCCAGTTCTCTCACCACCGGCTCAGGCAATTTGATCTTTCATTTCCTCAACCATTTCACGACACCATAAACCACCGGTCCCGAAAGCAACGCCAGCGCGCCGATCAGCAACTGGCGCGGCTGGAATAGTCCTTCCTCGTAAACCGTGCTGTTGATCGCCAGCAGCGCCATCACACAGGTCGGCAGCATCATCAGCAGCAGGCCCGGTTTGCCAAATGGAATCTTGAAGGGCCGCTTCGCCCCGGCATGCGTGTGCCGCATCTTCCAAACGTTGGCATACAGCAAAATGTAGCTCGCCATTTGAAACCACGAATAGATGATGAGCAATTGCGTGAAATCGAACAGCGCGAGCAGGCTGTACGTGAGGCTGCCCCACAACAAAGCCTGCGTCGGCGTGCCGAAACGGCTATGCACTTTGGTCAAGAAGCCGGGGAGAAAGCCGTCTTGCGCGAGCGTCAGCGGATAGCGCGAGGTCGCCAGCATGGTCACATTCAACAACAGCGCGTTGCTGCACAGCGCGCTGGCGGTCATGCTGTGGCCCAGCCAGTTGCCGCCGATGCTGGCGGCTGCTTTGGAGAAATAGGCGTCCGCCCATTCCTGCCAATTGCCCAGCGCTGCCAGCGCCGCCATGGTCGGCAACACGTAGCTCAACATCGCCATGGTTGCCGCGAGCAGCAGGGCCGGAGGAAAAGTTCGTTGCGGGTGTTCAACTTCCTCGGCCGCGGCCGAGAGCTTGTCATAGCCCGAGTATAGCCAGATCGCCAGCACGACTGAGCTGCCGAATCCGCCAGCCAGACTTTTGCCGGGCGCGACCAGTGGAGCAAAAGGATTGTGCTGCCACTGCGCCAGTCCCTGCACCAGCAACACGACGAACGGTACCAACAGCAGCGCGCTCAGCAAAATCGCGGTGTTGCCCACCACTTGAATGCCGCGCAGATTGAGCAGGTGCATGCACCAAATCAGGGCCAGACAAACCAGCCAATGCTGCAGGCCGGTCATCGCGGGAAACCAATTCCGCAGATAGTCCGCAAAGAGCACGGCGAAGAGGCCGTTGGTGACGACGCCCGTCATCCACGCCCACCAGCCGGCTTGAAATCCCCAGAAATCACCGAAGGCCAGGCGCGACCAGCGATACTGCCCACCTTCGAGCGGCAGCATGGTGGTCAATTCACTCACGGCAAATGAGACCGGCAGGCTGAACAGAAAAGGCATGAGCGTGAGCGTGATGAGCGCCATGCCCGGACCCGCGGCCGAGACCATGTTTTCGACGCCAAAGGCGCCGGCGCATACCGCGCCATAGATCATGAAGGCGAGTTGCAGAAAAGTGGCTTTCTTGATGGCGGCGGCGGCCATCGCGGCTCCGAGTCTTTAGTGATTCTCCGGCAGGTTGAAGCTTGCCGCAGTTTTTCGTGTGCCTTGGGTCTGTCTCTGGCGGCGCGAATATATCGCAAAACGCCGGCATTGTCAAGCTGGGGCGGCGCGCGACGATCGGCAGGCGCACGCGCAGGCCGGCGATGGTGCACCACGAATTTCTCCTTGCATTTTCAAGCGAAAATTGACACTATCTCGCCCGATTTCAGCCGTGCCGCGAGTTCGGTTGTCGTTTGTTGCGCGGCACGCAGAACCCAATTCTTGTTGATTCCCTGCCAGCCGGTGACACAATTTATGACGGAATACACTGCCAGTGAAATGATGGTGGCGCGCGCCAGTCGCGAGCTGCAAAATGAAGACGTGGTGTTCGTCGGCATCGGGCTGCCCAACATGGCCTGCAATCTCGCACGCCTCACTCACGCTCCGCATCTTACCTTGATTTATGAATCCGGCGCGGTGGGCGCGGTGCCGGAGCGCCTGCCGGTTTCCATCGGCGATCCTGCGTTGGTGGCGGGATGTTTGTCGGTGTGTTCTCTGCCGGAGGTGTTCTTGTACTATCTGCAGGGCGGCCGTATCACCGTTGGTTTTCTCGGGGGGGCGCAGATCGACCGCTTCGGCAACATCAATTCCACCGTGATTGGCGAATACGCGGTGCCCAAGGTCCGGCTGCCCGGCAGCGGCGGCGCGAGTGAGATTGCCACGCTGGCGCAAAAGATTCTGATCATCACCCCTCTAAAGAAACGCAATTTCCCCAGCCGGGTCGATTTTCTCACCAGCCCGGGCTTTCTCAACGGCGGCGGCGAACGCGCCGCGCTCGGCCTCACCACCGAGGGGCCCAAGGTCGTGGTCACCGATTTGGGCGTCTTCCGGTTCGATGCGGACACGCATGAGATGATGCTCACCGATCTGCATCCGGGCGTGGCGCTCGCGCAGGTCAAAGAGAATGTCGGCTGGCCGCTCAAGATTGCTGCTGATCTCCACACCACTGCCCCTCCCACTCCGGAGGAGTTGCGCCTGATCCGCGAAGAGCTGGATCCCAATCGCATCTATATTTGACCGGCGGCGCTTGCCGAATTGAGACGCGGCAAGGCGCCGGTGTCCTGTTTCCCGCGCGTGACGCATGCCGACACGCGCGGGTGATTCATTCCCTTCGTGAAAAACAACTCGCCCTCCGGTGCACTCTGGGCATGCATAATGACCCTACCTTTCATTCATTCCTCCTTTTGATTTTCCCTGCTCCAGAAATTTACCCTCAACCTGCGGCACAGAGACCGGCAGAACGCCGGTCGCAGCGCGGACTGCCAGGCGCACACGACATGTGGGTGCGGGCTTACAATTCTCGAGTAACTGCCAAGCGCGGTTTTTTGCCGTACGGCTTACGCCCGCGCGGAGCTGTGCCGGTATTGAGTAGGTGATGCCAACGAGCAAGCGATTGCCCGGGTGGCTTGACAAGACCAGGCTTGTGC
Organism: bacterium; assembly: GCA_023150945.1. NCBI lineage: Bacteria > bacterium. The sequence continues at coordinate 91,175 of JAKLJX010000002.1, read as the reverse complement.
GCGCGGCTGGCCTGCCAGCCTCGCGGAGAGCCGGAAAGCGCGAAACCTCTTGCTGCCAGACGGGCGCGGCCGTGAGAGGGCTCTGAATGTTTCCTTTTCGTTGTCCTGTGCCGTTCCGTGCAAAATCGCAACCCGCGTTTCATACGCATTCACCTTACATGGCTGTATATATCTGATGTTGAGTAACAACTGGATATTGCATCTCGAATTACGTGAACCCAATGTCTCAAACTCACATTCGCCTACGAGAAACGATCGACGGGCTGTGCCAGAGATTCACGCACACCTTTGGCGCTTCCTATTGCGGCATCGCACTGACGGCCGACGGCTCGGTGAGCTTTGCCGCGCCCGGCAGTCAGGCCGAAGCAGATACGATTCTGGCCGCGACGCCGGCGCTGTGCATCACCGTCACGCCGCTGGGCGGCCGCGCGGAGCATGACGGCTTGCCTGCCGCAACGGAGAATCACGAAGATCATCAACCGGTACGCCGCGCCGAGCCAGAACTGGCAGAGGCGATTGCGGCCGCGTGCCGGAGCGCACAGTCGATTCTGCGCTTCGATCTCCATCCCTCCTTCACGGAAAACGGACAGAGTGCGCCGCTGGGATCTTTATATCTCGCCTTTGCCCAACCCCGGCCGTTGACACCCGCCGAGGTGTCGGCCCTGCTGGCGATGGCCGAGATGATGGCGACGGTGCTGACCTTCGCCCGGCCGAAAACACTGGAGGCGGTTTCAGGAGGATTGCTGCCCACGCTCGGCCAGGCCAGCCCGGCAGCCAGCCTGCTGGATTATCCGTTCCTGGAAGCCAAGAAGCACTGGATCAAAGCCTTCGAACGCGAGTATCTCGGCCAGCAGCTCGCGAAGCATGCCGGCAATATTTCGATGGTGGCGCGCGCGGCCCGCATCAGCCGGTATACCGTCTATGCCCTGCTCAACAAGTTTCAACTTTCGGCTAAGTCCTACAAGAGAAAGAAATCGAACGGGGCACCGCGGGGACTACCGGAAGGGAAGAAGCCGCAACCCATTCTCGAATCGGCTTTCAAGAGCGAGGGAGACGAGCCCAACCAGGAATAGAGGCCGGTTGGGAAGAGGCTCTGTGCTCGAGGACTGTTCTCATCTGCCTTCGCCATTCGCCTGCACACGTTTCAGCGACCAAGCCAAACGCTTCCGTCATCTGCACAATTGCTTTGGCGGCCGCCGGCGCGCGCACCCGCTCGATTCGTTTGCCGGGTGCTGCCGGAGGATTTCGTGATTGCCCAAGTCTGGGTGGCCGGCTGCTCGCGGCCGCCGGCGAGGGCTGCTGCCGGCGCCAGCGTCACGGCGTGTGCGTTACGATTGCGATTCCAACCTCCTTTGATAAAAAACGTTATTGCATTGCATGGACAGATTCAAAGGGAGACAGCTTCGATGCAAGAGGCGACATTGGTTGGCCACCAGGTAAGCGAACCGCCAGCCAAAACGGTGCCGACCAACGGCATTCCCACCTCTTCTCGGCGTGAACAAGCCTATCATCGCTACGATGAGACCTTGCGGCCGGGCGTTGCTGCGCCCAAAACCTCGCTGGCTTTGGACAGCCGTCCCGGTGTGCCGGCGAACCCTCCCTCTGTCATCCAGCGATTTTTCGGCAACGTCGTCATTTCGCCCTTCTTTCTGTTTGGGTCGCTGCTCATCATCCTGCTGGTGCCGGAGAAGCTGGTCAAGAAAATCACGGCGCCGTTTTCCGGCATCAACTGGTGGGAGCAGTTCGGCAAGCGCTGCTTCGATTTTTGCGCGGCCGTGCTCGGGTTTATCATGTCGTCGATTCTCTTTCTGATCGTGCCGCTGCTCATCCGTCTCGATTCCCGAGGCACGGTGTTTTACGGGCAGCAGCGCGTGGGCATCAACCTGCGCCGCCGTGAACGCCGCCAGGTTGCGATTGCGGTGGCGCATGACCGGCGCCGCGGTGACCGCCGGCGCAGCGATGTTTTTGGCCGGCCCTTCACGGTTTACAAGTTTCGCACCATGCGGCAGGATGCCGAGAAATTCAGCGGCGCGGTGTGGGCACAGAAAAACGATCCCCGCATCACCCGCGTCGGTCGCATCCTGCGCTTCACTCACGTCGATGAGATTCCGCAATTTCTCAATGTGCTGCTGGGCGACATGAGCATGGTGGGGCCGCGGCCGGAACGCCCGCAGATCATTCCCAAGCTGGTGAGCCAGGTGCCAAACTATGCCAGCCGTCTGGAGGTCAAGCCGGGCATGACCGGCAATGCGCAAATCTATTGCGGCTATGATGAAACCATCGAGGACGTGCGCGAAAAAGTCCGCTATGATTTGATGTATGTCAAAGATCATAATCTCAAGCTGGACATCCTGCTGCTTTGGAAGACGCTGTGGATGATCATTCGCGGCAAGGAAGAAGCAGATTGATACATGAGCATGGAGGTTCGTAGACATGTTTGGTAGCGCGGTCCCGCAGCGTCCCGGGGCCATTGCCCGGCGGTGGAGCATGGCGGCTCTGCTGCTGCTGTGCTGGAGCGGCATTGCGGTGGAACGAGGCTGGGCGCAGGCGGAAGGCGAAGTGCCGCCGGCGGGCGAAATGCTGGCGAAATCGCAGATTTTGACCCGGCCGACGGGCGCCATCGTTTTTCTGGAAGGCGAGTATGGGCTGGCCGGCCGCGCGCCTTACACGGTCACCCATTTTCTGCGCGGCAATTATCGCATCAAGACCAAGCTGCGCGGCTACGAAGACTGGTCCACCGATTACTATTTCAACGGCAAGGGCAACGACAAAATCTCCATCAAGCTTTCCCCCAAGACCCGGGTGAAGGCTTTGGCGCGCTCGGCCCTGGTGCCCGGCATGGGGCAGGCTTACAGTGATCAGCGTGTGAAAGGCATGATCATCAGCGCCCTGCAGTTCAGCTCGCTCGCCATCTTTGTGCGGCAGGAGCTGCGGTATCGCGACAGCATCGACGATTTCAATGCCGCGCTGGCGGCCTTTCAAAACGATGCCAATCAGCGCAGCCGCCTGGACGCGGCCCAGGCCACCCTCGATCGGCGCTATGAGTTGCGGCAACGCTGGGCCATTATCACCGCCAGCGTCTACCTCTACAACTTGATCGACGTCATCGCGTTTTTTCCCTCCTACCATCGCCATGGTTTGGAAGTCAGCATGACCGCTAGCCCGCCGACGGATTTCACCGGCAACACCGCCCAGGTGGGCGTTCGCGCCCAGTTTTGATTCGCAGTTCGATAGGACGTAATCGTCAAGGCATGACACCATGAGAAAGCAAGGAATCTTTCCGCGCCGGACGCCGCACTTGCGGGCTGGTTGGCGCGTCGCCGCCCTCCTGGCGCTGAGTTTGGCATTGTGGACTTGTGCGAAGAAACCGACCGGCCCGGACAACGCCAGTGATTTTCCGGCTGCCCCCGCGAACCTCGCCCTCACGCTCGGCGACCGGCAACTCGCGCTGGCGTGGACCATTGCCGACCCGGCCCGGGTGAGAAACTTTCGCATCTATCGCTTCGACAGCTCGCAGATCGTGATCACGCCGCCGTACAAGGTCGAAAGAAAGTTTCAATTGATCGATTCGACGCGCTCGCTCAACTACCTCGATCGCACGGTGCGCAACGGCGTCACCTATTTCTATCAAATCAGTGCAGTTTCCAACAAGGGCTATGAAGGCCCGCGTTCCCCCGAGGTCGCCGGCAAGCCGAATGTTTACGGCGTCCGCATCGCCAATGGCGTGAACATCACCAGAGATCCCAAGATTCTGCTCACCGTCACCGCGCCGCCCACCACGGTGTTGATGAAGGTCGGCAACGATACGGCACTGGCGCGGATTTCCTGGCAGCCCTTCCAAGCCTCGCTCAACTGGACGCTGCCCTCCGGCGACGGCCAGAAATTGGTCTACCTCAAGCTGCGCGATCGCGACGGCAGTGAAAGTGGTCTGCTCGCCAGCGATCCCATCATTCTCGATACCAAGGCTCTCATCACCAGCGTGACGGAGAACACCGGCGGCACACCCAAGCAGAGCAACCAGATCATTCACTTCACCCTCAACGCCGGCGAGGCCAGCGGCCGCGCCTTCATCGACATCGTCAACGCGGTGAGTGACATACTGCTGTTCGATGATGGCACCAACAACGACAAGATCGCGAATGACGGCATCTACGAAGTCGACTACCGCATTCCCGGCGACGTTGAAATCGCACAGGCGAAAATCAGAGGCCGCTTCACCGATCAAGTGGGCAACGTTGCCACGCCGTTCATCGCGACCACGCAGGTGACGATTCTCAAGGTGCCCGACGCCGTGCAGTTGTTCACGCCCACGCCCACCGGCAGCCCGAGCAATGCGCTGCGCCTGACCTGGAGCACCTCCGCCGAGGCGGACTTCGCGAACTATGCCATTTATCGCAGCCGCACGAAGAACTTCACGCCCTCCGCCAATCTGCTCATCGAACAGGTGACCGTGCAGCAGACGACCTCCTATATCGATGCCAATCTGCAGGCGGGCGTGACTTATTATTACCAAATCGTGGTGAATGACATCGGCGGTTTGAGCAGCAAGCCGAGCAATGAAGTGGAGGGCAAAATCAGCCCGGACGCACCGCCGGCTGCGGTGACGCTGAACACTCCGCTGCTGGTGGGCGACGGCACCAGCAAGGTGCAGCTCTCCTGGTCGCAAAGCGGCGATCGCGACTTTGCCAGCTATCGTCTCTATCGCTCGCTCACGCCGCGGGTCGATTCGTTGTCAACGCTGGTCACCGCCATTGTTGACATCGGCGACAACGTTCATGTTGACGAGGGCCTGAGCGCGGGCACGACCTACTACTACCGCGTTTTCGTCGCGGATCAGGGACGCAATGCCACCGGCAGCAACGTCGAGTCGGTTACCACGGCGCAAAACACGCCGCCGTTCCCGGTGACCCTGGCGCAACCGGCGGTGGTGGACACTTCCTCGCTGCGGCTGTCGTGGTCGCAGAGCCTGGATACTGATTTCGCTTCCTACCGCATTTTTCGTTCGGAAACGCCCGGCGTCACCAACGGCACCCGCGGCAAGGATGCCCAGGGCAATGACGTGGATGTGTTGATCACCATTCTCAATTCCAATGCCGGCAACACCACCTATACCGATACCAACTTGCGTCCGACCAAGACTTATTACTATCGCGTCTTCGTGTACGATCGCGGCAATCTGTCGTCGGGCAGCAACGAAGTCAAGGCAAGGATCCGTCCGTGAACACACCTCGCAGGAGGCCTGCTCTGCGCACAACACGGCGGGAGCGACCTTTTTTTCGAAGGAGCGAAAAAGGCATGAACCTCATTCGGCAGCCATTCGGGCTGCTTTTGCTGCTGAGCCTGGCCGGCTTTGCCAGCGCCTTGCGGGCGCAGGACTATGTTCTGGACAAAGGCGATCTCATTCATGTTGCCTTCTGGCAGGAGCCTTCGCTCAACACGCAAGGCCGGATTGACGCCGAGGGCAAGATCGATCTGCCGCTCGTCGGCCGTCTTGTGGCCGGCGGCAAAACGGTCGAGCAACTGAGCAGCAGCATCGTCGAGAAGATCTCGGTTTACAACAAGAAGATCACGCAGGCCACGGTGACGGTGGTGGAATACGGCAGCCGCTCGATTTACCTCAGCGGCGCGGTGGCACGGCCGGGCAAGTATGCGTTTCAAGAGCTGCCCAATGTTTGGAAGGCCATTCTCGAAGCGGGCGGTCCGGCACCCAACGCCCAATTGGCACAGGTGCAAATCTTCCGTGGCGGCGAGACTTCCAATAAGATCGAAACCGTCGATGTCACCTCGGCTTTTGAATCCGGCAATGTGAAGGACTTGCCGCGGCTGAATCCCGGCGACTATCTCAACGTTCCCAGCATCACGCCGGCGGCAGGCCCCGGCGGAGGGGAAGCCAGCATGTCGCCCACGGCCATTGCCGGCAATCCGCGCAACGCCATTTATGTTTTCGGAATGGTGGCGCGGCCGGGCGTCTATCCTTTCGAGAAGGATTTGGATGTTTTGCAGGCGATTGTGCGCGCCGGCGGGCCGGCGATGGTGCAAACCAGCAGCAACAACCGCGCGCCGATCGAGCCGGATTTGCGGCGGGTGCGGCTGATCAGCCTGGGCGCCGAGGCGCCGGTTGTCTATGTGATCAACATCAAGGAATACACCAAACAGGCGGCGCCGCTGCCGCTGCGTTTGCGGCCGGGCGATACCATCTACATTCCCGGACGCGCCAACTACGGCAGCTTCATCTTTGCCAATACGCTGGTGCAAGTGCTCACCGGCACGGTTTCGATTCTGACTTCTTACTTTGTGTTGAATACCTTGCTCGGACAAAACTAACGCGATTGGACCCATGACCACCGGCGGAAAAATCGATCCTCGCAGCCTCTGGCAGCTTGCCCGGCGGCGCAAGTGGTTTCTCATCATTCCTCCTCTTGTGGCCTTGCTGGGCGCGTACTACCGCGTCACCAATTTGCCCAGCCTTTACCGGTCGGAGACGGTGATTCAGATCGGCAATGCGGCCTCGCTCTCGGCGCGCATGAATGATTTCGTCGATGGCAGCGGCGTGAAGAAACCGATCCAAATGCGCAACCTGTCGGAAGACCTGCTGGCGCAACTGTTGTCCGTGGAGGTGTTGGGGGAGGTGATCGACCGCATCGATTTGAAGCCGAGCCAGGGCATGCTGGACGAGGCGAAAAAGGTTCAACTCGAACACCCCGAGGAGAGCCTCGATACCATCGTGCGCCGCATGCAGGTCGAATGGCTGGCGCGGCGGTTTTTCGACGGCGGGGTCACCTTCGCCAAGCGCGGCAGCTCGATGCGCATTGCTTTCGAGCATACCGATCCCGACAAGGCCTATGCGATCGTGAAGACACTCTCGGAAGTTTTCATCGAGCAAAATCTCGCGCGCGAATCCAAGAGCGCGGCCATCGCCATCGGCTTCAGCAAAGAGCAGGAAGAGCGTTACCGCCAGCAATACGAGGAGGCGCTGGAACGTTTGCGCCGCCTCAAGGAGCAGACGACCTTCGAGCAAACGCGCAAGCTCGCGGTCAACCTGAACAACGAAGCGCAGGCCAATGCCACCCTGAATTCGCTGCAGGTCGATCTCAACCGCCAGCAAGATTTGCTGGCCGGGCTGGAGGCCAGACTCAGCGGCGCCACCGGCAACCTCACAATCAGCGAGACGCCCCGCATGACGGAGTTGCGCCAGCGCCTGTTCCAGAAGGCGGAGGCGCTGGTGACGGTGATGATTCAGTTCGATTGGCGTGATGCCAACGTCATCAACGTCAATCAGGAAATCGCGGCGCTGCGCGAACAGTTTCGCGAGGAAGTTTCGCAGCAACTCGGCCCCGGCCTCTCCTCCGGCGAGCTGGACTTGGCGGTGCAACGGCAGATCGCCCGCCTGGATTTGGATCTGTTGAAGCGCGAGAAGACAAAACTGGAAGACTTGCTGGAGGCGTATCGCTTCAGCATTGCCAAACGGCCGGTGCAGGAGATGCAGCTCGCCGAAGCGCAAAAGCAAGTCAACGACCTGGGCACTGCACTCTACGCGTTTCGCAGCCAGGCGCAGCGTTCCGAGCTGGGGCAGGATCTGCAGGAGACCAGCGCCGATGAGCGCTTTCGCATCATCAACCCCGCCAACCGGCCGCTGATGCCGGTGCCGCAGAATGAGGCGCAGATTCTGCTGATCGCGCTGTTCGGCGGCCTGGGTTTCGGCATTGGCGCGGTTTACCTCCTGGAGTTTTTTGATCATTCCTTCAAGTCGGTGGATGACGTCGAAACGCAGTTGGGCGTGGCGGTTTTGGGCGTAATCCCGCGAATTGAAATGGCGGAACCGGCCAAGGCCAAGCGGCCGTTCTAACGGCAGGGTGGAACAACCGGCTTCTGCTGCTGCGTGGGAAGGTGATCCCGGCAATCCGTCCCGGGCGGGCCCGGCGGCGGTTTGCGCATTTGTGGAATTCATTTGTGAAAGGGTAGCGGCTTGTCAGCAAAGCGGCGATTGATCGAAGCAGTGGAAGTGACAGACGAGGGTATTCATATCGTCCGCCTGATGAAGGTCTTCGATGCTTCCAGCCTCGATGAGTTTGAAAAAGTTCTGGCCTACTTGTTGGCGCACGACAATTATCGCATCGTTGTCGATCTCGCCAATGTCGAGTTTATTTCCTCGGCAGGCTGGGGCGCGTTTACCGCCGAACTGCGTCGCGTGCGCGACAACGGCGGCGACATCCGTTTGGCCGGCATGAATCCGGACGTGCTGGATGTCTTTCTTCTGCTGGAACTCGACAGCTTCATCAATGCCTACGATACCATCGAGGATGCGATTCTGTCCTTCGAACTCCCCGCGCATGGCCCGGCTGAGCATCAAAAACCCGCGGCGAATCTCAGCAGTTTGCCGGAACCGGAGAACACCGACGGCGCAGCCTCACCGGCCTGGCTGCCGGGCCAGGGATTTGAAGTGCCGGGTTCCGACGCGCGCACGGATTGGGAAGCGCACGCAACCGAGGCGCCGGTTCCGTTGTACGGCAACGAGGCAGTGCCGGCAGAGGAATCTGACGGCCATGGTGCTGAGGCGGACGTGGATCTCGGCTACGGCGCTGCCTATGCGCCCTCCCTGCAGGACATGCTCAGCGGCAATGCCAATGCGTTTGCTGATTACGCCGAGGATTTGCCGCCGGCAGAGCAGGAGGAGACGACCGCAGCCGCGCATGAAACTGAAACCGGCGAGGGCAGCGAGGCCGGCTTGCAGGCCGGGGCACGGCATGAGCATCCTTCGCAGGATTTCGTTCCCGCGCCCACCGCTGCCGACGACGATGCTGCAATGGACTCCGCGGCGCCCCGCCTGCCGGAGTCAAGGCGGCAAAGCCAAGACTCTGGCATGGCGGCCGGGATGACGGCACCGGAGCCTGCGCCGGCGGAATCGTTTTTCGAAGAGTATGTTCTGCAGGACATCAACGATCCCTGGATTCTCGATGAAATCGACCGGCTGCCGGAAGAATATGAAATGGACGAGGTGAGTTGGGAGGGCGGCACGGGTTTCACCGATGATTCGATGCCGGCCTCACCGCGGCGCGCAGAGGAACAGCCGGCAGCGCCGGCGCGCATCTGGGCAGCAGTAGAAGACAAGGCCGCAGCCCTCGCCCCCGGTGAGCGCCGCGCTGATTCCAGCGACCGTTCCGCGGCAGTGCGACCGGCGCCGGCACGCACGGCTCAGGCGGCAGTGGAGGCCAAACCGACCGAAGGGTGGCGGCCGGCGTATGCGGCACCGCGGCCGGCGGTGAGCACCGGCGTCGGCAGAGAAGGCATGCCGCCGGCGATGGCGCCGGCAGAGCAAAAACGCAGCCCGGCCAACGGCCCGCAGCCAATTCGCCAGTCGCATGCCGTGACCAAGATGAGATTCGAGGGTGACCGGCAATCCATCGTTCGCCAAATTGTAAGCCAGCATCCGCACTATGGCCCAACGATGATACAGAAGTATTTGGAAGTGCGAACAGAGCCTGCGATCATGGTCAGCCGGTCGACGGTTTACCGGTGGCTGCGGCAGGCCGGCCTGAACACCCGTGAGCAACGCCTGCAATTCGCCGGCCGGGCCGACCTGGCGTAGGATACCAACAACGCCGGCACCATTCACGTGCTTGAGGCGATCCCGAAACTTCATACCACCTCGACGAGCAAACGTATGGCCGATTTTCTCTTCAACGACGTGATCAGCTCTCCCCAGGGAGAGTACTTTCTGAAGACGACCACCAATGATCCGCAGAAACAGATCACCTCTTCGTTCTTTCGCAACGGCACCCTGCTGGAGATGCGCACGCGCGAGTTCGATCCGAAGTGGTCGCGTGAAATGCTGCGCACCAAGACGCGGGAATTTCACGACGAGAAAAAAGACGAAATCCTGATGCTCATCCAGCTTGCCGAGAAGCTGCAGGAGACCAATCAGGCGGAGACCAAGAATCTGCTGGGCCAGGCTTTTATCCGGCGGGGGATGTATGAGGAGGCCATCATCGAGCTGGAGGAGACGATCGTGCTCAACCCGCGCCTCTCCGGCACCTACAACAATCTCGGCAGCGCCTACATGGCGGTGAAACGCTACGATGACGCGATCACGGTCTTGGAGCAGGCCATTTCGATGTCAGCCGGCTATGCCGACTATCACAACAACCTGGGCATGGCCTACCTCAAAAAGGAGTACTGCAAGAAGGCGGTGGAGCAGTTCCTGCGTGCGCTCGACAGCAACCCCTATTATGCCGAAGCCTACTTCAATCTGGCGCTGGCCTATGTGCTGAACGCCTTCACCAAGGAGGATTTTTCCCTCTCGGTCAACTGCCACCAGAAAGTGGCGGACAATCTGGAGAAGGCGGCCAAGATCAATCCCTCCTACTCCAACGAGCACACTGCGCAGGGGCAAAGCCTGATGCGCGAGAAGAAGTATGAAGAGGCCTATCAGGCCTTCACGCGGGCGATCAGTCTGGTGAGCAAACCCGCGGACATTTCCTTCATTCTCGATTTTTACTTGCGCGTCATCTACGGCAGCAAGAAATTGAGCAGCAGCCTGATCTGGCGGCACATCCGCCAGTTGCAGGAATTGATCGAGAAATACCCCAACTACGCCGATCTCTACAATCACCTCGGCGTCGCTTATGTGATCATGAGCAAATACGTGAATCACAAAGCCATACAGCAATTCGACAAAGCCATGGCCCTCAATCCGGGGTATGAACGCGCCAAGCGCAACAAGCGCCTGGCCGAGTATGACCACAAGGGCATGCAGTTGCTGTTCGATGCCATCTTGAAGTAGATGCTCTCTATGCACAGATCTTCTGCACACTCGATTATCTCCTTCTTCAACGACGAGTCGCCGGAGGCCAACGAGTTCCGGCGTTTGTACTCGAAGCTCAAAAACCTCTACGCCGACGAGGAGATGAAGAACTTCCTCGTGACCAGCGCCAAGATGAACGAGGGCAAGAGCACCACCGCGGCGCTGCTGGCGTGCACCATCGCGCGCTACCGCAACACCAAAACGATTTTGGTGGATTGTGATCTGCGCCGGCCGCGGGTGCACCAACTCTTCGGCATTCCCAAGGAAGAAGGCGTGGCCGACGTGCTGACCGGCGCGCGCAAGCTCGACACCTGTTTCAAACAGACGCCGATCGAGAATCTGCGCCTGCTCACTGCCGGCGGGGTGGTGACCAGCCCGACCGAGCTGATCAACTCGCCGCGCATGCACGACTTGTTTTCCGAAATCAAATTCTATTTCGACACCGTGATTGTCGATTCGCCGCCCGTGATTCCGGTCACCGATGCCCTCATCCTCAGCCCGGAAATGGACGGCGCGCTGGTGGTGATCAAAGCCGGCGAGACCCACAAGGAAGTGGCGCGGCGCGCGGTTGATTTGATGCGCAACGCCGGGTTGAACATCCTGGGCGTCATCATCAACAACGAAAAGGGCGTGCTGCCCTACTACTACGACCACAAGTACTACGGCTATTCTTACTACAACCTCGAGGAAAAGGCGAAATAAGGATTGAGGAGTTTGCTATGGCGTTTTTTCTGGTGACAGGAGGTGGCGGTTTCATCGGTTCCAATCTCGTGCGCGCGCTGGTGGAACGCGGTGAGCGCGTGCGCGTGCTCGACAACTTCGCCACCGGCAAGCGGTCGAACTTGGCCGAGTTTGCCGGCCAACTGGAGTTGCTCGAAGGTGACATCCGCGATCGCGCGCTGGTCGAGCAGGCGGTGGCGGGCGTCGATTACGTTCTGCATCAAGCCGCGCTCGGCTCGGTGCCGCGTTCCATTCAAGATCCGCTCACCTCCAACGATGTCAACGTCAACGGCACCATCAATTTGTTGTGGGCCGCCAAGCAAGCGCGGGTCAAACGCTTCGTTTTCGCTTCTTCCTCCTCGGTTTACGGCGACACGCCCACCCTCCCCAAAGAGGAAAGCATGCCGCCCAATCCGATTTCACCTTATGCCACTTCCAAACTCGCCGGTGAGCGTTACGCCCTTTCCTTTTGGCACGTTTACCGCCTGCCCACCGTGGCCCTGCGCTATTTCAATGTCTTCGGCCCGAAGCAGGACCCGGACTCGCAATACGCGGCCGTGATTCCGCGCTTCATCACCGCGCTGATGAACGGCGTGGCGCCGGTCATCTACGGCGACGGCGAGCAATCGCGCGATTTCACCTACATCGACAACGTCGTGCAGGCCAATCTGCTGGCGTGCACCGCGCCCGAGGCACCCGGCCATTTCATGAATGTGGCCTGCGGCGAGCGCTACACCTTGAACACGCTGCTGCAGGAACTGAACAGCATCATGGGCACCCACATCGCAGCTCGCCATGAAAGCGCGCGGCCCGGCGACGTCAAACATTCCATGGCCGCCAACACGCGCGCGCAGAGCCTGCTGTCTTTCTCGCCTGAGATCAAATTTCAGGAAGGGCTCAAGCGCACCGTGGCGTGGTACCTCAGCCAGCACCGCTGAGGCTGGCGAAGTCGTGCCGGGCGATTTTCGCTGCCGGCGGAAACGCAATTGCGCGGCAGTGGCGGTAAATCAGTGGGCATTTTTCGAGAGTGGCCGCGGCTGCCTGCCGGGCCGGCGTGACTTGCAGCACTAGGGAACGGTTGATTGCAAGATTTGATGCCAAGGACGGATGATGATGAATCGCTTTGATCTTAGGAATGCGGGCGCCGCGACTGGCTCGGCGCCGGCATGGGATTTATGGGCATCAAGAACGCACTCACCGTCGACGTCGAAGACTGGTTTCATGTCTCCCTGTTTCGGACCAAGATCCGGCGGGAGGAGTGGGATCAGCTCAAAAGCACCGTGGTGCAGAACACCTGCCGCGTCCTCAATGTCTTTGCCGAGAAAAACGTCAAAGCGACGTTCTTCGTGCTCGGCTGGGTCGCCGAGCGCTATCCGGAAATCGTGGTGGCGATCAAGGAACAGGGCCATGAGGTGGCCAGCCACGGCTACGGCCATCAGATCATCTATGAGCAAACCCACAAGGAATTCGCCGCGGACGTGGAGAAATCCCTGCTCATTCTGGAAAACATCATCGGCGAGCGGGTGCTGGGCTATCGTGCGCCCAGTTACTCGATCACACGCTCTTCGATGTGGGCTTGGCAAACGCTGGCGGATCTCGGGCTGATCTACGATTCCAGCATCTTTCCGGTGAAGCACGATCTTTACGGCATTCCCGATGCGCCGCGCTTTCCCTTCGAGATTCGCTTCCTCAATCAAACGCGCCTGATCGAATTTCCGCTTTCCACCGTGGTGATGATGAAGAAGAACGTGCCGATGGCCGGCGGCGGCTATTTGCGGCTTTATCCTTATTGGTTCATCCAGAACAGCGTGCGCCAGATCAACGCCGAAGGCCGGCCCGCGATCATTTATCTGCATCCCTGGGAAGTGGACGCCGAGCTGCCGCGTTTGAAAGTGGGCTGGTTCAAAACCATGCGCCACTATGGCAACCTGGCGCTGATGGAGCACCGCCTGCGGCGCCTGCTCGAGGAATTTTCCTTCGGCCCCGTGAGTGAAGTCTTGTCGGAAACCAGGATTCAAACAGATTGGCCACGCACGACTCTGCCCGCGCCGGGCGTGAATGGCAGGCTTCGGGGGAGCGTGCCGGTCTCATGATCGTGGAAGCCGTCGAGAATCAGTGCGAAGCGTGGGACCGCTTCGTGCACGAAAACGCGGACAGCCGCGGGCCGCATCTGAGCGGCTGGAAGCAGGTCATCGAGAAGACCTTCTCGCATCACTGCTACTATCTCGCCGCGCGCGAGGGGGATCGCTGGCGCGGTCTCCTGCCTTTGACCCATCTGCGCAGCAAGCTCTTCGGGTCGTTTTTGGTTTCCGTGCCCTATCTGAATTATGGCGGGATTGTCGCGGATTCCGAGGCGGCGCGGCAGGCGCTCTACGAGCGCGCCGTGGCGCTGGCGCGGCAGCTCCGCGTGGCGCACGTGGAATTGCGGCATGAAACGGCGCTGCTGCCGCATCTGCCGACCAAGCAGCACAAAGTCGCGATGCTGCTCGAGCTGCCCGACACGTCCGAGCTGCTGCTGCAGGGCTTCAAAGCCAAGCTGCGCAGCCAGATTCGCAAACCGCAGAAGGAGGGCTTGACCTATCGCTGTGGCCGCGAGCAGGAACTGGACAGTTTTTACCAAGTTTTTGTCACCAACATGCGCGACCTGGGCACGCCGGTGTATTCGCGCAGATTCTTCGCGAACATTTTGGCTGCGTTTCCGGAGCGCGCGCACATTTGCACGGTGTATCGTGGGGAGCAGCCGCTGGCCGCGGGTTTCGTTTTCGGCTTTCGCCAGACGCTGGAGATTCCGTGGGCCTCGAGTTTGCGGGAGTTCAACGCGCTGGCGCCGAACATGTTGTTGTATTGGGCGGTGCTGGAGTTTGCCATTCAACAGGGCTACAAGTTTTTCGACTTCGGGCGGTCCACGCCCAATGAGGGCACCTACAAATTCAAAGAGCAATGGGGCGCCCGGCCGGTGCCGCTGCATTGGCAATACTGGCTCGCCAACGGCGCCACGACCCTTCCCGACCTCAGCCCCCACAACGCCAAGTATCAGATGGCAATTCAAATTTGGCAGCGGTTGCCGCTGGCCGTCACGCGCCTGGTCGGGCCGGCCATCGTCAAAAACATTCCTTGATGATCTCGGGCGGGATCATCGTTCCACTCCCGATTCATTCTTGCAGCGTGCAGCATGGTCTTCGTCTTTTGGTTGTGTGTCAGTCTCATCATTTGGGTCTATGCTGGTTACCCGCTTTTGCTTTGGGTGAGGAACCGGGTGGCGCCGGCCGCGCCGGTTGATCGCCGCGCGACCGAGCCGGAGGTCACCCTGCTGATCAGTGCCTACAACGAAGCCGGCGTCGTCCGGCGCAAGCTCGACAACAGCCTGGCCCTGGATTATCCGCCCGGCAAGCTGGAGATCATCGTGATCTCCGACTGCTCAGACGACGGCACCGATGCTCTCGTGCGCGGGTATGAAGCGCGTGGCGTGCGGCTGCTGCGCCTGCCCACGCGCAGCGGCAAAACCGCGGGTTTGAATGCCGCACTGCCGTTGGCGCGGGGTGAAATCGTCATCTTCTCCGATGCCAACGCCATGTATCATCGCGACACTGTGCGGCGGATGGTGCGCAATTTTGCGGACGCGCGCGTGGGCTGCGTCACCGGCGAATCGCGCTACAACGTGACGGACGGCAGCCAGTCGAGCGCCAGCGAGAACTTGTACTGGCGCTATGAGCTGGCGTTGAAGAAGATGGAAAGCAATGTCGGTTCGCTGGTGGGCGGCGACGGCGCCATTTACGCCATCCGCAAGCGCTTGTTCAAACCGATGCAGCCTTCGGATCTCAGCGACTTCGTCAACCCGCTGCAGATTACGGCGCAGGGCTATCGCAACGTTTATGAGCCGGAGGCCATTTCTTATGAAGACGCCGGCGACACGTTTGCCAAGGAGTTTCAACGCAAGGTGCGCATCGTCAATCGCGCCTGGCGCGGCCTGTGGCGGGTGGCCGCGGTGTTGAATCCGCTGCGCTTCGGTTTCTTTGCGGTGCAGGTGTTTTCCCACAAGCTGCTGCGTTGGTTGATCCCGGTGTTCATGGCCGGCGCACTGCTCAGCAATGCGTTTCTGCTTACGGTCGCGCCGTTCTATTTGGTGACCGGCGCCGGCCAGGCGCTGTTCTACGTGCTCGCGCTGCTCGGCTGGCTGCAATCGCAGCGGCCGGCGATGCCGCGCGCGATCTACGTGCCGTTTTACTTCTGCCTGGTCAACTATGCCTCGCTGCTGGGTATTCTGAACTACTATCGCGGGCAATCATTCACCATGTGGCAGACCGTGCGGGAACCCGGGACGTGACAGGAAGTTTATGCCAGTACGCCATCTTAAAATGCGGTTGACCGGCCTGATCAAGGCGATGCTGTTCCATGGCGGTTTCTTCGCGCTGCTGCGGCTGTTTTTTCCCAATCGCCGGGCTGCGCTGCTGCGCTATCATGCCGTGGCCGATCCCGCGGACAACCTCTACACCAGCCCCAGCATCAGTGTCTCCGTCCGCGAGTTCGAGCGCCATGTGCGCTACTTTGCCCGCAAATACCGCGTGGTTTCGCTCGATCAAGTCGTCGATGCGCTGCTCGCCGGCCGGCCGCTGCCCAGGAACGCGGTGGTGTTCACTTTTGACGACGGTTATGCCGACAATCTCATCGCGGCCCGCATTCTCAAGCAATATGGCGCCACCGGCATTTTCTATTTGACCACGGACTGCATCGATCGCAAAGAGACGCTTTGGCTGGCGGAGGTGAATTATCTTTTGGAACGCAGCCCGCAGCCGGCCTTGCGGTTGGAGTTCAACGGCACCACGCATGATTTGAACTTGCGCACGCCGCAGGAGCGCGAGCAGGCCAAGCGCACGGTGATCAAGATCATCAAGAGCAACGACCGCCGCGTGCGCGAAACCGTGCGCCAGCAGCTTCGTGCCCAGCTTGCCACCGCCGAATGGCAAGCCACGGCCGCGCGCCTCATGTTGACTTGGGAGCAAGTGCGCGAAATGCTCGCCCAGGGCATGAGCGTCGGCGGCCACACGGTGTCCCATCTCAATTTGCCCAATGCCGCACCAGAAGATGCCCGCCGCGAGATTGCCGGCTGCAAGCACAAGCTCGAATCCGTGCTCGGCCTGCCGATTCGCCATTTTTCCGTGCCCAACAGCGGCCCCTATCGCTACTACAACGACAACGTCAAGCGCATGGTGGGCGAATCCGGGTTCGTTTCTTCCGTCACTTCCGCGCACGGTTTCGTGGACGGCAACAGCGATTTGCTCGAATTGCGGCGCATTCGCACGATTCCGGCATTGCATGAAGTCGTGGCGACGATCGAGCTGGGCAAGTTTTCGGCGAACGGCGGGAAAAGCCCGATCGCTGAGTAGACGGCTGCGGCGAGTCAAACCGCCGGAAGTGCGTGCGCGCGACAGCATTTCTTCCGCAAATCACGTTTTTGCAAGTAGCTATGTTTGTTTAACTGAACCAAATTCTTCCGCGGGCACACGTGGCGCCAGCGCAGGTTGCCAGCATTTCTGCGCGTGGCCGCGGGAAGTTCGAGGTAAGGATGCCTGTCAAGTCTGAGAGGATGTCATGAGAATCAGCATATTTGGACTGGGTTACGTCGGCACGGTGACCAGCGCTTGTTTTGCACGCTTGGGCCATCAGGTGACGGGCGTGGATGTCAATCTGCAAAAAGTGGGATTGCTCAACGACGGCAAAAGCCCGATTGTCGAGGAGGAGATTGGTGACCTGGTGATGGAGCAGGTGCAGGCCGGCCGGCTGCGGGCGACGACCGACATCGACACGGCGATCGCCAACTCCGAGTTGAGCTTGATTTGCGTGGGCACGCCCAGCAATGGCAACGGCTCGCTCAGCCTCAGCAGCGTATTCAGTGTGTGCAAGAGCATTGCGCAGGCCCTGCGCGCGAAGAAGGAAGATCACCTGGTAGTGGTGCGCAGCACGGTCGTGCCCGGCACGGTCAATCGCCAGATTATCCCGTTGATGGAGCGCGAATCCGGCAAGGCCCACGGCCGCGGCTTCAGCGTGTGCTTCAATCCCGAGTTTCTGCGCGAAGGCAGCTCGGTGAAGGATTTTGACTCACCGCCCTTCACCATCGTGGGCGCGCGCGACCAGGCCAGCGCCGAACACGTGCGCCAGCTCTATGCGGGCGTGGCCGCGCCGTTTTACGTCACCAATCTGGAAGTCGCGGAAACGGTCAAATATGCCAGCAACATTTATCATGCCTTGAAGATCACCTTTGCCAACGAGCTGGGGGCATACTGCAAAAGCCTGGGCATCGACAGCCACGAAGTGATGGACTTGTTCACCCTCGACACCAAGCTCAACATCTCCAAAGCCTATTTGCGACCGGGTTTTGCCTTTGGCGGTTCCTGCCTGCCCAAGGATCTGCGCGCCTTGTTGTATCATGCCAAATCGCAGGATCTCAGCCTGCCGCTGCTGGAAGCGGTGCTGCCGAGCAATGAGCGCCATTTGCATCGCGTGGTCGAGATGGTGCTGGCGCAGGGCAAGCGCAAAATCGGCATCCTCGGTCTGAGTTTCAAAGCCGGCACCGATGACTTGCGCGAAAGCCCGCTGGTGCTGCTCACGGAAACGCTGCTGGGTAAGGGCCATGAATTGCGCATCCTCGACGGCGACGTGGCGATGGCGCGCCTGATGGGCGGCAACAAGGAATACATCGAGAAAGAGATTCCGCATCTATCTTCCCTGCTCTGCCGCTCGCTGGATGAAATCATCGAGTTCGCGGAAGTCATCATCATCGGCAACGGCAACCGCGAATATGCGGCGGTTTTCGAGAAGCGCAAACCGGAGCAGATCATCATCGATCTCGTCCGCCTGTTGCCGGACAATGGCGGCTCGCAGCCGAACTATCACGGCGTTTGCTGGTAGCGCGCGCCGGCGCCGCGGCCCGGCCGACACTTGATTCACCTCCCGATCTTGACGCACGGCACTTACAGCAGAGGGGTGACTCTTGTCACGACCACGAAAAAAAGTTCTCTTCATCGCTTACATCTTTCCTCCGTTGGCGCGCGCGGGCGTGCATCGCAGCGTGCGGTTTGCGCGTTACTTGCCCGAGTTGGGCTGGGACCTCACCGTCCTGACGCCGGCGGAACGCCATTATCCGGCGCAATCGCCCATTGATCGCGATCTCGTCAAAAAAATTCCGGCGACGATCAAGATCGTCACCACGCCGGTCTTCCACGGCACGACCAGCGTCTTTCGCTTGAAGAACCTCTTGCGCGACAGCCGGCGGCAGGCACGGCCGGCCGTGTTGGGCGGGCAGACGGAACCGATTCCCGCCCGGCCCGCTGCTGTGCCGGCGAATCCCACGGCTGCCGCCGGCAAGAAACGCCGGGGCTTGGTGCAAAAAGGCAAGGACCTGGTCTACGACCTGCTCACCATTCCCGACAAGGACGTGAACTGGTTGCCCCATGCGGTTGCGGAGGGTTTGCGACTGCACCGCCGCGAGAAGTTCGACCTGATCTATTCCACCGCGCCGCCATTTACCGATCATCTCATTGCGCACTGGCTGAAGAAGTTGACCGGCCTGCCCTGGGTGGCGGACTTTCGCGATCCCTGGGCGCGCGCGCCCTGGAAAGCTGAAATTCTCGGCGACTCGGTGCGCGGCAAGGCGGCAACCTATTTGGAGCGCCGGTTCGTGACCGCGGCTGATCGCGTCATTCTGAACACCGAATGGATCCGCAAGGATTTTGCCGAATACTATGGCGCGCAGCTCAGCCGCAAGTTCAGCGTCATCACCAACGGCTTCGATCCCCAGGATTTCGTCCAACTCGGTGCCGTTGCTGCGCCGCGCACGAGCAGGAAACTCGTGATCACGCACACCGGTGCGCTCTACCGCAAGCGCAATCCGCAGAATTTTTTCACCGCCTGCGAGCATCTCATTTCCAGGCACGGGGTCAGCCCGGCGGAGCTGGAGCTACGCTTCATCGGCACGGTGGCGCCCGAGCTGTACAGCAGTTTCGAATGCGGCGAGGCGTTGCGGCAGGTGATTCAAGTGCTGCCGCCGGTGTCGCACCAGGAGGCGCTGCACTATCAGCTCGAAAGCGACGTGCTTTTGATTCTGCAGCCCGGCACCAGCATGTCGGTGCCCGGCAAGATTTACGAATACATCGGCATGCGCAAGACGATCTTGGCGATTACGCCGCAGGGCGCGACCGCCGACGTGGTGCGCAACAACAACCTGGGCCTGATCGCCGATCCCGACAATCTCGCCGAAATCGAGAATTGCCTGCTGCGCCTGGTGCATGATTTCCGCAGCGGCGCGCTGCAGCCGCCCTCGGTCAACGGCGCCTTCACGGCCTACAACGGCGTCGAGCTGACCAAGCAATTGCATCAAGAATTCCTCCAGTGTATGCCCAATGGCTGAAGCAATCGCGGAAGTGGTGCGGCGATTGACGGCCACGGCCTCCCCGGCGTTGTGGCAGGAGGCGCCAGCCGGCCGGATTGCACGCGCCGGTGAAATCAAGCGCGCGTATTCCACCGTCTATCGCCTGCGCATTGAAGAGGCCGGCGGCCGGGCCACCCGCTTCATCTACGCCAAAGTCTACAAGCTCGCGCCCAAGCACCGCGACAATCCCGCCAAACCTCAGGCCAAGCTGCGCACCGAATTCGAAGCCGCGCAGAGGTTGCATGCCAGCTTGAATGGCAGCCACCGCTATAGCGTCGTGCGGCCGTTGGCCTATTATCCCGATCTGCTCGCCATCGTCACGGAAGAGGCGCAAGGCGAGCCGATTGCCAATCTGATCGAAACCGCCTGCAAGCGCTGGCACAAGCGCGACAAACGCACGGCCGTGCTTACGGCTTGTCGCCTTGCCGGCGCAGCGCTCGCCGCCATTCAGCGCGCCACGGGCGAGGCGCAACCCTATCAACCGGAGGAACTGTTGGAGTACGTCGATATCCGGTTGCAGCGATTGGTGGCAGGCGAGGCGCCTTTCAACGAAACGCACCGCCAACTGGTGCGCCGCTGTCTGGAAACAATGATCGCCAGGGTGCCGGCGGCGCAACTCGGCCAGTGCGGCTGCCACGGTGACTATGCGCCCTTCAACGTGCTCGCCGGCCCCGCCGGCGTGACGGTGATGGATTTCGCCATGTTCAAACCCGGCTCGCTCTACAACGACGTCACCTACTTTCATCACCGCCTGCAGGGCTATTTGCACAAGCCCGTTTTTGCCGCGCCGGCCATTCAAGCCGCGCAACAGGCTTTTCTGGCGGGCTACAACCTCGGCGCCGGCCGCGAACAGCAGCCGATCGAACAGGACGTGCTGTTCCGCCTCTTCTGGATCAAACACGTCATCAACAACTACAGCGCGATCATGCGCAAGAAAGTGATGACCCTGCGGGATCGCCTTTCTCCGGCTGTCTACCTTTTCAACCGGCATGTCTTTCGGTGCTATAATCAATGGTTGATGCAAATGTGCCAGCAATGATGGGCTGCGAGTATTCGTGATGAATCTGAAAAGAATCAAAAGCATGTCGTTGGACGAGGTCGGCTATCGTCTGAAAATAGCGGGCACGAAGAAGCTCAGCAAGCTGTCACATCGCCGCCGCGACTTTCTCGCCCCCGAGCGTTTCCTCACCGCTTTTGAGCTGCCCTCCGACTATCGCGGGCCGTACGCGGAAGCGGTTGCCAACCGGCGCTGGCGCGCAGCCGAAGACTATTTGCTCGAGCATATGCGCACCCGCGCGCGCGGGGAGGGCTATCACGGCCTGCAGCCGAAATACTTTCTGGCGCCGCAGGATCGCCCGCAGGTTCTCGCTGCCCTTCAGCAACACCTGCCGCATGTGCCTGCCGAAACGCTGGCCGCAGCCGGCAAATACCTCGCACACGAGTTTTCCTTCTTTGGCGTCCACCACACCTGCGCCGACGAAATCGACTGGCATCGCGACCCGCTCTCGCTGCAGTCCTGGCCCCGCGATTTCTACACCGAGTTGCGCTACTACGGCCAAACGGATGGCGGCCGGCGGCTGCCGGGGGATGTGAAACACGTGTGGGAGTTGAATCGCCATCAACATTTCACCATTCTGGGCAAGGCTTTTTGGCTTACCGGCGAAACGAAATACGCCCTGGAATTCTTCACCCAGGCGGTGAGCTGGATGCGCCAGAATCCCTATTTGCACGGCGTGAATTGGACCAGCGCGCTGGAAGTGGGGCTGCGCGCCCTGGCATGGATCAGCGGGTACTTCTTCTGCCTGGAAGCGGAGGTGCTGGAGACGCGCACGCATGCCCTCCTGTTGCGCACGCTGCAACTGCACGGACATTACCTGCACCGGCATCTTTCCTTTTTTACCAGTCCCTACAATCACCTCATTGGCGAAGCCACGGCGCTGTTCCATCTGGGAATGCTGTTCCCGGAATTTCCGCAGAGCCGGCAGTGGCGCGCCACGGGCTGGAGAATTCTCTGCGAGGAAGTAACCAAACAATTTCACGCGGACGGCATGTGTGTGGAGCAGGCCATTTCCTACCATCATTTCACGCTGAGCTTGTATCTGCTCGCCCTGCTGCTGGCGGAGCGCAACGGCGTGAGTGTGCCGCCGGAAATGCGCACGCGTTTGGAGAGGGCGCTCGAGTTTGGCATGTGGAGCCAGCAGCCCGACGGCCGTCATCCCATGCTCGGTGACAATGATGATGCCACCGCGTTTCTGTTTGCCGAGCGGCCGGCATGGGATTTTCGTCACGTGCTGGCGCTTGGCGCGCTGGTGTTTCAGCGCGGCGATTTCAAGCAGCAGGCAGGCGCTTGCGATGAATGCTGCTTGTGGCTGCTCGGCCCGGAAAGCCCGGCCCGCTTCGCGAGTCTCGCAAGCTTTACGCCGGCCGCAACCACGCGCCTGTTTGCCGAGAGCGGCTATGCGATTCTGCGCAGCGGCTGGGAACCCGATGATCAGCACATGATTTTTGATTGCGGACCGCAAAGCCACGGCCTGCATGCCGATGAAACCGTCTCCACCGCGCACGGCCACGCCGATGCTTTGGCATTCACCCTGTGCGCGCACGGCGAGGCGATACTGCGCGATTCGGGCATGTGGTGCTACAACGGCGAGTTGAGCCGGCAGAATCACTTTCGTAGCGGCTGCGCGCACAATACCATTACCATCGACGGCCGCAGCGCCTGCAAAATCGTGGGCCGGCTGGGATATTCCCACGTGCCGCCGGTTACGCAAACCTATTTCACCAGCCGGGAAGATTTCACTTTTGTGGAAGCCGCCTACGTGGGTTTCGGTTTCAATCTGCGCCACCGCCGCGGCATTTTCTACCGGCCGCAGGCATATTGGCTCATTCTTGACAGTCTCGAAGGTGAAGGGGAACACGTCGTCGACCGGTGGTTTCACTTTGATCCGCACAGCCAACTCGAGCCGGCCGGCGAGTGGCTCGTGGCGCGCCGGCCGGATCACAAAAACCTGCTGCTCGCTGAAATCAGCGCGCCGGCTCAGACAGCGGACTTCTTCTGCGGCGGAGAAAATCCCGAGGCGGGATGGCTGGCGCCCGGCTATGGCCGTCAACAGGCAGCGCCGGTGTTGCGTTTCCGCTCCTCCGCTGCCATGCCGGTACAATTCGCCACTTTGCTGATGCCGGTGGCCGCGGAGCTGCCGCGTCTGCGGGTTGCCGCGGCAGGCCGGCACGGCACTGCGAGTTCAGAACCGTTCGTGCTGGAATTGAGCACGGCCGACTGGGAGGATCGCATCATCTTCAACTTCACCGGCAGCAGGCAGCGTGTGGCAGAGGTGAGCACTGACGCGGAAATCATTTTCGAGCACCGCCTGCGAATGCCGGCCCGGCATGAGGTGACCATGGTGCGCGGACGAAACTTGAAAATCGCCAGCAACGAGATTTTTGCATTGGAAAAAGCCGCTGATATGAAATGTGCCTTGACGGTGCCGGCCGATCGCAGCGCGGCGGTCGATCCGGAGGAATTGACGGGGGCAGCCGCCGCACGGCTGGCGCTGCGGCAGACTGCCGGCGCGGATGCGGGGAGTTGAGGGGAGCGATGCCGTATCGGATTCTGCAAATCGGGCCGTATCCGCCGCCCGGCACGGGATGGTCTGTCCGCATCAAAATGCTGAAACGGTACATCGAGGCCGCCGGCCACACCTGCGTGGTGATGAACACCAACAAGAATCGCAAGGTGGCAAACGGCGAATTCGTCCCCGTGCTCAGCGGCTGGGACTATGCCGTCAAGGTTTTGCGCTTCTGTGCACGCGGCTATCTCGTGCACATGCACCTCAACGGCAAATCCACCAAAAGCCCGCTGCTGGCGCTGGTGGCGGAATGCCTCAGCCTGCTCTGCGGCCGGCGGGCGGTGCTCACGTTTCATGCCGGCGTGGCGCAGGATTATTTCCCCCGGCAAAACAAGTTTTGGCTCGACAACGTCTTTCGCCTGATCTTCCTGCTGGCCGGCCGGATCATCTGCAACAATGACGAGGTCAAGGCGCGCATCGTCGAGTATGGCATCCGGCCGGAGAAGATCATTCCGATTCCGGCGTTTTGCCTGGAGTATATCGAAGACAAGACCGCTTTGCCGGCAAGTCTGGCCGCGTTCGTGCAGAGGCATGATCCCCTCGTGTGCAGTTACATCTATCTGCGGTCGGATTTCAACATCGATTTCTTCCTGCAGGCCATGGCGCAAGTCGTGGCGGCGGTGCCGCGTTTGGGCCTCATTCTGATGGGCGCCGATCGCGAGCAGGAGGCACTGCAGGAAAAGCTGCGCCGGTACCAACTCAGCGCAAATACCTGCAGCGCCGGCGATCTCGATCACGGTGACTTTCTGGCGGTGTTGGAAGCGTGCCGGGTCTACATCCGCACGCCCGTGGGCGATGGTGTGTCCTCGAGCGTGCTGGAGGCGTTGATGCTGGGCACTCGCGTCGTGGCCAGTGAGAATGGCGCGCGGCCGCCGGGCGTGTTGACGTATCACGACGGCGAAGTCGAGTCGTTTGTGCAAGCCGTGCTTGCGGCCCTGGCGCAGCCGGCAGCCGCAGCCCACTGCGCCGGTGACGCCAAATCGTGGCGACAGCGGGCGCAGCAGCTCGGCGTGCGGGACACGCTGGGCGAAGAACTCTCTCTCCTGTTTGAGGCAGCCGCGTAATGACCACGCCGGTGATGGCGAAGTGAACCGCGCGGCCTTCCGGGAAAACGCCTGCCCGGATGAAGCCAAGACATTTGCACAGATTCATATGAAAAGGTCGAACGATGCCCAAACCCCTCAGCGTCCGGATCAAGCAAAAGAGTCAGCGCATTTACAAGATCACTTGCCGCGCGTTCTACAATCTTGGCCACCGGCCCGCAGCTCCCACGCGAGCAGTTTTTGTTTTCGGCTCACACCGCTCCGGCACCCGCCTGCCGATGGATGTGTTCAGCCGCTCGCTGGACGTGATGACCTACAAGGAAGGCAATTCGCGCGCCTTCAACCGCAACCTGCTCAAGGACAAGGCGGATATTGCCGAGTTGCTTCGCCGCAGCTCCTTTCCGGTGGTGGCCTTCAAGCCGAGTTGTGAATCCTACCGCGCCGCCGAGCTGCTCGACTATTTCCCCGACGGCAAGGCGGTGTGGATTTTCCGCTATTTCAAGGATGCGGTCAACTCGGCGGCGCGCAAATGGGGCCACGGCCGCAAGAATTTGCGTCAGATTGCCGCCGGCAACCTGGCGGCTGCGGGCTGGCGCGCCGGCGGCTTGACCCCAGACAAGATCGCGCTGGTGCAGCGGCTTTATGATGAAGAAATGTCTTCTCACGCCGCGCACGCTTTGATGTGGTATTTGCAGAATCATTTGTTTTTGGATCAGAAACTTTTCCAGCGCAGCGCGGTGTTGCAGGTCAAATACGAAGACTTGGTCAGCCGCCCGCAGGAGCAATTCCGCCGCGTCTTTGATTTCATCGGCATTCCCTTCCAAGACAAGTATGTCGATGAAGTCTATGATTCTTCCATCCGCAAGGAATCATTCCCGCCGATCCCACCTGAGATTGAAGCGCTTTGTGAGGATCTCTACCAGCGGCTGGTGGCGCATTACAATCGCACGGCAACCACCACGCCGCCGCGGCCGCGTGCGGTGGCGCTCTGAGCACCAGCCGGCATTCCGATTTGATTCTGCGGCTGTGGTAGATAAGGCGGCCGGCAGCCGCACCGTTGCGCGCGGCTGTGACTCGACGCAGGCGGCCAACGCAGGGCGCGCCTGGCAGGACGGCTTTTGCCGGCTCGACCGCGGCCCGGTTGCGTTTTTGAAATCGCGCCGGGGTCTTCCGCACAGGCCTGGAAGGCCGGTACTTATGGCTTTGACTTCGATTGCGGTAAACTCAAGATTAAAACTGCATTACCAATTCTTAATAGCACGTCACCCAAGCCTGATCTCGCAGCGGGAATGCTCGTTCCCGCGACCGCGCCCGGGCTTCTCATGAGTTTTCAGCGCGCATGAACAGCACGGACACCAAAGCTTCGCAGCGCCCTCTGCTCGAAAAATTGCTCTTTGGCAGTCTCATTCTTCTCTTCATGAACAGTGGCTACCTCGCTGCTTTTGCCCATGCTTCGCTTTTCTACTTGCTCAACGTCTTTCTGCATGTCGGGCTGGGGATATTCGTATTGGTGCTGGTGCTGTGGCATGGCCTCACCTTCTTGCGGGAAGAGACGCCCAAGGGCAACGACATCGCCCGCTATTTCGGCTACCTCGGCTACTGGCTGCTGCTTGCCGGCATGGGCATCGGCGTTTATCTGACGGTGGCGGGCGTGCACAGTTGGAACGAATGGCTGCTCGCGGTGCACGTCATCGGTTGTTTGCTGGCGATCGTGTTGCTGATCAAAGCAATTCGCAACATCGGCCATCAAATCAGCATCTCCAACCCCATCAACACCGCCGGCCGTCTGTTGATGGTGTTCGCGGTGATTTCCCTTTGCCTGCCCATGCTGGCGCAGGTTGCCGATTTTGTGTTCCCTGATGATGACGGCATTCCGGAAAACCCGGAAATCGCGCCGTTCACGCTCGCCGATCTGGCGATGGACGGCGAGTCCGGCCCCTTTTTCGCCTCGGCCGCCGCAACCGCCGCCAAGGACACCATGATCACCGACTTCCTGAATGACTCCAAAACGTGCGGCGAGTCCGGCTGTCACACGGAGATCTATGAGCAATGGCGCAGCTCAGCCCACAGTTTCTCCGCTTTTCAAAGCCTGTGGTACAAACCCGCTTATGCGGCCGTGCAGCAGCAGGCCGGCAAAGCCGCGGCGCAGTGGTGTGCCGGCTGCCACACGCCGGCTCTCTTGCTGGCCGGCGCCGCCGGCAAACCGCCGGAGCAGCAGGAGCAACACGCCCAGGCACACGCGGCCATCGGATGCACCGCCTGTC
The DNA here is from genome assembly GCA_023150945.1 of bacterium. Classification (NCBI taxonomy): domain Bacteria; species bacterium. Next base: position 64,296 of record JAKLJX010000002.1, on the reverse strand, counting down.
ACGGCGTGAGGCAGGTGAATTCCACGCTCGGCCAGGGCAACTACGTCATGGGCTTGCCCGGCTTGTTTTCTCTGGCGAGCAGTGAGAACGCGCTGCTGCGCCGTATCTATGCCTGGTTTGTTCATCTTGATCCTGCGCCGCATCGCGAAACCTATATGAAGCCGGTGCTCACCAACGGCGCCAGCGAATTCTGCTCGACCTGCCACAAATCGGCCGTTGATTATCCCCTCAATCAGGGCCGCTGGTTGCAGGTCATGAACGACTATGACAGTTGGCAGAACAGCGGCTATTCGCGGCAGGCGGTGCGCGATTTTTACCGGCCGGCAGTGAAACAAACCTGCACCGATTGCCACATGGCGCGTGTGCCCTCGCAGGATGCCGGCGCGACCGACGGAAAAGCTCCTGATCATCGTTTTCTCGGCGCCAATACCGCCCTGCCGGTTTGGCGCGGCGACGCCGCACAGCTCGCCGCCACCGAGGCCTTTCTGCAAGACAACAAGATCACGGTGGACATCTTCGCGGCCAGCCTGACGCCCACGCCCGCTGCCAAGCGACCAGAGCCGGATTCCAGCAGCGCCGCTCCGCCCGCGCCTATCGAAACGCGGATAGCGCCCGCCACACTGTGCAGCGATCAAGAGGCTTTTTGGCACATGGCACCCGGCATGCAATCGCCGGCCCCGCAATCTGCTGTCATCGCGCCGATCAACCGGCAGGACGTTGCGGTGCATCCCGGCGAGTCGGTGCGCATTGACGTCGTGGTGCGCTCGCGTAACCTCGGCCACAATTTTCCCGCCGGCGCCTCGGACATGGCCGAAGCCTGGGTGGAGTTTCTCGCCGTCGACAACCACGGCCAGGTGATTTGTTGGAGCGGCGGCACGGACGGGCATGTCAATGGCCGTATCGATCCCACGGCACATCTATTCGGCGCCGCCATGGTGGACAGTCTCGGCCGCCGCATTTATCATTTTGAGAGCTGGAAGGCGGCAGGCGCCTCCTTTGTCAACCTGCTGCCGCCCAACAGCGCCGAGGTGATCCGCTACCGTTTCACCATTCCACCGAGCAGCGGCGAGCAGATTCGCCTGATTGCCAAAGTCAATTATCGCAAGATTCAAACCGCCAGCCTGCCGTTGGCGGGTACGGAGAATGATCCGCCCACTTCACTCCCGACCGGCCGGCCACTGCCTGTGATTCAAATGGCACGCGCCGAAGCCACACTGCGTGTCGATTACAATCTCATGCGGCATCAGAGCTACATGGAAAGCTACGTGCCGGCGGACAAGGAGCGCTGGAATGACTACGGCATTGGCCTCTTGCGCCAGAATGATCTGGCCGGCGCCGAGCGGGCGTTTCTGAGCGGCAGCGTGCGCGCGCCGCTGGAACACAATCCCTGGATCAATCTCGGCATCGTTTGGATGAAAAGCGGCAAGGTGGCACAAGCCAAGACCGCGCTGCGGCACGCCTTGTCGATTGCGCCCAGTTCCTCGCGCGGCCGCTATTTTCTCAGTCTTGCCTACAAGGCGGAGGGCGACTACGAGGCGGCGCTCGATGAGCTCAAAGAAGCGATCGACAATCACGACGACGACCGGGGCATGCACCTGGAGATGGGGCGGCTGCACTATCTCCGCCAGGATTACTCGCGCGCGATCCGTTCCTTGCGACGTGCCCTGCGCATCGACCCGGAAAATGCCACCGCCTATTTCTATCTCAAAGAGTGTTACACCGCCCAGGGTGAGCCGGAGGAGGCAGAGCAGATGAACCGGCTCTATCTGCGCTTCCGCAAAGACGAAAGCATGGAGCAACTCCAGCAGGCGGCGCGCCTCACCGCATCCTGGCTGGAGGCCGAGCCGCAGGCTTACCACGAGCATCGGTCGGCGGAATTCAAGTTTTGGAACAGCAGCGCGGCGAGTGCGACCAATGGCCACGACGAATAGTCACAAAATTCTTTTCATCTCCTGGGCGGAGAATTGCAGCCGCAGCGACAACCTTGCGCGGCTGCTGGGCGGCAGCTCCAGGATGGTCTATGCCGGAAGCTTGGGCAGCAACTACTTCACCGTGGCGCTGAAATATCTGGTGCAGATGTGGATGACCTGGAAGCTGCTCTGGCGCGAGCGGCCGCGGGTGGTGCTGGTGATGGTACCGCCGATTTTCATTTGCGTGCCAGCCTATCTTTATTGCCGGCTGTCGGGCGCGGGCTATCTCACCGACACGCACACCGCCGCATTCACCATGGCACGCTGGCGACCGCTGCTGTTTCTGAATGCCTGGTTTTACCGCCGCGCCTTGACCAATATCGTGACCAACGAGCATCTCGCCGGCCGGGTGGAAAAATGGCGCGCGCCGTTCGTGGTGATCGGCGATTTGCCGGTGCAATTCAAGCGCGTCGGCGAGTTTCCGTTCAACGGCCGTTTCACGGTGACGGTGGTGTGCAGCTACAATCCCGACGAGCCGCTGGACAACATCTGGGAGGCGGCGCGGCAGTTGCCCGAGGTGGATTTCTACGTGACCGGCAAGCTCAAAGACGCGCCCGCGCGTTTGCTCAACGGCAAGCCGGACAACATGCGTTTCACCGACTTTCTGCCGCTCGACCAATATGCCGGCTTGATCAAAGGGTGCCACGCCGTGATGGTCTTGACCACGCGCGATCACACCATGCAGCGCGGCGCCTACGAGGCGCTCGCGCTCGGCACACCCATCATCACGTCCGATTGGCCACTGCTGCGGCAGACGTTCGGCAAGGCGGCGCTGTTCGTTGACAATTCTCCGGCCGGCATCGTTGCGAGCGTTAGAAGCCTGCAGGCGGACTGGCCGGAATATCAGGCGGCGGTGCAACAACAGCGGGAGGAGCGCCTGCAGATTTGGCGCGCGCGCGAAGCCCGGCTGCGGACCGCGATCAACTCCAAGCTGGCAACGTAAACCCTCGCCTCTCTTCCATGGGCCACCGCACTCCGATCCTGCCCCGTTTCACGCAATTCTACTTGACCTTGCCGGACAATCTGGGCGCTGATTTTATCAACGACGGCATCTATGAATTGCCCGGGGCTTGGAAATTTTTCACGCGCCTGCCGGCCGGCAAATCCGCGCTGGTTTATTGCTCCGGATTGACCGCGGTGCCGCTGGCTTTCGCGCGCCATTTACGCCGCGTGGAAATTGCCGGATTGAATACCGAGGAGGCGGAAATTCTCTCCGAACTGGCCCGCCTCAAGCAGCTCGATAATCTCGAGGTTCTGCCGGCGCTGGCGGCCATCACCGGGCCCTATGATCAAATCATCGTCCTGGCCGGCGCCCGGGAATTTTTCAGCGGCCAACTCGCCGCCTTTGCGGAGCGCGTTCAAACCGCTGCCACCGGCGAGGAAGAATGGTTGCTGTTCGTGCGCGGGGCGGGTGCGCCCGCGCTGGCAGATTGGAGCAAGCGCATGCTGCGCCGCCTGCTCGGTCGCGGGGCTCCGGCCCTGCCGGCCGGCGCCGTGCGGCTGTGTTTGCGGAATTCGCCGGCGCTTTCGCGCGAGCAAGTGGTTGCGATATTTCCCGCACTGCTGCAGCTCGTACGCGCCGAGCTGCGCGTGTCGCCGGATTTCATGCGGCCGAAATGGATCTCCTGTGATACTGGCGGCAGGGCGGTGCGCCCGGCGCGAGCCGCCGCCGAGTCTGGCGCTGGACGGTTGTTGATTGCAGGCAAATCCGCGGCTGCGGCTTCGTCATTTCTCAGCCGCTTGTTGCAGCACCTCTCGCCGGCGGAAGAAAGCGGCTGGCAAGCGCGCGGGCCCGGCCGGGTGCTCAGCGGCGGCAAGGTGCAGGTGGAATTGTGGCGGCAGGCGCAGGCTGCGCCGCAGCAGGCTTTGCTGAAACTCCCGCTCATTGCTTCGGCGGAAAAACGCTTGCAGGAAAACGCGACCACGCTCGCGCGGCTGCATCAGGCGGAAGGGCTGGCGCCGGAACAACGCCGGCTTTTTCCAGTGACGCTGGCTGCGGGCAAATTCGAACAGCAGAGGTTTCAGCTCGAGAGCTTTCTGCCCGGCCGGTCACTCGATCGCCTGCCCGCCGCCGTGGTGCAGGATCCGGAGTTAATTCACCAGATCCTGCAATGCTGGCTCGGCATTCAGGAAAAGTTTCTCCGGCCGGTGCGTGTGGATGACGAGATCTTCCGCCGTCTTTTCCTGGAAGTGCTGGAAGCCGTGCAGGAGTGGCTCGCACTGGCACCGGAGGTGCGCCGGCGCCTGCAGCGCCTGGCTGACTATTGGCGCCGGCAATTCGGCGGCCGCACCCTCGCTTGCGGGCTGGTGCACGGCGATTTTTCGATCAAGAATGTCATGATCGCGCCGGAGAGCAGGGAAATCACCGGTTTGATCGATTGGGATCTGGCCGATTTTTTCTCGCTGCCCACGATGGACGTGCTGCATTTTTTCATCCGCCTGGACAGCCGTTCCTTTCGCGAGGTGCCGCCGGTGATTGCCCTGCGCTTGATCAAGAGCAGCGCCGGTTTGCCGCCGCGCCATTTCAACGAAGTGGCGGAACGCTACGGCTACCAGCCGGCGGACTGGCCCGGCGTGGTGATGCTCTACTGGCTGCACCGGCAGCGCGGCTATCTCGGCTCGCCGAAGAACCTCAATGCCCGCTTCGTCCGCCGCCAATTCCACCAAGTGTTGGAGCTGTTTGAACGCGAGATTCTGCCATGAGGCCGCGGTTGAAAAACGCGTCGTCGCGCAGAATGAAGAAAGCCGTCCTCACCGGACAGCAGGCCAATGCCGACGCAAATATGATTGAAACCAACGCACGCTCCTCTGCCCGCCAAACCGGCAGCGAACATGGCGCCAACCCCGCGCCGCCGCCAGGCCAGAACGCCTATGCGGCGCTGTTGCGCGACTTGGAAGCGGCCGGCGTGGAGTATGTCTTGTTGCGCGATCATCCCGACAAGCTGGGCATGCGTGATCTCGATCTGCTGACGGCTGCCGCACAGCGCCAGGAATTTCTCCGCTGTTGCGGCCGTCACGGTTTTCAGTTGATCAAGGACGGCCGCGGCAATCCCGGCAAACTGGTGTTGTTGCGCTGGGAAGAAAGCGGCCCGCAGATTCTCGACGTGCATGAGCGCCTGATTTACCAGGGCTATGAGTATTTGCATGCCGCCACCGTGCTCAACCGCCGCCGGCGCGAGGGCCGCTACTGGTTTCCCAGCTTCGAAGATGAATTTCTGACGCTGCTGCTGCACAACATTCTCGGCAAGGGACAGATTCAACCGAAACACCGCCGCCGGCTCGAAGAGCTGTTGCTGCTGCGTCTGGATGAGGCCTACCTTGACGGCCATTTGCAGGCGTTCGGCTTGCGCGCGGCCAGCCACGAAGCGCGGCGGAACTTTGCGAAGCTGGCAGACCATCCCAAAGCCGTGCAGCATTTGCGGCGCCGCATGTTGCGCATGCTGTGGTTTCATCCCCGGCAAAATGCCGTGCGCCGGCTGCGCCTGGCGCTCGCCGGCGTCCGGGAGAAATGGTTCGGCCCGCGCCGCGGCGCGCTCATCGTTTTTCTCGGTCCGGATGGCTGCGGCAAAAGCTCGATCACCAAAGCGCTGCGCGCGGAATTCCGCAGCGCCACGCTCACGACGGATATCGTCTATCTCGGGCCCTGGGGCCAGAGCCGGCTGCCGCTGCACAAGATTCTCAGCCTGCTCAACTTCAAACCCTATCGCCCGGAAGACAAGGCCAGATATCAGAACCGCGAGGTCGAACCCGCCACGCCCGGGCCAATCACGCGGGCCTGGCGCCACTTCAAAGGCGGGATTTTCTATCTGGCGCTCGCGCTCGAGTTGTGGTATCGCTATTACGCCGAGGTGCTGCCCAAGCTGCGCCGCGGCCGCATCGTGCTGGCCGATCGCTACATCTACGACGTGTTGATCGGTTACAAAAACCGCCCGATGGACTATTTCCACGGCATTCGCGAGTGGATGTGCCGGACGTATCCGCGCGCCGATCTCGTCATCCTGCTGGATGCGCCTCCGGAAGTGATTCACGCCCGTAAACCGCAATTCGAAGTCGCGCAATTGCATGACATTCGCCAGCGCTATGCCGCGGTCGGCGCGCGCTATGATTTTCAACCGCTGGATACCAGCGTCAGCCTCGAGACCACGTTGCAGGCCTTCCGGCAGAACCTGCTGCCGGCGGTGCTGCGCGTGCTTAAACCCTGAACTCGCACCCTGCGCGGCGCCGCACCCGGAGCTGCGTGACTGCCAATCATGTCTGCCAAATCCAAAAGCATCGGTGATCACGCCAAAGAAGGCATTCTCTACAACGCGCTTTCCCGCTTCAGTGGCACGTTCTTTCAGTTCTTCGCGAGCGTAGCCCTGGCGCGGATGCTCGCCGTCGAAGACTTCGGCGTCGTGCAAATCGCCACGACCATCATCGGCTTCACCACCAAGTTCGGTGAGTTCGGTTTCAACATGGGACTGATCCAGCGCCGTGAGGAAGTCCGGCCGGAGCACGTCAGCACCCTGTTCGTGATGGATCTGGGCTTCAAGCTCACGCTCTTTGTGATTCTCATGCTCGGCCTGCCGCTGCTGGTGGATTATTTCCATGAGCCGCGCTTGTGGACGGTGATGCCGGCGGTGGCGGTTTACATGGTGCTCGACACGTTTTCCAATCCCGGCACCACGCTGCTGAAGCGCAATCTCAATTTCAAGCGCGACGCGCAGATCGACATGATCGACCGCTTCCTGGAGATTTTCACTTCGGTTGCGTTTGCCGTGCTCGGCCTGGGCGTGTGGAGCCTGATCCTGAGCAAATGGATCGCCACGACCACCACCGCGGTGCTGTCGGCGCGCGCCGCCCGCTGGCGCCCCAGCCTCAAGTTCGATTTCCAGGCCAGCAAGGAGTTGTTCCACTTCGGCGGGTGGGTGTTCGTGCGGAATCTCTGCCGCGAGATGGCGGACAACGTGGATTATTTCTTCATCGGCCGTTATCTCAACGCGCAACAGCTCGGCTATTACGCCAAAGCCTTTGACCTCATGCGCCTGCCGCAGAAACGCATCAGTCAGGCCTTCAACTCGGTGCTGTTTTCCACTTTCTCGCGCGTGCAGGATCAGCCGGAGAAGGTCAAAGCCGGGCTGGAGAAAGTACTGTTGACGGTTTCGCTGGCGAGCTATCCGCTGCTCATCGGCATGATGATGGTCGCGCCGGAATTCGTTTTTCTGGTCTATGGCGAGAAATGGATGCCGATGGTGTTGCCGTTGCAGATCATGTGTTTCGCCGGCATTCTGCGTTCCATCGATCCCTTCCTGAATTCCGTCATCAGCGCCACCGGCTACGTGAAGCACACCGCCTACCGGCGTTTCATCGAGCTGGGCCTGTTGACGGCGGCAGTATATATCGGCGTGCAATACGGCATCGTCGGCGTATCGATCGCGGTGGTGGTGGTGGCGTTCCTGGTGATGCTTCTAATGGTGAGCCTGCTCAAGCGCGTGAGCGCGACCGGCTGGCGCGAGTATTTGGCGCCGCAGATGCCGGCGTGTGGTGCGAGTCTGGCGATGGCCGCGGCTATTCTGGGCGTTCGCTTCCTGGTGAGCGAGATCTCCGGGCCCAACAGCGTTTGGCTGCTGCTCGGCATGGTGCTCACTGGCGCAGTCACTTACATTGGCGTGCTCTGGCTGTGGCGGCCGCCGCGGCTGGTGCGTTTGCAGGAGGAATTGTCAGGCGATCTGGCCAAATTCACCAAGAAATACCGGCAAAAGCTCACGGCACTTGCCGGCCGGCTGGGCCTGTCGTCCTCCGCCGTGAAGTAGTGCTTCACACTGGCTTAACGCTTTACGCTTGAAGGCGGGAGTGAGGGTATAGCTAAACATGACCAGGGAGGGCGGAGGCCTGCCGCCATGGCTGGTGCGGCCGGGCGCGCCCGGTGGTGCCGTAAGTCCCGATTTGCCGGGAGCGCTGCCTCGCCCGCGTGGCTCCCCGCGTTTGCCTGTTCCGTGGCATTGGGTTTTCGGGCTGCGCCTCAAGTTCAAGGAACGCGATTGTGTCGACCCGTGCGCTGATAGCCATTGTCTTGCTGCTGTTCTCGCTCGCCTGGACGCTGCGGCGGCCGTTTGTGGGCGTGTGCGTGAACGTCATGCTGTTTCATCTCAATCTGCGCGCCCTGGGTGCGGGCCTGGAAAACATTCGCTTCCAGTTCTACGCCACCATCGTGCTGCTCATTTCCTATTTCATCAACTATGAGCAGTTGCACGCCCAGCCCACGGCAACGCGGCCGCCGATGCGGTGGCTCTATGCGTTCACGGCCATGACCTTCATCACCAGCATGTGGGCGGTGGCCTCGCCTGCGCATGCCTTCGACAGCGCCTTCGAATTCTCCAAGATCGTCATGTTCGTGTGGCTCATGACGCAGATCATCAAGACCGAGCGTGAGCTGCGCATTTTGATCTATGTCATCATCGTGGGCTGCTGGTATACCTCCTTCATGGCGCAATGGGGCGTCGAGTGGGATCTGATCGACGACGTCGAAGTGGGCGTCGCCACCGGCGGCACCGGCACCCACCTGATGATGTTCCTGCCGTTGATGATCTTGCTGGCCATCTACGGCGAATGGAAGGAACGGCTCTTTGTCATTCTTGTCATCCCCTTTGTGCTCAACTTTCTGCCCAACACCGAAGAGGGCATGCGCTCGACCTTTCTGACGCTGGTGGTGACGGTGGTGCTGCTGTTTCTGCTGGCCCCGGGCAGCATGCGCTTCAAGGCGCTGCTGCCGATGACTGTCGGCGGCCTGTTGTTCATCTTCGTGCTGACGCCGCCGGGCTATTTTGAGTACATGACCACCATTCTCGATCCCAGTACGGAAAGCTCCGCGGCCTCGCGCGACATCATCAATCGCGCCAGTTTTGAGATTATCAAGGACTACCCGATGGGCATCGGCTATGACAACTATCCCGACGTCTCGCTGAAGTATCTGCCGGAAGAAGTGCTGTCAAACGTGGGTGTGCGCGATGCCCACAACAGCTTCCTTAAAGTGGCGACGGAATTTGGCGTGGTCGGATTCCTGATTTGGATTACCGCGGCGCTGGTGACGTGGATTCATTTTCGCAAGATCAGAAAGACGTTGCAGAACGGTGTCCCGCCGACCGCCTTGCAACTCTATGCGCTGTCTTTTGAAATCGCCTTGATCGGCGTTGCGCCCGGCATGTGGACACACAACTACAATCAATTGGATTCGCTGTACTGGCTGGTTGCGCTCAGCGGCATCATGTACAACCTGCACCTGCAGTCCACCGCCGCCGCCGTGCCGGCTCCGGCGCCGCAACCGCTGCGGGCAAAGGCGGGCGCGGGCAAGCAGATTCCGGCCGCGCCGCCGCGCTTGCAACCTCCACCCAAGTTGAGCCCGAAGGCATCCTGATCATGAACGCTGCTCTCAAGCAACTCGCGTACGCGTGGCTGCGCCGCACCGGCACCTGCCGGCTGCTGCAGTGGCAACATCGCCGGCAGGCCTTGATTTTGACCTATCACGGCGTCATTCACAGCAGCGATAACAGCTACAACAACCGCAACGCCATTTCCGCGCAGGAATTCGAACAACAGATGGCCTACATTTCCCGGAACTACCGGGCCATGGCCCTGCCGGAGCTGGTGCGGCGTTTGAAAGCAGGCGAGCCACTGCCGCGCTCTACGGTGGTGATCACCTTCGATGACGGATTTCGCAACAACTACTCGGTGGCCGCGCCGATTCTGAAGAGATATGGTTTGCCGGCGACCATTTTCTTGGCCACCGCTTACGTCAACAGCCCCAAGCTGGGCTTGTGGACCGAGCGGGTGGACTGGCTGCTGCAATCTGCCACGCTGCCGGTGCTGGAATTTGCCATCGACGGCGAAGTGCGGCAATTGGCCTTGCAGACCACCCGCGATCGCATCATCGCTTCTGATCAGGTGCGCGACTATCTCAAGCGCCTGCCGCCGGCTGAGCGCGAGCAGGCGATTGTGGCGCTGCAATCGCGCATCGGCCGGGTGCGTGAGATCGATCACAGCCTGGAAGAGCGCTACGCCTTTCTCTCCTGGGAACAGGCACGCGAGCTGCAATCGGCGCAAATCACCTTCGGCTCGCACACCCATTCCCATGCGATCATGTCGGGCTTGAGCACGGCGGAGGCACATTTCGAGTTGACCGAATCGCGCAGCCTGATCGAAGCCGAGCTGGGAACCGCCTGCACGCTGTTCAGCTATCCCAACGGCTCGGCACGCGATTTCGGCCGGCGCGACCGCGAGCTGCTGCAGAAACTCGGCTACGCCGCGGCAGTCAGCCAGTTGCCAGGCTTCAACGATCATCGCACCGATCGGTTTGCGCTGCGCCGCATCAACATCTCGCGCAGCAGTGATTTCAACTATTTTTTGGCCAAGATTTCCGGTCTCACCTCTCTGGGCCGGCATTGAAACATGACGGCGTTTCCGGGCGCCGCGCGCGAGCAGACGGCACGAGGAGTTTGCACCACGAGGATGGAGATGTTGGTTACGTTTTCCGGAATGGTTGGCAGCGGCAAATCAACGAACGCCAAACGCGCCATGCGCTTGATGCAGGAATTGGGATATACGCCCTACTACTTGCGCTTCCGGTTCATCGGCTGGCGCGAGCTTTTTCGCCCGCCGGCGCAAAAGCCCTGGGAGCTGCGCGAGGAGATTAGCGCCTCCACTTCCAGCGCGCCCGACATGAACGGCCAGGTGAAACGCCGGCTGGAGGTGGACAAGCGTCTGACGCTGGCGGTTTTTTTGGGTTACTTGCTGCGCATCTTTCGGCTGCGCCTGTTTCTGCATTTGTATCATCGTCATCACCTGGTGGTCCTGAATCGCTATTTCTATGACAACTTTGCGCACTTCCGCGTGACCACGCCGGCCGAACGCCGCTATGTACGGCTGCTGCTCGCTGCCATGCCGCAGCCCGATCTCGCCTTCCTCATGGTTTCGCGGCCGGACACGGCCTTCTACCGCCGGCCGGATTATCACCGGGAAGAGTTGCAGAAAATTTCCGAAAACTACGCCGCTATGCGAAAACTCGCCTCCCGGCTCACCGTGATTGCCACAGACAACGTGAGTACGGTGGACAGCCAGGTCGAAAGAAGTATTCGCGCCGTCTTTCACCAACAGCAGATGCGCCCGCATGAAGAGAGAATTGCTTCGTAAGATCAAGATCGCGCATCCCACCGCCGCGCTGCACGTCGGCGGCAAGGAAAATGGCATGGTCAACCTGGTGAATGCCATGTCCGCCGACATCTTCGAAAACTACATCTTCGCCTTCAAGCGGGGCGGCGTGCTGCGCCATCGCATCGACCCCAAGCAGTGCCACGTGGTCGAGTTGGGCAACCGGCTGGGTGGGGACTTGCGCATCTACGTGAAGCTGGTTCGGCATTTCCGCCGTCACCAATTCCACCTCGTGCACACCCGCTCCTGGAGCTCGCTGCTGGAGGGAATGATCGCCGCCAAAATCACGGGTGTGCCGTTGCTGGTGCACGGTGAGCATGGCCTCATCAAAGACGACACCAAGGTTCACGTGTGGGTGCAGCGCCGCTTCTGGAGCCTGGCCGATCAAGTCATGTGCGTCTCCGAAGCGCTGCGCGAAAGCCTGGTGGCGCGCATCGGCTTCCCGCGGGAGCGCATCCGCGTCATCAAGAACGGCGTGGAACTCGAGCGCTTCGACTTGAAGGTCGACCGCCATGAGCTGAAAGCCTCGCTCGGCATTCCGCCCGAAGCGCCCGTGTTCGGCAGCATCGGCCGTCTCGTGCCGGTCAAGGATTACGCCACTTTGATCAAAGCGGCCAAGGTCGTGCTCGCCGAATTGCCCACGGCGCATTTGATCTTTGTCGGCGACGGCCCGCTGCGTGAAGAGTTGCGCGCGCTGGCGCAGCGGCTGGAGATTGCCGCGCAGGTCCATTTTCTCAACTGGCGCAAAGATGTGCCTGCGCTCATGCAGATTCTGGACGTGTTCGTGCTGTCCTCCATTAGCGAAGGCATGTCCAACTCGATTTTGGAGGCCATGTGTTCGGGCACGGCGGTGGTCGCCACCAACGTCGGCGGCAATCCGGAACTGGTGGTCAACAAGGAGACGGGTCTGCTCGTGCCCTCGCAGGAGGCCCAGCAAATGGGCAAGGCGATTCTTGCGCTGCTGCTGGATGCCAAACGCCGCCGCGCCATGGGCGCAGCCGGCCGCCGCCGCATCGAAGAACAGTTCTCCCTGCAAGTCATGGTGCGCAACTACGAAAAAATGTACCTCGAAATTGCCTCCCGCCATTACGATTTTCATCGCGAATTGCAGGACAAGATCGACCGCCGCTTCTCCGCGCAACCAGCCCTCGCCTCGCCCAGCTATGTTGACTAGTCCCGCACAGCCCCGGCTGGAGAACCCTGCCACGGGTGAAGGCCGCGCGCCGCGCTCCTCGCCAGCAGCGCTGCCGGAAAGGGAAAGGCGCATCCGCGCGCTCAAGAATGCGCCGCCGATTTTCGTGATCGGCTCACAGCGCTCGGGCACTTCCTTCCTCTATCGCCTGATCAGGAACTATTTGCGCATCGGTTTTGGGCGGGATAACGGCAACTTCATCCGCTTCATGAAAAACCTGCCGCATTACGGCGATCTCGAACAGACCCGCAATCTCGAGCGGCTGCTGTGCGACCTGTTCCGCCTGCCCGAGTTCAAAAAACGATTTCGCGGACTCGCGCTGGAGACCGGCGCTTTCATTGAAAATCTTGAAGCGCGGACTTACGCCGAAATCGTGCGCCGCTTCTATGCCGAGTGGGCCTATTTCAAAGACCCGGACGCCATGCGCTGGGGCGGCAAAACGCCGGATTATTCCATTCACGCGGCCGCGCTGCATCAGCTTCTGCCGGATGCCAAATTCATTCACATCATCCGTGACGGCCGCGATGTGGCGCTTTCCCTGTTTCATCTTGCCTGGGGACCAAAGGACGCGATGCTCGCGGCGCGGCACTGGCAGGAACGTGTGCAAGCCGCGCTGGCGTTTGGCCGCAGCGTGGGGCCGGCCTCCTATTTTGAGTTGCGCTATGAGAATCTCGTGCAGTATCCCGAGCAGGAGTTCGAGCGCCTGATTCGGTTCATTGCCCACGAGGGCAACCTCGAAGAAGTCGTCAGCCGTTTTCGCCGCGAGATCGGTGACACGGTCAAGCGCGACAATTTCGACAAGTGGAAGAAACAAATGCCGCGGCGCCAGATTCGTGTTTTCGAACAGCTCGCCGGCGGCACGCTGCAGACGCTGGGTTATCCAGTCGTCTTTCCCGAGGTGGTCGGCCGGCCGTTCCAGCCCTGGCAACGCCTCTGGCATCACACCAGCAATATTTTGATCAAAGTACTGATTGCCCTTCTCGTGCGGCGCGGCTTTCAGCGCGCCTGCGAGAAAGGCAGTCGCGCGTGGGCGGCGGTGCGGCGCCGGCTGCGGCACTGAGGGCTGTGCCCGCGCCTTTCCTCACGTGCAATTCTTGCGAGGTTTCCGCCTCACCTCCTGGAGCATATGTCGATCATCATTCGTGCAGCAGACTTGCAGCGCGACCGGCAGGCGATGATGGATTGCCTGCTGCGCAATCGCGAACGCTATGAACCCAACGCGAACTTCGTTCGGCGGTTTGATTGGGCCTATTGCGAAAACCCACACGGTTTGGGCAAGATCTGGCTGGCGGTCGAAACCGCCGGCGATCGCGTGATTGGCTTCACCTCCGCCTTTCCCCGCAAAGTCATCGTCAACGGCGAAACCCTGGTCGGCTGGAACTGCGCGGATTTCTCGATCGACAAGGAATACCGCACGCTGGGCGTGGCGATCAAGCTGCGGCGCGCCGCCAAAGACTGCGTCGACCGCGGTGAGTTTGCCTTTCTCTACGCGCATCCCAACGATCGCATGCGCGTGGTGCACGAAAAAGTCGGCCATCACGCCATCGGCAAGATGGTGCGCTATGCTGCGCTGCTGCGCCTGGATCGCATCACCGGCTTTTTGCTCGGCAGCCATTTTCTGTCCAAAGCGCTGGCCGGCGTGGCCAATCCCTTCCTGCGGCTGCTGACCTCCGGCGGCAGCGGCGACGGCACGTATCGCTTCCGCCTGGTGCAGGAAGAGCGCTTCGGTCCGGAATACGATCGCTTGTTCGAGAAGGTCAGGCTGCAGCACAGCGTCATCGGCAGCCGGGATACGGCGTATCTGAATTGGCGCTTTCTCGGCAATCCGCTGCATCGTGCCCGCAGCTTCCGCATGGAAGTCGAGGGGGAATTGAAAGGCTACGTGCTTTACTTCGAAGGCCGGGGCGTGGCCCATGTCGCCGACTTGCTGGTGGACGGCAAGAGTGAAGAAATGCGCGCCTTGATGGCCGGCCTGATCTACCATCTGCGCAAAACCGGCTTCAGCACGATTTCCTTGCGGCTGCACAACATGAATCCGGTGCTGGCGCAGGCGCAACAACTCGGGTTTCGTTACCGCAACGACGCCACCTCCACCGTCATCGCGTATGCGCCGCCGGCCTCGCCGCATGCCGGCGTGCTGCTGGAGGGCAAGAATTGGTTTATGACGGTGGGGGATCGCGATATTTAGCAAGGGGCGAGATCGCAAGAGGCAAACCCCCATCATTTGTCATTCAGAAGGAATCCTGTGAAGCATTATGAAAACGGCCCAAATCAATAATGCTTCAGTTGATTTGTCTGCATGATTGATCAGTTAACCTCGGAGTTTTCACATGGACATCCGCACTGAAATCGTCAATTTTTTGAAGAAGCAGGCGCCCAAGGGCGTCACGTTCAAAGACAGCGACAGCCTGCTCGCAACCGGCGTCATTGACTCGCTCAAGATGCTCGATCTCATCAGCTTCATCGAAAATCAATTCAACCTTGCCGTCGATGAAGACGAGATGATGCCGGACAATTTCGAGTCGGTGGACGCCATCACGCGTTTCATTCACCAAAAACGCCAGAGCCTGCATGCCTAGCATTCAGTTGCCCTGGGCCGCGTGGTTCGGCGACGGCGTGCAGCGCCTCGACCTGCCCGCGGGCTGGGAGGTGCAGATTTGTGCGATGCAGGATGCACCGGCATTGCGGTCGCAAGAGCTGCCGGCCGCCTGCCGCCGCACCATCTCCAGCCCGCCCCTGCGCGAGCTTGCTTTTTCCTGCCGCACCGTCGCCATTGCCGTGGATGATCTCAGCCGGCCCACGCCCGCGCATCTCATTCTGCCCGCCCTCATTGCCGAACTGATCGAAGCCGGTATTCAGCCGGAGAATATTTCATTCGTCATCAGTCTCGGCTCGCACACCGCATTAACCGAAGACGATTTGATCAAAAAGCTCGGCAAAGAAATTGTCGCGCGCCATCGCGTCGTGAATCACGATTGTCACGGTGAGTTGGTTGATATTGGCGTGTCCGTCGGCAAAGTGCCGGTGAAGATCAATGCGGCATTCATGGCTGCGGATTTGAAAATCCTGCTCGGCAGTGTCGTGCCGCATGCGTTCGCGGGCTACAGCGGCGGCGCGAAGATGGTGCTGCCCGGCTTGTCGAACATCGAAAGCATCGAATGGACGCACAAGGCGGTGATGATGGGATTGCGCGGCAAAGCCGGCACGCTGGAGGGCAATCGCTTTCGTGCGGAGTTCGAGCGCGTCGCGCGCCATGCCGGCGTCAACTTCGCGATTCAAGTCGTGGTCAACAGCCGCCGGGAAATTGCCGGTATTTTTGCGGGCGATATCGAACTCGCGCATCGCGAGGCAGCCAAGTTCGCCGGCGAGATTTACGCCACGCCTGCTCCGCAGCAAGCCGACGTCGCGATTCTCAATGCCTATCCCAAAGACGACGAGCTGCTGCAGGCTGAGAACGCGTTGATGTATCATCACACCGCGCCCGAAGAGTACCTCAAAGAAGACGGCGTGCTGCTCATCACCAGCGCATGTTCATTGGGCATGGGACATCATGGTTTGTTTGGTCCGCATCAACGTTTGTACCGCAAGCCCATGGCCAAAGGCTTTCTCAAGCAGCGCCAGCTTGCCGCATTCATGCCGGGCGTGACCAGTGAGCAATTTCATCAAGTTTATTGGGAAGGCTATCCGCATTTCAGCACGTGGCAGGCAGCGCGCGAGTATTTGCAGCAGCGTTATCCAAACGGCGGGAAGGTGGCGGTGTTGCCGTGCGGGAGTATTCAGATTTGTGAGCAAAGCCGTTAATACCCTGACCTCAATATCGCTTCTGCGCGAGTTAGGTGATTTTGATGCCGGTTTCGATGATCTCTTCGACGAAAGGGTCGTCCGCGGTAAAATCCGTCGGTGCAAACGGATGCGCCTCGATGTACTTGTTCATTTTTATGACAAAAGGAATGATCTTGCTGCGATCGTTAAAAAAATCACCTTCAAACTCATCGGAAACAAGAGCAAGATCAATGTCACTCCACTCCGTTTGCCGCCCTTGTGCGTAAGAGCCAAAAACATAGGCTTGCAGAATGGGAATATTGTTGGCGTCTAATTGGCGGATGAATTTGGCGACATTTTCCCGGACGTCATTTGGGAGAGTAACCATAGGTAAAGCCCTTTTGTTTTCTCGAATCGCGTACGCAAAACGCTTTTAAGATTTTTTTTCGATAAAGTCAACACTGCGGCCCAAACCTCAAAACGTCTTCAGAAACCTGAAAAGGGGGTGTTTCAAATGCGCCATCGCAAATTCAGAGATTTGAGAATCCATGTTTGTTTGTTGGTGAGCCTGGCATCCATCGTTGAAGCTCAACAAACCACTGCACGTTTCTTGTTGTTACAACCCTCGGCGGCCTCCAACGTCATGGGCGGTGTGGGAACGGCGTTGATTTGAAATAGCGCAAAGCGGAGTTCTTGACGATGTACGAATGAACTGGGGAATCCCATGAAACATCCAGCCCATTTTCCTCTGCTGCTGCTTTTACTTTTGCCCGTGCGCATCCTCGCGCAAGAAGCGCAAACGCCCGAAACAATCCCGAAAGACATTCGGCATTTATCTTCCCTGGCGACGCATACCTTTGAAGGCGGCGTTGACACGGCGTGGGTGCGCCATTATGCTTCCGGCGCAATCAGGAATGAAGATGCCGCTGGAATCGTCTTGGATGCCAGCGGCGAGCATTTTTACGTTGCCGGCAGCCGGAGAAACACGCTCAGTGGAATGGACTTTTTAACAATTAAATATGATACCTCCGGCGTGAAGATTTGGGCCATTGCTTACAATGGCGAGGCCAACGCCGATGATTATGCTGCGGCGATTGCGAATGACTCGCTCGGAAATATTTATGTGACGGGCAAATCCAAAGGGAACGGTTCAGGCTATGATTTTGTGACGGTCAAATACAGCCCCAATGGCGAGAGGTTGTGGACCTCTCGTTATAACGCCCCTGCAAATGCTGACGATGAACCGAGCGGTTTGACGCTCGATCATGAAGGCAACATCTATGCCGCCGGCATCAGTATGGGCGTGGGAACCTGGAATGATTTTTTGACGATCAGCTATAGCTCAGAAGGCGTTGAGCGATGGGTTGCGCGTTATAATGGCCCGGGTAATGGCGAGGCTCGCGTTGCCGGCATTGCCGTTGACCGCAATGGCGGCGTCTACGTTGCCGGAGCAACGGCGGAATTCAACGCAACAATGGCCTTTACCACACTCAAATACGATCGCTCCGGAATTCGCCAGTGGGTCGCGCGTGATCTTGATCCCGCCAGACGAAACTGTTTTGTAAACGCATTGGCTCTCGATGATTCCGGCAATGTGTACGTCGCCGGCGCCATGGTAAATGATGTCAGTTTTCTCGACTTCGCTACGATAAAATACAATCGCAACGGTGTGCGGCAATGGGTGGCTTATTACAATGGGCCTAATAATGAATACGATCAAGCAACTGCCGTCGCTGTCGATGTAGGAAGAGGTTTTGTCTATGTGACGGGGAAGGCGGCAGGCCTGGATGGAAGACACAACTATGCGACCATTCAATACACCTTGGAAGGCGAGCAACGCTGGGTAAGGTTGTATGATGGCTTTGCCGCCGGCGAAGATATTGCCACGGTGCTGGCATTGGATGATGCCGGCGGCATTTATGTCACCGGCAACAGCCGGCTCAACACGCGCTTGGATTTTGCTACCATAAAATATGATCACCAGGGCGCGCGCCAATGGATCGCGCGTTATAGCAGCAACATGTTTTCCGAAGAAGAAGCAAGGGCTTTGGCCGTTGACAAGCTCCGGAACGCTTATGTTGTCGGACAAAGCGATAAGGAAGTCGTTGCTGTCAAATACGATGCCATCGGCGAACAGAAATGGGCAAAGAATTATGACGTTGCAGGAGTTTCGTCGGATGTCATCACTTCAGTGGCAATCGATGCTGCAAGTCACGACAGCGAGGTCTATGTTAGCGGTATTGTTGGAAAAGGAAACGGCATAATACCGGATTTTGCCACGATTAAGTATAACGCTCAAGGCGAATCAGCATGGATACATCGTGTGCCTGGAGTGTCGCGCCAGCAGGACAAAATAATGTCTCTACTCGTTGACGCCAATCTCTATCTTGTTGGAAGTGGATTAAGTACTAGCACGAATTCATTTGTCAATTTTTTTACTGTCAAACTCAGCATTTTCGGTGAGCAACAATGGCTCATTCGTGATACAAGTTCGGTTGGCAATTTTGATTTCGCAAAAGCCTTTGCGGTTGACCGCTTCGGTTCTATTTATGTGACGGGAAGCGCTTATGGCGGCATTGGATCAAGGGATAATTTCATGACCGTCAAATATGACGCCGCCGGTATCGAGCAATGGCGCGCGCTTTACAACGGCCCCGGCAGCGGCTATGATGCTGCCGAGGCCATTGTCGCCGATGATTCCGGCAATGTTTACGTATCCGGTTGGAGTTACGCTTCTACCAGCCGCCGCGATTTTGCAACGATTAAATACAACGCCGGCGGTGCACGGCTTTGGCTTGCTCGTTACAGCGGCCTTAAAAACGGCGATGATATTGTTACCGCGATGGCGCTTGATGATTCCGGCAACGTCTACGTAACCGGCTATAGCGTCGGCAAAGGCAAGCCGGATCAGCACGATTATGCGACCATCAAATACAACAGCGCGGGCAAGCAGCTTTGGGCGGCGCGCTATGAAAATCCTGCCGGCAAAGAAGACCAGCCGGTTGCCTTGGCCACAGTACCGGCCTCGCAAGGCGGCGGAGTTTATGTCACGGGTTGGAGTACGAGCAATGATAAGGGAACGGATTATGTCACGATAAAGTATGACGCCGCCGGCAAAGCCGTCTGGCTCAGTCGCTTCGATGGCGCCGGCCACGACGATAAGGCTGTGGCGCTGGCCTATGATCGCACAGCTTTGGGCATGAACTTTTATGTCACAGGTTGGAGTTTGAATGAAGAAGGCAATATGGACATTGTGACGCTCAAGTATGGCGACGGAGGCGAGCAGCAATGGCTGGCACGCTATAGTATTTCCGGTGTCAATAACACGCCAAGCGCAATAGCGGTCGACGCCGGCGGCAATGTTTTCGTCGCAGGATCGAGCAGCCGCGAGCAGTCAAGCATCTACACGACGATAAAATATGTGCAGAAATCAAGCGTATCGGTGAAAAGTCCTGCCTCCGAAAATCCGGGTTTTTCCCTGTCGCAAAACTATCCGAACCCGTTCAATCCCACCACCAACATCAAATACCATTTACCTTTCGCCGCTCATGTAACCCTGAGGATCTTTGATTTGACGGGCCGGGAAGTCACTGTCTTGGTGAAAGCATTGCAACCGGCCGGCGGGCACAGTGCGCAATGGCAGGCCGGTAATGTGCCGAGTGGCGTCTATTTTTATCGTTTGGAAAGCAAATCTTTATCTGGCACGAAAATGGTTGCCATGAAAAAGCTGATTCTTTTAAAATGATGACAACTTTGCTTCGTGAAATGTACATTCTTTTTTGAATGGAGCGGTTATGAAATTCCCGGTACTTGGCAGTTTGGCGCTACTCGCTGCGTTCATCGCTCCGCAAGCGCAAAAATTTTTGACGCCTTCCCATTCGCCAACATCGGTAAAAATAAAAGACGATGCGAGCGAGAATCGAGCACACTTCGGCCTGTCCAGAAAGAATTCGGGTGGGGGTGCTACAGCTTCTTTTTCCGGCAATGTTCAACAAGAATGGGTGAGATATTTCGGCTCGGGCCAGGCTTACGGCGTTGACGTTGCAACTGCCATTGCCGCTGATAACAACGGCTATGTTTATGTCACTGGTTATAGTTCGAGCCCTCCATTTGGCTTGGATTATTTAACGCTGAAGTATCACAGCCCCTCGGGCAACTTGCTTTGGTCGGCGCGCTTTAGCGGTGAAGGATATGACAATGATATTCCCGTTGCAATTGTTGTGGATGGCCACGGCAATGTCTCTGTCACGGGGCAAAAACGTTCAGCGGTTACCGGGGTTGATTTTGCAACAGTCAATTACGATCGCAATGGTGTGCAACGCTGGGCAGCATATTACGACGGAATCCTGCATGCCGATGACTACGCGACACTTATGGCTGTCGATGCCGCCGGCAACATTTACGTCTCAGGTTATAGCTATTTTTCTGAAAAGTATTACGACTGTACAACGGTGAAATATGATAGTCTCGGCGCCGAGCAATGGGTTGTGCATTACCGTGGCGCTGAAAATTCTTATAACAAACCCTATGGTTTGGCTCTTGATTCACGTGACGAAGGCCAGTTCCTCTATATTACGGGAGGCAGCACAATCGATGATTTGAGTCGTTATTACGATTATTCCGACTTTTTCATGGTGAAATATGATCTCTCTGGTCAGATGCTTTGGAGTACTCGCTACGATTCAGCCAACGGCGATGATGTCGCACGCGATTTGGCAGTCTCCGCTCTCGGCGATGTTTATGTTACAGGACGGAGTGCAGACTATTTTATGACCATCAAGTACGATTCTACCGGCAACATGGTCTGGAAAACGCGTCATCCTGCTGAGGGTTACCCTCGCGGCGGCGCTTTCGCACTTGGACTGGATGCCAACACGAACATATACGTAACCGGCGGAAATCTAGAGGAATCGATTACGGTCAAATATGATAGCGAGGGTGAGCAATTGTGGAGCAGCAGTTATTATGCTGGTTATGGCGGTAGTGGATATTCTTCCAGTATCATGTTTAAGGATTTCAGAGTGGACCCCAAAGGGAACGCTTATATTGCCGGGTTTTGGGAAGAAAGCCGAGAGTGGCGCGATACCTACTACTATGATCTTGACTACATAATTTTCTCGTATGATAGTTTTGGAGACTTGCAATGGAATGCGTCTTACGACGATGCTACGAATTCGTCTTTAGCGCCGGCGATGACGCAGGATCGTTCCGGCAACATATTTATGGCGGTTTCTCCTCGCAGCCAGAGCAGCAGTTATGATTATTTCACGGTGAAATACAACCCGTTTGGCGTCCTGCAGTGGGCAGAGGGCTTTCAAGGCCCGGGGAATTCTTCGGATACACCCGTTGCGCTTGCTATGGATGAACAAGGAGATGTTCACGTCACCGGCACAACTTTTACCGAGGCCGCATCATACAGTGATATTGCCACCGTGAAGTACAACAAGGCGGGCGATGAGGTTTGGCGCGAGAGTTACGATAGCGGCAATAGAACCTTGGATGCCGCACAGGCCATCGCCACCGATGACTCTGGCAACGTTTATGTCGTTGGCCGCAGCTCGGCCATTTCTTCACCGCCCGATTTGATCACCATAAAATACCATGCAACAGGTAAGCGGCAATGGGAGGTGCGTCATGCCAATACGGAGCAACGCGACTATGATGCTTATGCTCTCGCTGTTGATCGTTCCGGATATATCTACACTGCTGCCAGCACGCCTCGCCAACTTACTCTTTTGAAATATGATGCCAGTGGCCGGCAACAATGGCTGACACAAAAGGATTGTCCCAACAATGAGATTTATCACAATCTCGCTTTAGCAGTGGACGATAGCGGCAACGCCTATCTTGCACGAACTTGCTCAGGCTTCAACTCTTATTCGGATATTGTCACGTTTAAATTCGATTCTGCCGGCACGCAAAAATGGTTGACGCGCTACGATGCGTCGCCAGCCAATACCTATGAAGAAGCGATTGGCCTGGCCGTCGACAGTAGAGGTTATGTCTACGTGACTGGCAATCAAGGAGGGAGTAGGCCGGATTACTTAACAATTAAGTATGAGGCAAACGGTAAACAACAGTGGGCGGCAACCTTTGATGGCCCGGGCGATGAATATGGCGCCTCGCGCGATGAAGTGGCGGCTTTGGCGGTGGATTCCGCCGGCAATGTTTACGTGACCGGGACTAGCACAGCCAGCGAAAGCAAGCAAGACTATCTCACCATTAAATATGATAAAGATGGCGCTGTGCTTTGGACGGCGCGCTATAACGGCCCGCAACATTCTTATGATAAGGCCACCGCATTGGCGCTCGATGATGACAACAATGTCTATGTAACGGGGTATAGTTACTATTCGGAGCGGGATGCAGATTTTGCCACAATCAAATACAACACCGAAGGTCAAGAGGAGTGGCTTGCGCGGTATCACGGCCAGGCAGACTCAAGAGATTATGCCAAATACATTGCGTTGGATGCAGCGAACAATATTTTTGTTTTGGGCAGGAGCCAAAGCGGAAATTACTCGGCTAATCCGTATGGCGCGAGCGTTTACACAACAATCAAGTACAGCCAATCAGCCCCCGTGATAATTCAAGAGTCAAAACCGGCTTCTCCGGTGACTTACGCTCTCTCACAAAACTTCCCCAACCCTTTCAATCCTTCTACCACAATTCGGTACAGTCTCGCAAAAGAAAGCCATGTCACGCTTCAAATCTTCGATCTCGTTGGCCGAGAAGTGGCCACGCTGGTGAATGAAATCAAATCCGGCGGAGCGCATGACGCGCACTGGAATGCAACAAGTTTGCCCAGCGGCATTTATTTGTATCGCCTGCAAGTCAGCAATTCCGCTGCGAATTCCAAGCCGGTATTTATCCAAACCCGAAAACTCATTTTGATGAAATGAGATGATGAAGCAAAGTAATTCGCCGAACCCGCATTCTCATTTTAGAATTCTTCCCTTCACCGAAAGCAAAAACGGCGCGAGCGTGGGCATGGGGTCCAGCCAGCGAAAATGGGGAACCACTTGTTGCGTGTGAATCAGACTCTTCAGCCATTGCCCCAGAGTGATTTCATTCAAAGGCTTTAGTTCTTTGTAAGCCATGAAATCGCGATAGGGAAACCACAACGTCATGCCCTGCTTGTAGGAATTGAGATGCGGCACCGGCAAGCCGGTGAGATGGTTGTAAATCGCCAGGGAAATATCCATGCCGCATCTGACCAACAACTCGTGCGCCGCGGTAAAACGGGGATTGCATTCGATGATCTTTAGTTTGTTGTCGCGCAAATCGCGCTTGAATTCGACATTCCCCAAACCGCGAAAATTGATGCCGCGGAAAAATTTCAAGCCCAGCTCCGCGATCTCGGGATCCCACGCCGTGATGTGATACGTGCCCTGGCCGTTGTTCTTGGGAAAGCGCCGCACGACTTTTTCGGTGTAATGAAACAGCGGGTCTCCTCTGACGTGCGGCCTGACGCAGAGGTGGGAAGCCGGACGCGCCGCTCTCACCGCCCTCCCGCCGGTAGCTGTATAGCGAACGCTGGCCACAACCTTCCGCAGATTCCCCCACTGGCATCTATGTTTATCGCCAGAGAGCGTTGGCAGCTCCCGACAATCATTGCAGCAAAACTCAAGAATGGTCTGGCGGACATGAAAGCTTATCTCCTGCATCATTTTCTCGAAGCTCAGGCGGACCGGGCGCCGGAAGCAATTCTGTGCCTGCATGACGGCAAAACCATGAGCTATGGCAAGGCCGACAAGCTTGCCAATCAATACAGCCGCGCGTTGCGCTCCCTGGGCGTGAAGCGGGGTGACCGCGTGGGCTTGCTGGTGGAAAACTCCAGCGCTTACATCGGCGCCTACTATGGCATTCTCAAAGCCGGCGCGGCCGCGGTGGCGGTTTTCACCACCACCACCGCCAAGACCCTGGCGTTCGTGCTGCACGATTGCGGCGTGAAGGTTCTGATCACGCAAAGCAAGTTCGTGCCTTTGCTGGAGGGCTTGCAGGAGCAACTGCCGGAGCTGCAGAGCCTCATCCTTACCGACAATTTTACGCCGCAACTCGGCTGGCCTGCGACCGTGCTGCACAAGCGCGACGTGGCGGAGTTTTCCGAGCACCGGCTCGACCTCACCATGATCGATCTCGATCTCGCCTCGATCATCTACACCTCGGGCAGCACCGGCAACCCGCGCGGCGCAATGCTCAGCCATTTGAACATCGTCAGCAACACACGCAGCATCGTGAGCTATTTGGGCCTGACCGCGAAAGACCGCATCATGGTGGTGCTGCCGTTTCCCTATGTCTACGGCAAGTCGCTGCTCAACACGCACGTGGCAGCCGGCGGTTCGGTGTTGATCGACAATCGCTTCGTGTTTCCGAATCTCGTGCTCAAGACCATGCAGGAACAGCACGCCACCGGCTTTTCCGGTGTGCCTTCCACGTACGCCATCCTGCTCGGCAAATCAGCGGTGCGCAAAATGGAATTCCCGGCGTTGCGCTACCTCACGCAGGCTGGCGGAGCCATGGCGCCGAGCCTGATTCGGGAAGTCATGGAAGTTTTTGCGGGAAAGAAGATCTTCATCATGTATGGCGCCACCGAAGCTTCGGCACGGCTCAGCTATCTCTCCCCGGAAGAGTTGCCGCGCAAGGTGGGCAGCATCGGCAAGGCCATCCCCAACGTGGAATTACGCCTGATCAAAGACGACGGCGCGGAAGCAGTGCCGGGGGAGACCGGCGAAATCGTGGCGCGCGGAGCGAATCTCATGCAAGGCTACTGGAATCAACCCGAGGAAACCCGCGCCGCGCTCACCTCGCACGGCTTTCACACCGGTGATCTTGGCCGCATGGATGAAGAAGGGTTTTTCTATGTCGTCGGCCGCAAGCGCGACATGATCAAGTCCGGCGCTAATCGCGTGAGCGCAAAGGAGATCGAAGAAGTCATTCTCGAACACGCGAAGATTCTCGAAACCGCGGTGATCGGCGTGCCGGATCAATATCTCGGCGAGGCCATTTGCGCCTACGTTTCGCTCAAACCCGAGGTGGTGAACGGCAGGGACGAGGAATTGCAGCAGGAGATCATCACGTTTTGCCGCGAACGCCTGCCGGAATTCAAAGTGCCGCGGCAGGTCATCATCGAGGACAAACTTCCGAAGAATGAGTCGGGGAAGATTATGAAGGAGGCATTGCGGCAACGCAATGACTAATGGTCGTCATACAGAAAGAATTTGGTTGATCTGTTGTCTCCTGAACGTCACGGCCGCTTGGGCGCAAACACAAACGGGCGAAGTTTTCTTGAAACGGGGGGATAGCATGATGCTCACGGTGCACCGTGTGCAATATCGCTGTTTGTTTGCCTCCCGGGGAGAGGTTGTTCCCTTAAAAGTGGTAGACTCCGTTCTGACCTCAGACGCCGATCTGGCCTCTGCCATCATTGCCCAACACCTGGATAACGCCGCCTTGCGCAAACGCGGCAACTTCTTCCTCGTGGATTTGTCGCAGGCAAGATTTTCCCGGTTGAAGGCTGAATCAACGCCAGTGGTTGTTTACAAATCGCTCGGTTTGCACATTAGCTCGGCAGAAGTTCCGCGATATGGTTTCCAACTGGATTATGCCTGGACAAGATGGCCTCGAACTTTCCATCGTCTGGCCGTCGGTGTCGGCTTACCGTTTTCCGGACCCGATATTCTGAGCAGCCAGGTCGGCTACGGAATCGGCGTTGACAAATCCCATGGTGCGGTGCGTCTGGCCACGAGTTTGAACTATGCCTACGTATTCGATCATCGCCGGCCCTGGCGGCCAAATCTAAATTTCCCCAACTATCACGTGCTTTTGGCAGGTGGTGATTTACATGTGCAAGCCCGGGCAATAGCCCTGGCGTTCACGCTGGGCTTGGATTTTCGTTTTTTCGAATCGCACACCTTTGCCATTAAGGACTCGCGAATCGCCGTTCGGATCGGCGTGGGAAAGATCTTGAACTAGCAGGAGCCCAAATGCCGTTGAAGATTTGCAACGTCGTCGGCGCACGGCCGAATTTCATGAAAATCGCGCCTCTCATTGATGAGATGCGCAGACACCCTGATCTCGCAGCCACCCTGGTGCACACCGGCCAGCATTACGACGAGAAAATGTCGAAGCTGTTCTTTCAGGATCTCGGTTTGCCCAAGCCCGACGTCTATCTCGGCGTGGGCTCCGGCGGCCACGGCGAACAAACCGGCAAAGTGATGATCGAATTCGAAAAGATCCTCAACGCGAACAAGCCGGACATCGTGCTCGTCGTCGGTGACGTCAACTCGACGATTGCCTGCGGCCTGGTGGCGGTGAAGATGGGCGTGCAGCTCGCCCACGTCGAGGCCGGTTTGCGTTCGTTCGATCGCACCATGCCCGAAGAAATCAACCGCATTCTTACCGATCAAATTTCCGACTATCTGTTTCTCACTGAGCGCGCGGCCAAAGAGAACTTGTTGCGTGAGGGCATCAGCGCGGACAAGATTCATTTCGTCGGCAACGTCATGATCGATTCGCTGCTGAAGCAGCGCGAGCACGCCGAACGCTCCGCGATTCTCAACGACCTCAAGCTGGAAGCCGGACGCTACGGCCTGATCACGTTGCATCGCCCCAGCAACGTCGACGTCCGGGAGAATCTCGAAAACATCCTGCAGGCGTTGTTCGATTTGCAGCGCGATTTGCCGCTGGTTTTCCCGGTGCATCCGCGCACGCGCAAGCAGATGAAGCTGTTCGGCCTGGAAGAGCGCGTGGCGGCCGCGGCCAACTTGATCCTGACCGATCCGCTCGGCTATCTCGATTTCCTGAAGCTGATGGCGCATGCGCGGCTGGTGGTGACCGACAGCGGCGGCATTCAAGAGGAAACCACGGTGCTGGGCGTGCCCTGCCTGACCGTGCGCGAGAACACCGAACGGCCGGTGACCGTGAGTGAAGGCACCAATATTGTCATCGGCATGTCGCGCGAGCGCATTTTGGAGGAGAGCTACGAAATTCTGGCCGGCCGCGGAAAGGCCGGCCGCCGGCCGGAATTGTGGGACGGCCGCGCCGCGGAGAGGATCGTGCAGGTGTTGCGCAAGTCCGAGTGGGCAGTTGCCTGGAAAAGTACAGCCACCGCCCTTGCAGGCTGAGAGAGAGCGAAGTTTCTGTGTGGCCACATGCAAAGATGGCGCATCGTCTTCATCATATCACGAATTGAGCACTTTCGACTGAGTCCAGCTCTGCAACAAAGCGATTGCTTCATGAAGGCGACTTTGCTATCTTGCTGCGCAAAAAGGCGGAAAAGAGTTCGACTCAAAAGGTTCGAATCAGCTTGCTCATGAGACTCAGCCAAACCGACTTCAACCGGATTATCGATCTGGCTTGTGACGGGGTATCGGGCTGGAAACTGCATGAATTGGGTGCGAGGCCCGAAGACGTTTTGCGCATGCCGCTCGATTTGATCCCCTTCCCCCCCCGGAATCGCCATGCCAAGCTGATTGAAGCTCGAGGCAAAGTCATTCTATGAAATCCCAGGAGCTTCAAGACCAAATCACCATCGCGATGAGGAATTGGAGTCGGCCCCAGCGCCTTTCCGAGGATTCCGTCACGTCTTCTTTCGCGGTTATGGCTTTCATCTTGACTGGGACCGCATGCAGGAAGGATCGAAGACGTGTTTACGCAGTTCAGGTCGAGCCTGAATGGCTACCTCGCGACGCTCACCTGACGACAGCCTTCGCATTCCCGCTCGCTGAACGACGCTGCTGATTGCGCCCACAGATGACAACCTCCCTCTCCAAGAAGGTCACCTTCGCCGCGCTGATCATGATGGCCTCGGTGCTGGCCAGCCGCGTGATCGGTCTGCTGCGCGAAATGGTGATCGCCCACCTCGGCGGTGCCGCCGGCGAGGTCGATGCCTACAACGTTGCCTTCGTCATTCCTGAAATCCTCAACCACGTGGTGGCGAGCGGCTTTCTCTCGATCACGTTCATTCCGATCTTCTCCCAATATCTCGCGGCCAACCACGAGGACGAAGGCTGGAAAGTCTTCTCGATCATCTTTTCCGTCTTTGGCGTGCTGCTGGCGCTGCTGGTGGCTGCCGCCTGGTGGTGGGCGCCGGAGTTGGTGGCGCTGGTTGCGCCGGGTTTGACCGATCCCGGCCATCGTGCCGCGGCGATTCGCATGACGCGCATCATCATGCCGGCGCAGTTGTGCTTCTTCTTCGGCGGTTTGTTGATGGCGGTGCAGTTCGCCAAAGAACGGTTCACCCTGCCGGCGCTGGCGCCGCTGCTCTACAATCTTGGCATCATTCTCGGCGGCGTGCTGTTGTATCGCTGGCTGGGCATGGAGGGTTTTGCCTGGGGCGTGTTGGCGGGCGCACTCGCCGGCAATTTGCTGGTGCAATATGCCGGCGCGCGGAGAGTGGGCATGCGCTTGCGCTGGCGCTTCACGCTCACCCATCCCGATTTGAAGCGCTACGTGCTGCTCACTCTGCCGTTGATGGTGGGCTTGACCATGACGTTTTCCACGGAATTCTTCACCCGCTTCTTCGGCTCGTTTTTGCCGGAGGGCAGCATCGCCTCGCTCAATTACGGCCTGCGCGTCATGCTGATCCTGGTGGGCTTCTTCGGCCAGGCCGCGGGCGTGGCCTCTTATCCCTATCTGGCGCGGTTGATCGCAGAAGGCCGTTTGGCCGAGATGAATCGCCTGCTCAACGATACCCTGCGCCGTTACATCGCTTTGGTCATTCCGGTGGCAACGCTGATGATGGTGTTGAGCCGCGAAGTCATTCGCCTGCTGTTTCAGCGCGGCCGCTTCGACCAGCAGGCCACCGCGCTGACTGCCGAGGTTCTGGTGTTTCTGTTGATCGGCGCGTTTGCTTTTGCCGCGCAAACCGTGGTGGTGCGCGGGTACTATGCCACGCAGAACACGCTGTTTCCCACGATCGTCGGCACGCTGGCAGTGCTGGCGAGCGTTCCACTCTACTGGCTCGGCACGACGCAAATGGGCATTCACGGCCTGGCGCTGGCGGTTTCCGTCTCCGCCGTTTTGCAGAGTGGCCTGCTTTACCTGTTGTGGAATCGCAGAAGCGGAAATATCGAAAGCCGGTTTGTGTATTTGCTTTTCGGCAAGCTTCTGCTGTTGAGTGCGGTGGTGGGGGCGATGAGCTGGGGCATGAGGACCGTGGTGCTGCGTTTTCTCGATCCCGCGAGCTTGTTCGACAGCCTGCTCATGTGTTTGATCATTGGATCGATCTTCACCGGCCTTTTTGTCGCCGCTGGCCTTGCTTTGCGCGTTCAGGAAGTGATCAGCGCATCGAAGCAGATTGGCCGCAAGCTCAAACTCGTTTCCCGCCGCGAGGGCTGAGTATGAAAGACGAGGCTGCACACGGAGCGCGCCGCCGGCGGGTTCGAGCCTGCGGACGAAATCAAACCAAGTTTGCGCAAGTAGATTGACTTGTTGTTCAAGTTTGCATGCCGGCGCTTTCCCACCGCAGCCGGCCTTGCGGCGCTCTTTCCCCCGCCGGCTCAGCCTTCCATGTAGGTGTAGCCTTCGAACCCGCTGCGATACATCTCCAGAATGTGACGTGACTCCTGAATCGTGCACGTGCCTTCGCGCACCGCGCGCTCGACGCTCTGACGAAATCGGTTGACCAGATCATCCTTCTTCTGCTGGACGTAGCCCAGCACTTCCGCGACCGTGTCGCCATATTCGACATGTTCGATTTTGTAGGCATGTTCCTCGCCGTCCAGCGAGACGTGCACGGCGTTGTTGTCGCCGAAGAGATTGTGGAGGTCGCCCAAAATCTCCTGATAAGCGCCGACCAGGAAGATGCCGATGAGGTATTCTTCGTTTTCGCGCAGCGGGTGCAGCGGCAGCACGTCTTTCACGTCGCGCAGATCGATGAAGCGATCGATGCAGCCGTCGGAATCACAGGTGATGTCGGCGAGCACCGCGGCTTGTGTCGGGCTTTCATGCAAACGGTGAATCGGAATGATGGGGAAGACCTGGTCGATGGCCCACGCGTCGGGCAGCGATTGGAACAGCGAGAAATTGCAGAAGTAGATGTCGGCCAGCGCGCGGTCCAGGCCCTCCAACTCGTCGGGAACATAGTCCCAATCTTTGGCGAGGCGCTGGATCTTGTGATTGGCGGCGCGATAGATCGCCTCGGCATAGGCGCGCCAGTGCAGGTTGATGTAGCCGAGATTGAACATGTTCAACACTTGCTCGCGCGCATGCTGAATGTCGTGATAGGCTTCCTGATAGTTCTTGCGGCTGAGGCTCTGATACGACTCCCACAGATCGACCACCAGCGGCGGCGCGTCGACCGGCTTTTGCGGCTCCACCGGTTGCGAGACAATGGCGCCGAGCACGTTGAACACCAGCACGGAATGATGCGCCGTAATCGCCCGCCCCGACTCGCTGACGATGATGGGATGCGGGACGCTCGCCTCGTCGCAGGTGGTCATGATTTGATAGACCACGTCGTTGGCGTATTCTTGCAGCGAGTAGTTGGCAGAGGCGGAGAAGTTGGTGCGCGAGCCGTCGTAATCCACCGCCAGGCCGCCGCCCACGTCGAAGTAATCGAGCGCGGCGCCCAGCCGTTTGATTTCGACATAGTAGCGGCCGGCCTCGCGCAGCGCCTCTTTGATGTTGCGAATGGCGGTGATCTGGCTGCCAAGATGATAGTGGAGCAACTGCAGGCAGTCCAGCATGTTTTGGGCGCGCAGCTTCTCGATGGTTTGCAGAATCTCGACCGGGCCGAGTCCGAATTTCGAACGGTCACCGCCCGAGGCTTCCCAGCGGCCCGCGCCCTTGGTCGCCAAGCGCACGCGCAATCCCATGGCCGGCCTCACGTTCAAGCGCTCCGCCAGCTTGGTGATCAAGTCCACCTCGTTAAGTTTCTCCACCACCAGGATGACGTTCTTGCCGACTTTGCGCGCCAGCAGCGCCAGCTCGATGAACTCCTCGTCCTTGTAGCCATTGCACACGATCAAGGCTTCGGGATCGTCGAGCAGAGCCATGGTGGTCAGCAACTCGGGTTTCGATCCGGCCTCCAGCCCGTAGTGAAAAGGCCGGCCGGCATCGACGATCGTCGAGACCACGTGCTTTTGCTGATTGACTTTGATGGGATAGACGCCGCGGTAAACCGACTGGTACTTGTATTCTTCGATCGCCCGCTGGAAGCTCATGCACAGCTCGCGCACCCGCGTGCGCAGAATGTCGGAGAAGCGCACCAGCAGCGGCAGTTGAATGCCGCGCTGCTGAATTTCATCGACCAGGACCTTGAGGTCGATGGCGCGGCCGGGTTCGCCGTTGGGATGCACCACCACATTGCCCAGCTCGTTCACCGAATAGAAATTCGCGCCCCACTGCGCAATGTTGTAGGTTTCGAGAGAATCTTGGATTTTCCAGACAGACACTTTGTCCTCACGCCCTTTACGGTTTAAAGGAATTGGCTGACGAATTTCAGGTAGCCCTGCCGCCCACCTTGTTTCGTCCAATACTGCACGGATTTGTGAATGCGCTTCAGGCAGGCAATGATCTCGCTCAGAGAGTTTTGCGGCGCGGGCACTTCTTCGCCCTCGGGGGATACGAGGGGGTTACGGCCCAGGCGCCATTCACATACCGCTTTGGCGGCCTGTAAAACGCGGTTGGCGCGCTCGGAGATATTCGCATAGGGCGGAAAGCGTTTTGTCTCCTCCGCCACGTACTGGCCCGCCAGCAACTGCACGGCGTCAGCAACATCGTAGTCCATCAATTCCGGCAGCTCACGATACACCTCGATGGTCGTGGCCTCGATGTTTTGCAGAATATCTTGATACTCTTCTTCGAATCGCATGCACAGGCTCCTCAGCAGCGTCGTTGTTCGCAACCACCGGCTGCTGGCGGCACGAATTTCACAGCCGGCGCCGATACTACAAAAGTTATTCTTCATTATCAAGCACACAATGTGGCTTGGGGAAAAAAGTCACGGCGGGAATCGACCGGTCAACCGCCGGCGCTCAGGTTGCACGACCGCGCCGGGCAGTTGGGCCGGGAGGAGGCAGCAGGAGGCGAGAGGCTCGAACCGCAAGATGCGCCGGATTTCTGCGCTCTTCTCTTTTGGACTTGCAGCTTTGAGTTCAGCGGTCTTCCGGCAGCTTGCAGCAGGCAGCGAGGCTGGCATATGCCGTGGAATCGCGCTTCACTCTGTTCGCGTCATAGCCCGTCAGGGCAATGGCGTTTTCCAGCGCCGCCACGCCGGCCTGCTGCGGGTCGAAGCTCACCCGCGCGACCTTCGCACCCAAGTCGACCTGCGCGGATTTCACGCCCGCCACAGCTTGCAACGCCTTTTCAACCTTGTTTTGGCAACTGCCGCATTGCACGGTGGGAACACTGATCTTCGCTTCCGAAACGCCGGCCGGCGCAACGGCGGAGCCATTGGCGTCGGTGTGGCCGCGCTCGGAATTGCTGCATGCTGCCAACACCAAACCGAGGGTCAGAGCGAGAAGCGAGTTTCTTGCCATGAGAGTATCCTTTGCGAATTGAATGAACGACGGTGGTTGCCCTCCGGCGATTTTCGATTTGGCATCGCGGTTACAGCTTTTGCTTGCGCAAGCGCAGAGCATTGACAATCACCGAAACCGAGCTGAAGCTCATGGCTGCGCCGGCGAGAATGGGACTGAGCAGCACGCCGAAAAATGGGTAGAGCACGCCCGCAGCCACCGGAATGCCGAGGGAATTGTATACAAATGCGAAGAAAAGGTTTTGGCGGATGTTGCGCATCATCGCGCGGCTGAGATGCACGGCGCTGGCGAGGCCGCGCAAATCGCCTTTGACCAGCGTGATGCCCGCGCTTTCCATTGCGACATCCGTGCCCGTACCCATGGCAATGCCGACATGCGCCGCGGCCAATGCCGGCGCATCGTTGATGCCGTCGCCCGCCATCGCCACGATACAGCCCTGTTGCCGTAGTTGTTTGACGCGCTCGTGTTTGTGCTGTGGTTCCACACCCGCCTCGACTGCATCGATGCCGAGATTCTTCGCCACGGCCTCAGCCGTGCGTTGATTGTCGCCGGTGAGCATGATGATTTTCAAACCGAGCCGGTGCAATTCTTTGATGGCCTCGGGCGTTGAAGCTTTGATCGGATCGGCAATCGCCAGCACGCCCGCGGCTTTGCCGTTGATTGCGGCGAACACCACCGTGTTGCCCTCGGATTGCAGTTGCGCTGCGCGTGCTTCGAGTGCCGCGAGTCCGCTCAGGCCGCGCTGCTGCAAAAAAGCAAGCTTGCCAAGCGTGATTTCGCTGCCGTTGAATTTGCCCATCACGCCGCCGCCGGTGGCCGAGGCGAAATCTGTTATTGCCTGTGGCTTCACGCCCCGTTCTTTTGCGGCTTGCACAATTGCGGCCGCCAGCGGATGCTCGCTGTTCTGTTCGATGGATGCGGCCGCGGAAAGTAATTCACGCTCATCAAATCCCTCTGCGACAGATACGGCAACGAGACGCGGCCTGCCTTCGGTGAGCGTGCCGGTTTTGTCAACAACCAGCGTATTGACTTTCTCCATGATTTCGATGGCTTCGGCGTTGCGAATGAGCACGCCGGATTGCGCGCCGCGGCCCACGCCCACCATCACCGACATCGGCGTCGCCAAACCCAAAGCACAGGGACAGGCAATAATCAACACCGCAACGGCGTTGACAATGGCATAAGCCAGACGCGGCTCCGGCCCGAAGAAATACCAAAGTAATGAAGTGATTACGGCAATGGCGACGACGGCGGGAACAAAATAGCCGGAAACTTTGTCGGCCAGCCCTTGAATCGGCGCGCGGCTGCGTTGCGCTTGCGCGACCATAGCGACGATTTGCGCCAGCAAAGTGTCACTGCCCACGCGCTGCGCCTGCATCACAAAGCTGCCGGTGCCATTGACCGTGCCACCGGTGACTTTGTCGCCGGCATTCTTTGCCACGGGAATCGGCTCGCCAGTGATCATTGATTCGTCCACGCTGCTGCGGCCTTCGAGCACGACACCATCAACCGGAATCTTTTCGCCCGGCCGCACGCGCAAGCGATCGCCTACCTGCACTGTTGCCAGCGGCACTTCGCGTTCATCGCCGTCCTGGATGAGATGCGCGGTCGGTGGCGTCAAATTGAGCAGGCTGCGAATGGCGTTGCCGGTACGGTTGCGCGCACGCAATTCGAGCACTTGTCCGAGTAACACCAGCACGACAATCACTGCCGCGGCTTCGAAATAAATGTCCACACCGCCATTGTGCCGCATGGAATGGGGAAACAGATTGGGCAACAGCATTGCCGCGACGCTGAAGAAATAAGCCGCGCCGACGCCGATCGCGATCAGCGTGAACATGTTGAGGTGCCGCGTTTTGATCGAACGCCAGCCGCGTTTGAAGAACGGCCAGCCCGCCCACAACACCACCGGTGTGCTGAGTATGAATTGTGCCCAACGTGAAATACTTCCGGGTACCACGTTCAGCGCTGAAATCATATGCGCCATCGCCAGCAGAAAAACCGGCAACGTGAGCGCTGCGCCAATCCAGAAACGGCGCGTCATGTCGCGCAGCTCGGCGTTTTCTTCATCGGTGTCGCGTGACACTGTTTTCGGCTCCAGCGCCATGCCGCAGATCGGGCAATCGCCAGGCTCATCCCGCTCGATTTCCGGGTGCATGGGACAAGTGTAAATGGTTTTGCCTGCTGGCTGCCAGGCCAGATTCTTTTCCAATGCCATGCCGCACTTCGGGCAATCGCCGGGTTGGTCGCTTGTGATGCCCTCACACATTGGGCAGAAGTATTTCGCAGCGGAAGTGGGCGTTGTTGGTGAAGCACCGACCTCCGCGCAGCACGCGGGCGCGACCGGCGCCGGCGGGTGCTGGCCGTGCTTCTCGTGGTGCGAAGGCGTGAGCGTCACAGGCTGTTTTGCGACCGCAAGGGGCCGTTGCAGGGTGATGACTTGTGGCGCAGGCGGCGCCAGAAATTTCTGCCGGCAATGCTCGCAGCAGAAATAGTAGGTCTGCCCGTCGCGCTCGGCGCGCAGGTTCGTTGTTTCGTCCACGGTCATGCCGCAAATGGGATCTATTGCCATAAGGTATTCTTTCTAACGATGCTATTCTGAAAGGCCTCTTACAATCCGGCATTGTACTTGAGTTGAAAAAGGATTCTTCAAGAATGACATAATCAGGTTCAAGCAATTTCTTTACAATTTCATAGCTCGCTCAATTTCATTTTCGCCGTGAGCACACTGCGTTCATCTGCCAACTTCGTCCAGGCGAAAATAAGCTCATCGCCGTCGCTCGCCATCCGCGGAAAGCCGCTGGCGCGCGTGGCGCTGGTCGGCGTGACGGCAATGGATTTGCCAATGCCGCCGTCAAATCGAATCCGCCGAATTCGCACTTCCGCATTCGACTCGATCATTTCCATCCAACAAACAACGGCGTCCTTATTGGAAAGCAGGCTCACGGAGACTCGGCCCATCGGATCGCCGTCATCGACGCGAATGGGCCGGCCAAAAGTTTTTCCGCCGTCGCGCGAGAAAATGATTTTCACTTTTGCCGTATCTTTCGCCTCGGTGTACCAGGCGATGGCGGCGTTATTGCCGGCCGTTGCGACGGCCGGGCCATTCACCGGGCACCCGTTGATTTCCCAGCCGTCGTTGAATAAAGTTTCAGGTTGCAACCACGCGCCGTTTTCAAAGCGCGCGACGGCGATATCGCGAATTTCATTTTCCGAACGATCGCGATAAGCGACGATGGCGCCATTCGGCGTAAGTCCCGCGCCGGTTTGGCAGCAGTCGCACACACGATCATCCAACACCGCCTCATTGCAAAAATTTTTATTCATGGCGATATTGGCTGAGCGTATGCTCATGACACCGTTATCATTGCGCCACATGTTGCGGCCATCCAGCCAGACGGCGAGCACGCCGCCGTTTTCCCACGGCAACAGCGAAACGAAGCCGTGCTCGGTCGGCGTGCCATCGGTGTGCGGCGTAATGGGCTCCGTCCAAGAATTTCCGCCATCCGGTGACAAAGAAATCTTCACCGCATAGGCATACTTTTCATTTCCAACTTTGGCGAGCCAATGCGCCGCCAGCGCGCCATTATTTAAAACACAAATGGAAGGAAAATCTGCCCAGTTCACGAACCACTTCTCGCCTTGTGCAATCGTCCTGGCGCTCGACCAGCCGTTTTTTTCCAGCACGCTGAACTTTAAAACGTATCGCTCTTCGGTTAACGATTCAATCCACGACAAATAAATCTTGCCGTCCGGCGCCGAAAAGAGATTTGGCACGCTGCTTCGGTTTTGCGCCGGAGAGGAAAGCGGCTGAATAACCGTTTGAAAATCTCTACTGCTTTCAGAACTGCGGCAACCCAGACTCATTGCGAATACGCCCAGAAAGGCCAATTTTGCTTTCATCGTTTTACAATTTCCCATTTCTGTCAATGTTTATGCTCGTGCTTCACAAAACTCGTGGTCACCTGCTCCTTTTTGATTCCTTTGACGATGCCTTTGTCCTGCTGCCATCCGGTATAGCATTCGACGCAAACATGCTCGCCGCTCTCCAATTCATGCAAACACGGGCAGCTTCCTTCATGTAAGAGACAAAAGTTGCAAGGCTCCTGAATGCAGCAAAAATATTTTCCCGCCTGCGCTAATTCGGTTTTCAGCGCTTTGATATCGGCGCGAACGTCTTCCAATTTCTGTTCGGGCGTTTTTGCAACGGCTGGCGGCTGTGAAGTGCTGCCTGGCGGCGTTTCAGTTTCTTTCGTGCAGGCCGCGAGAAACATCAAAGCGAGCAGCCAATTGACAATAGTTAAACGTTTCATGCGAACTCCTTTCAGTATGCGCATGCAATCATTTGCCGGCGCGATCTTCCGGCAGCTTGCAGCACGCATCGAGATTGGCATAACCCACTGAATCGCGTTTGGTGTCGTTGGCGTCGTAGCCGGCCATGGCGATGGCTTTTTCCAGCGCCGCAAGACTCGTCTTGACATCATCGAAGCTGACTTGCGCGATTTTTGTTTTCAAATCAACTGCCGCTGATTTGACGCCATCCAAGGCCTTCAATGCTTCTTCGACATTGGCCTGGCAACTGCCGCATTGAATGGTCGGAACTTTGATTTCCACTTGACTGGCGGTCTTTTCACTTTTACCACAAGCCATGAGCACCAAGCTCAAAACCATTGCCAAAGATGTTTGCTTGAACATAATGTCTCTCCTTGTTTTTGGTGAATGATATTTGTTTCAATAAACGGCAAAACCTATCTCAAAAAGACTGAGACTCTTTCTTCGCTCTTATTTCCTTCCCCTTCCAAAGATAATAAATCACTGGATAAACTGTCAACTCCAACAATAATGAAGTAAACAAGCCACCGACCATGGGCGCGGCGATGCGCTTCATCACGTCGGCGCCGGTGCCGGCGCTCCACATGATCGGCAGCAGGCCGGCGAACGTGGTGCCGACCGTCATCACTTTCGGACGAATGCGGCGCACGGCGCCTTCGTAAATCGCCTCGCGCAGATGGCCCAATGTTCGCATGAGGCCTTTCTTTTTGGCATTGTCAAAAGCGACGTCGAGATACAACAACATCACCACCCCGGTCTCGGCATCGAGGCCCGCAAGGGCGATCATGCCAACCCACACCGCGATGCTGAAATTGTAGTCGAGCAGATAGAGCAGCCAGATGGCGCCAACCAGCGAGAACGGCACCGCCAGAAACACAATAAGCGTTTTTGTCACCGAGCGCGTGCTGAGATAAATGATCACAAAGATGATAAGAATCGTCAGCGGAATGACGAACATCAACCTTTGTTCGGCGCGTTGCATGTATTCGTATTGCCCGCTCCACACGATGTTATATCCTGGCGGCAGATTGATGTTTTCCGCCACGGCATGCTTCGCCATCTTCACATACGTGCCAATGTCGATGTCTTTGATATCCACGTAGACCCAAACATTCGGCCGCGTGTCTTCCGTGCGAATCACCATCGGGCCTTTGTTGACGCTGATGGTGGTGAGCTGGCCGAGCGGAATTTGTTGTCCGGTTGGAGTCGCCACCAGCACACGCTTGAGCGCCTCAATATTGTCGCGCAGCTCGCGGCTGTAACGCAAATTCACCGGATAGCGCTCAAGCCCTTCGACCGTCGTTGTCACCGCCATGCCGCCCATGGCGGATTGAATGGTGTTGTGAATGTCTTCAACCGTCAAGCCGTAACGCGCGGCTTCATCGCGATTAGTATGGAAATCAACGTAATTGCCGCCGACCGCGCGCTCGGCAAAAGCAGAAAGCGTGTTGGGCACTTGCTTGACGACGGCTTCAACCTCTTTGCCGATGGCTTCGAGTGTCTGCAAACTCGGGCCGGAGATTTTTACGCCGACCGGGGTTTTGATGCCGGTCGAAAGCATGTCAATACGATTTTTGATCGGCATGGTCCACACGTTCGACAAGCCGGGAATTTTCAGCGCCGCATCCATTTCGTTGATGAGCTTGTCCACGGTCATGCCGGGTCGCCACTCGTTTTCCGGTTTGAGCATGATTGTGGTTTCGAGCATGTCAAGCCCCGCCGGGTCAGTGGCGGTTTCGGCGCGGCCGATTTTGCCGTACACGTGATGCACTTCCGGAAATTGGCGAATGATCTTGTCAGTCTGCTGCAAAAGCTCACGCGCTTTGGTGACGCTGATGCCGGGCAAAGTGGTCGGCATGTAGAGCAAGTCTCCTTCATAAAGCGGCGGCATAAACTCGTCGCCGATTTTCGTGAAGGGAAAAATCGTGGCGATGAGGATGATCAAAGCCGCAACGAGCACGGATTTTTTCCAGCGCAGCACGAAGTGCAGCACCGGATCATACAGCTTGATCAAAAAACGGTTGATGGGATTTTTTTCTTCCGGGCGGATGCGGCCGCGAATGAAGAATCCCATCAAAATCGGCACGATGGTAATCGCGAGAAACGCCGAGGCCGCCATCGCGTAGGTTTTGGTGAAAGCCAGCGGTTTGAAGAGCCGGCCCTCTTGCTGTTGCAGAGCAAAGACAGGCAAAAACGAAACCGTCATCACCATCAAAGAATAAAACAGCGAGGGGCCGACCTCTTTTGAGGCATCGGCAATGATCGCCCAATGCTCTTTTTTGCCGGCATCTTGTTCGAGATGCTTGTGCGCGTTTTCGATCATGATGATCGCCGCGTCCACCATCGCGCCGATGGCAATGGCAATGCCGCCGAGCGACATAATGTTGGCGTTGATGCCTTGGTAGTACATGATCAAAAACGAGATCAACACCGCGGTGGGCAAAGTGAAAATCGCGACGAAGCCGCTGCGCAGGTGCAGCAGAAAGATCAAACACACGATGCCGACGACCGCAATTTCTTCAATCAAGCTTTCGCGCAAGTTGGCGATGGCGCGATTGATCAACGCCGAACGGTCGTAAACGGTGACGATCTTCACATCTTCCGGCAAACCGGCCTTCAACACTTCCAGTTTCTTCTTCACCGCGTCGATCACTTTCAGCGCGTTCTCGCCATAGCGCATGACGATGATGCCGCTCACCGCCTCACCCTCGCCGTTCAGCTCGCCAATGCCGCGGCGCATTTCCGGTCCGATTTGCACGTCCGCCACGTCGCGCAGATACACCGGCGTGCCGCTCATCTTATCCACCATCAACGGAATCTTTTTGATGTCGTCCACGGATTTGAGATAACCGAGGCCGCGGATCATGAATTCCGTCTCGCTCATTTCGATACTCTCGCCGCCCACGTCGTGGTTGCTCTTGCGGATGGCCATCATCACCATGTCGAGCGGAATGTTGTAGGCGAGCAGGCGATTGGGATCGACGGTGACTTGATACTGCTTGACGAAGCCGCCGATGCTGGCAACTTCGGAAACGCCTTCAACGGCGCTGAGTTCATATTTCAAATACCAATCTTGAATCGAGCGCAGCTCGGCGAGATCGCGCTTTTCGGAGGTGAGGGCATATTGAAACACCCAGCCGACGCCGGTGGCATCCGGACCGAGCGCGGGCACGACGCCTTTGGGCAAACGATTCGCCGCGTAGTTGAGATACTCGAGCACGCGCGAGCGCGCCCAGTAAATGTCCGTGCCATCTTCGAATATCACATAAACCAGCGAGTAGCCGAAAAACGAGTAGCCGCGCACCACCGTCGAGCGCGGCACCGAGACCATTGCAGTCGTCAAGGGATACGTCACCTGATCTTCAACGATGCGCGGCGATTGGCCGTCGAACTTGGTGTAAATGATCACTTGCACGTCGCTCAAATCCGGAATCGCATCCACCGGCGTGTTGAGCATCGCATAAATGCCGCCGATGATGGCAAAGACGGTGAGCAGGACGACGAGAAATTTGTTGCGAATAGACCAGTCTATGATTTTGGGTAGCATGGTTTCTCCGGTTTACCCTTCTACTCGTACTTGTACTCGTACTCGTACTCGTACTCCTACTCTTACTCTTACTCTTACTCTTACTCTTACTCGATGCTCATAATCAAAAGCGAGTAAGAGTAGGAGTAAGAGTAGGAGTAGGAGTAGGAGTAGGAGTTCGATAAGGAGTTTACTTCACCTCTACGAGTCTCATCCCGCACTTCGGGCAATCGCCGGGCGCGTCCATGATCACTTCAGGATGCATTTCGCAGGTATACTTTTTCCCGCCAGTCTGCTTTGCCTTGCGCGCCGAATGCTCAGTCGACTTGCTTTCTTCCCGCATCTGGTGTCCCTCGTATTCCCCACCCACAGTTGGCTCCTTGTCTTGCAAGGCTCCTTGGCTCCTTGCCTCACCGTGTCCGGCATGAGTGCTGGTGAACTGTGCAATGGCCGCGCGCAAATTGCTTTCAGAGTCGATCAAGAATTGTGAAGAAACGACGAGCTGCTCGCCTTCGTGCAAGCCTTCGAGAATTTGCATTTGGCCTTCAGCAACCAGACCGGCTCTCACTTCGCGCACGTCGAAATAGCCGCCGTCGCGCGCCACGATGGCGACAAGCCGTTCGCCGCTGCGGATGATGGCTTGCTCGGGCACGGCAATGGTTTCTTCACCCATTTCAGATTTCAAACGCACGGTTGCAAACATCTCCGGCCGCAGTTGAATCTCGCCGGCCGGGTTGGCGAATTCCAGGCGGACTTTGGCGGTGCGGCTTTCCATCGCCAGCATGGGATAGATGTAGGTGACTTTGCCGGTAAAGGTTCTGCCAGGAATAAAAGAAAGCTCCATTTCCGCAGGTTCGCCGGCTTTGATCCACGGCAGCTCGTATTCATAAACATCCGCCATTACCCACACTTTCGAGAGGTCGACGATTTTGAACATGTCCATGCCGGGCATGACCGCGGCGCCTTGCACAACCATTTTTTCCATCACGATGCCGTCAGCGGGAGAGTAGAAAGTCAGTGTGCGCCGCGGTTTGCCAGTCTTTTCCAGCTCGGCGATTTGAGCATCTGTGACATCCCAAAACTCCAACCGCCGGCGTGCGCTCTCGACCAGGCTCGACGAGCCGGCCAGCGTCTCTTTCAATTCGCTGCCGCTCACGGCATTTTGATAGCGTAAGGCGAGAAGGTATTCTTCCTGCGTTGAAACCAAGTCTGGCGAATAAATCTCCAGCAGTGGCTGGCCCTTTTTCACGGGCTGGCCGGTGACATTCACATAAAGCTTCTCCACCCAGCCCATGATCTTGGTGTTCACCGCGTAGAGCTTGGATTCGTCCACTTCGACTTTGCCGACGGTGCGAATCGCTTTTGCGAGCTTGCGTTTTTGCACCGCTTCGGTTTTGACGCCGATGTTTTGCACGACGGTCGGATCGATTTTGATCGCGCTGCCGGGCTGCTCTTCCTCTTCACCTTCATAAACCGGCACCATGTCCATGCCGCAATCCGGCGCTTTCGCCGGCTTTGGCGAAGTGAGCCAGGGGTGCATCGGGTCTTTGTAGTAGAGAATCTTGCGGTCTTTTTTATCCACCGACGAGGGTACGTCGGTGGTTGCAATTTGCCCGGCCTTCTTTTCGCAAGCCATCAGAAAGATGGCGAGCAACAAAAGACAAGAGCCAAATGAGAGCATTCGAGATTGCATAATCTACCTCTTCACAAAAACATAAATCCTTTTAGTGAGATAGTCCCCGCCCCTTGTGGGCGGCTGTCGAGAAGGAAAGAACCGGATTATCGACAGTGCTCCACAAGGGGGCGGGACTACTTATTTATTGATAAACTCGACGCCAACGGCAAACTCCAACTCCGCCAGCCGCGTGCCGAAATCGGCCAGGGCCTGATGCGCTGCGAGTTTGAGATCGCGCAGCGTGCGCTGGCTGTCCAGCAGCATGAGAAAATCCACCTTGTTGTTCTCGTAAGCGGCGCGGCTGGCCAGCAGCGACTGCTCGGCTTGCGGGATGACGGTGTTTTGAAAAATCCGCACGCTGCGGCCCGCTTGCTCGACTTTGTAAAAGGCGCTTTCAACTTCGGCGCGCACCATGTTGCGCATGGATTGCAGACCGGCGTCCGCCATTTGAAAGTTGGCCTCGGCCTCCTGCACACGCAAATTCTCCTTACGCCAAAAATAGAGTGGCAGGTTGAATGAGACCATGGCATCCCACATCTTCATCGCCGGCATCTTGCGATGCGTGAAACTCAACATGAAATCAGGAAAATAATCGCGACGGGCCAGGCGTCCGGAGAGCCGGTACATTTCCGCCATCGCCAGCATATTCTGCAATTCCGGACGATGAGCATACGCCGTTTGCACCAACGAATCCAGATTGAAGGAATAGTGGCGCGGATCGAAATGTTCGTGAATCACCGGCACGTGGCTGCCGGCCGGACGATCCCGCAGCGCGTTGAGCATGGCCGCCATCGAGCCGCGTTCCTGCGCCAGCATCAGGCTGTCGTTGAACATCATTGAATATTCGGTCTGCGCCTTGATGAGGTCCGGCTGTGATCCCATGCCGGTGGCGTATTTGACATTGGCGATCGCGATGAATTGTTTCATCAGCTCGCGGTTTTCGCGGTTGATTTCGAGATCGTAGTCGAGGTGAAAGAGCATGAAGTACGTTCTTTTCACCTCGGTCAGCACTTGCAGCGTGACGCGTGCATACTCCGCGCTGCTGGCCTCGGCCTCGCGCTTTGCCATGCCG
This sequence comes from bacterium, assembly GCA_023150945.1. NCBI lineage: Bacteria > bacterium. Next base: position 21,100 of record JAKLJX010000002.1, on the reverse strand, counting down.
GACATCAGCCCGAGCTTGCCCGGGAAATCGAACATCTGGCTGATGGTGATCGCGCGCTCGTACTGCAAGGCATTGCGCAAGGGATAGGGCACGTCCATCACCTGCAAGCTGATTTGCGGATCAGCGAGCGTGCCGGCCGGCTTGATGCGCGCTTGCATGGCCTGCCATTTTTTCTCCGCGGCCCGAATCTCGGGATTGCGGGCGCGCGCCTCACGGAGAAGGGCGGCAAGGCTGAGGGTTCCGCCATGATCGCCTTGCGCCAACGCTGCCCCGCTCATTCCGAGACCAAGCAGCAGGCAGAACGTGAATTTGAGAGAGACTTCAGTTTTCATGGTTCAATTTGGATGAGAGATTCTGTTTCGCGGCCGCATGGTTTTGCCCGGTAACGTAAAGCCGTTGCCCGGTTTTGCCAGCCACCGGCGCAGGTTGCAGAGCGTATTTGAAAATCGTCCAGAGAATCTTGTAACTTGCCAAGACCACGCCTTTCACCGTACCCGAGACTTTCGAGACGCCGATGCGCTTGCGATAGCGCACCGGCATTTCCTGCACGCGCAAGCCGGCGCGGGCTGCTTTGATCTGCATTTCCACGGTCCAGCCGTAGTCGCGATCCTGCATGTTGAGCCGTTTCAGTGCGGGCATGGCGATGGCGCGGAAGGGGCCGAGGTCGGTGTAGCGCGCGCCCCAAAACAGCTTCATGAGCTGGCACGCCAGCCAGCCGCCGAAGCGTTGCTGTGGCGTCAAGGAACCCCGCTCGCGTTGGCCGAGCACGCGCGAGCCGACAATCATGTCGGCTTCTCCCGCCACGATCGGTGCAATCAGTGCCGGAATTTCCTCGGGGTAATCGCTGTAATCGCCATCGAGAAAGACGATCAGGTCTGCGCCGAGCTGTGCGGCCGCGTTCACGCCGGTGAGACAGGCGGCGCCATAGCCGGCCTGTGGCTCCTCCACCACCTGCGCTCCTGCGGCCCGCGCCACCGCGGCGGTGTGATCGCTGGAATTGTTGTTGGCAACGATGATCGCACTCACCGGCGGTTGCGGAATCGCCGCGACCACTTTGCCGATGGCGCGTTCTTCATTGCAAGCTGGAATCACGACGGCCACTTTCATGCGGACCTTTCCATGCCTGTCGCCGCAGAATTGGCACGAGGCGCCGGCAAACTTCAAGCAAGTGCCGAAGCCCTCGCACGCCAGCGGCGCGAGGTAATGACAAAATTGCCGTTAAAGATGTGTGAAAAAAACGAAGAGGGCGTACGACTCCCTCGCAATCGGTTCTAAATGAGGAAAACGGCGAGCAGCCGGTAGCGTTGATTGGAGGCAAGGAGGGTATGCGAGGCAAGATAGTCCGGCGCGGCATTCACCTCATGTTGCTGCTGTTGCGCAGGGGCGCTGATGGGCAGACCGACCGCCAGCGCGAGAAGCGTGCGCAGCGCTTGTCCGGCAGTGACCGGAACAAGCGTTGCTTCGTCAGCGGCCGGTCCGGACTCGTTGGTGCAGCACATCATGGTCGCCAAGGGCTTGCTTTCGCAACAGGGTGATTTGGGGGAACTCGCGGAAGGCATTGGACAGCAGGAGGCCGCACCCTCTATTCGCGACAACGGCATGCAGGAAAACAACAAAGCGACGGCGAGCAGCAGAGCGATTGCTCGCCGGAGCGGTACGGCAGATTCTTTTCTTCTACTGTCGAGCATGCGCAGTGGATAACAAGGTTCAAGCAAGATTAATTTTGCAGCTCTCGGATCTGTTGAATGACACAGCGAAATCTATCGATTTTGTGGAAATTCGCAAGGAACATTTTTCAGTGCAGCGAGGAAAGCGGTGCAGACATGTTTACCGTCAGCAGAGCGCCGGTCGCGCGGTTCGCAACAGCAACATGAGATCATTTCGGCAAGGCGCGGCAGGCAAGACGGCCGGGAAGAACCTCATGGCGGCAGTCTCCGCTGATGCGGCAGCGGAGGGGTCAGCTCTGCGCACTCTGCCGAGGCTACTTGAACACCACCTGCGCGGTGGCATCTTCCACGTAGATTATTTCATGGCCCTCGACCCACTTTCCATTCTGCAGGTATTGTGACTTGCTTACCATCTTGCCCTCCGGCGTCACTTCACCGGTGCCTTTGACTTCGGTGATGCCGTTGGAATCGCCGGTCACATATTCGTGGCTGGTGAACTTGCTGCCCTCGATGGTCAGCGTGCCGGTAGTGTAGAATCCCGCGGTGGTGAAGTAATAGAAGACCAGGCTTTGTTTGGCTTTGTCCCAAAACATGATGGTCTCGCCGCCATACTCGCCGTCATTAACGGAATGGAGGATGCGAACGGCGTTGCCGTTCAGTGCGCGTTCCCAGCGCGACACATCGAACATGGGCTTTTCTTTGGTCGAATGCTTGAATTCACCTTTCCAGGTTTTGCCGAGAAACGGCTTGAACGGGCCGAGTTGCTCGATAAGCTCTTCCTGCGCTGTGGCCGGCGCCTGGACTGCCAACAACAAGATCGCCAGGCTCAGCAAAAGAAACTGCTTGATCATATCGAATCTCCTTGATGAGAATTACGATCGGCGGGCAATCAAACGGGCCGCCTGCCCGCCGCCACTTCTTGTTGGTCCAAAAAAGTGAGCGATGACCTTCAATGCGCCGCGGCTGGTCTGCCGTATTTTTGCGTGGCATAGCCCAGAATCAAGCCCACGATCGTTCCCGGAATCATGATTTGCAGCCAGTAATGCTTGCCGGAAGGATCAGGCATGGCCGCGACCAACGTGGCCAACGCCAGCCCGACGAGAGCACCGAAGATCAAGCCGCTTTTGAGCGAGGTGACTTTGCGTGCGAAGAAACCGATAATCAGCCCGGCGAGCAAGCCCTTGACTGATGAGCCCAGCAGAATGCCCGTCATGGCGGATCCCACCTCGGGACTGGTGGCAATATCCGGTTCCAGCAAGGCCGTCAGGCCGTCGAAGATGCCGAGCACGGTTCCCAGGATCAAACCCAACACCGGCTTTGACATGATTTTCTCCTTACTGAGTGAAAGGTGAATGGCGCAACCTGTCTGTGGCAGTTGTGCTACGGTTCCATTAAACCCTGCGGATTGATCCTTTAAGGCCGCAGCCAAAAAAACAGCAGAATTCTCACCAGCAGATAGACCAGCACCAGCAATACCATGAATTGATAGCGCCGCAGCCAGCGCCACACGATTTCGAACAGACTTTCCTTGTAGGACGAGACCGAAAGGCCGTTGAGAAAGCGTTCAATATCCTGCGCGAGCGCGAGGGCAGTGGCATATCGTTGTTCTTTGCTCGCAGCCATGGCGGTGGCAACGATGGCCGCGAGTGACTTGGGAATCCTGCCGCCACCGGCGGATTGGAACAAACGCGCACCGGGCTTGTGCGCGTTGCCCGCCTCGGGCACAGGCCCGTACAGCAAGAACCGCAGGATGGCGCCCAGCGCGTATACATCGGTGCGTTGATCAATATCATCAACCTCGCCACGCTGCTGCTCCGGCGCCATGTAGGCCGGCGTGCCCAGCACTGTTCCGTGTTGGGTTGGATGCGCGCCCTCGGGCGCAACCGGCCGGCCGGCATCGCCGAATTGATGCTCGGAGCCAACCGGCATCTTCCCGCTCTCGCCGGCCGTCACGATTTTCGCCAGGCCCCAATCCATCACCTGCACTTCGCCGAACGCGCCCACCATGATGTTTTCCGGCTTGAGATCGCGATGAATCACGCCGCCGGCATGCGCGAAGGCAACCGCTTCGCAGACTTTCTGGAAAATGCGTAGACGATTCGGCAGCGTGCTTGCGCTGCGGGCGAATTGATCGAGGCGCTGGCCCTGTACGAATTTCATCACATAAAACACGCGGCCATCGGGCAGAGTGCCGACATCGTGAACCGGCACGATGGAGGGGTGTTCGAGTTGGGCGATCACCCGCGCTTCGCGCAACAGGCGCGCCGACCATTCTCCCGAGGCATCGGGCACATGCAGCACTTTCAGCGCGACCGTGCGCTGAAGCTGCGTGTCTTCGGCGAGATAGATCGTTCCCATGCCGCCTTGGGCGTGCTTTTCGAGCAGCCGGTAGCGGGTGGCGCTGAGATCGGGCAATTGCACCAGCTCCTGCAGGTGTTGCAACAGGTTGTCCGAAAGCCAGGCCATATGTTTCTCATTTGCCGAGCGGCTGGTGCAGCACTTCCTTACTTGCGATCTGGTGGAAGCCGTTGGTGGGCTTGCCGTTGCGTGGCAATATCACCTGCGCCAACTCCGCTTTGAGGTAGGCGTTGGGATCGTGCTGCAGCGCACCCGGCGGCAACCATTCCCACAGCGGCCCCAAATCCTGGCGAACGCGCTGCTGGTAGAATGCCGGAACTTCGAGGGTCTCCTGCTCGAAAAACTGCCGCAGCGGCCGGTCACTCTCGAGCCGCTGCCGCAACTCGGTGTAGTGTTTGATCCGGCCGAAGCCCTCGGTGGACACGGCGCGCACGACATTCATCCAGCGGGGAATGGCGGCCTCGATCGCCTGCCAGCGCCGGCCGATGGCGCGCCAGGAAAAGGTGTAGCGGGTCAAATCCGCCACACGATCATAAAACTCCGGCCAGGAGTAGTTTTTCGGTTTCACATTCATCGCCTGATTGTTGTTCAGAAAGTGAAACGGAAAGGGAATGACGCGATTGTGGCGTTGATACTCGAGATTGAGTTGGGCCGCCTGGCCGAAGGCGGAGAGCAGGGAGAAGCCGGGAAACACGCCGGGCGAGAGATCCACGAAGCGTTTGGTTAGCTCGAAGGGTTCCGGTCCTTCGTCGCCGTCGAGGCCGAGCACGAAATTGGCCTGCACATAGGGAATGTAGCGCATGATCAAATTGAGATGGTCGGATACCTGACGCACTTTTTCCATGCCTTGCGCCGCGCCGGTTTTGGATTTGTTGCCGAGCTCAAACCACGATTCGATTCCCGGCAGCAGCGCTTTGAAGCCGTTGCGCTGTAGCCGTTTCAGGTTGGGTTCCGCCAGCAGCGACAGGCTGCTCTCTGCAATGAAATCGATGCGGCCCGGCGGCACCGCCTCTTCAATGGCATCCATGAAATCGCTGAAGCGCACGCCAAAGTTGGGGTCATGCCAGGCGACGCGGGGCCGTTTGACCGTTTTCAGCAGGAAGCGCAGATCCTCTTTTAGCAGGTTGAAGTCGAGCGGCTGATAGGGCACGGCGGCGTCAATGCAGAAGCTGCAGGTGTAGGGGCAACCCAAGCTGCCGAGCATGGGCACGATCTTGATGAGCGGCGCTTTTTGCAGTGTCGGCGCGATGAACTTCCACCGCTCGGCTACGCCCGGGAGCGCAGTGGGCTGCTGCGCCGCCTGCAAATGAATGCCGAGCGGCCGGTGTTGCGAGCAATCCTGCAGCACCTCGCGAATCACTGCTTTGTCGGTGAACCCGAGCACGTAATCGAAATACTGCTGCGCATCCTGCGGGTAACAGCGCGCGTGCGGCCCGCCCAGCACGGTGACCGCGCCGTTTTGGCGGAATCGGTTGCTCAGGGCATAGGCGAGTTGCGCCGCCTGGGTGAAGGCGCCAATGAACACCAGATCCACCTGATCCGGCAGTTCGGCCTGCAGATCCTCGAAACCGGTGTAACAGACGAGTGTGACCTCATGCCCCTCCTCTTCACACCAGAGGGAAAGCACTTGCGGCATGATGCTGGCGAAATTGGCGTTCATGACGCGGGCGAACAGGGCGCGGGTGGGCGCTTTGGTCACGAGATCGATGACGCCGATGCGCAGTTTGCGCATGGTTGCTCCAGAAAAGGATTTGAGAATCACGTTGCTCACGCGAATACGGCTGCGCGGAGGCTCAAGCGCGGCGAAACCGCCGGCCTGCACCCCGGCTGCCGGATCCTGCGGAGAATTGAATTGGGAACAAAGAATCGTAAGCTGCGCCGGTTTTTCAACTGGCTGAAAGCTGAGGCTTTTCGCGCAAGGCGGCAGTCAGCGCCGCAAAGGTTGAGCTTTCATGGCATCAAAGAAGCGATTGCCTGCCGCGCCATTTCAGTCTCGCGGAAGGCAGGCACACAGTATCTTGTTCCACGCTGGAGCTTCCCTGCCGAGATGATCGCCACGCTTGGCATGAGCGCGCATTCTTGATGGCGGGAATCTGCTGCGCGAGGACAAAACCAGTCAGCGCAATTTCAAGCCCAGCACGAGGCGGGCCTCTTCGGTAAATTCCTGATCGGAAGCGGTAAGCTCGCGCAGCTTTTCCAGCAGCATGCGGCGAAACTCGCGGCGCACAAAGGCGAGATGATTGTTGACCTGAGTGACCGGCAGGTTGAATTCCTGCGCCAGTTGTTCGTAGGTGACCTTCGCAGCGGGGTTTTCTTCCAGATCATAGCGTTCGAACAATTGCAGCGCCACCTGTTTGTTGCGGCGCCGGCATTCGGCGCGCAGCGCTGCGAGTGCCAGGGCAAACAGGCTGCGCAACCATTCCTGGTCAAAGAAAGTATCCACCGCCGCCGGGTCGGGAATCTCGAGTTGTTGGAGTTCGCCCTCCGCGCTTTCGAAATCCAGCGAGAGCAATTCGGCGCCGCCGCCGCGCTTGAGGCGGCGCGCGGCCTTGGCTTCATTGGCGGCATGACCGTCCAGGCAGGTGCGGAGAAACGTGCGAAAGCGCGCCTGAGCGGGGTCGTAGTTTTGGAAATAGCCCTTCTCCAGCGCCAGCGTGAAGAAGCCCTGCGTGAGGTCTTTGGCATCCTCGTTCGATTTGCGCCATTGCAGACGCAGGTATTTGTACACCGGCTTCCAGTAGGCGGAGACGATCGCGCCAAAGGAACGCTGGCGTTCATTGGCGTCCGGGCTGCGCAACGCAACGATCGCCGACCAGCGCGTGCGCGGGAATTGCTCCTGCGCGCCGCCGAGGAGAGTGTCGTCCGGCATGTGGAAAATCCAGATCAGATGAAATTTGTTCTGCTTTTGCTTGTGAATGCCCTCACAGAAGATTCTCACAGTCAAGGCGGAAGCCGGGCTGCGGCTGGCAGCACAGGCAAATCCCGCTTGCAGCTTTGGCTATGGTTGATTAGTATTTTCGCAGTAGATTCATTGCTTCAGAAGCAAAACACTTTCCCAGCGAATGGAAACAACCCGACTGGCAAAAGCGCCTGCCCTCCAAAGGCCACAACCTCCTAGGGACTTGATGCGATGTCTCTTCTCAAACACTATCTGGCGCCGGCAGCAGGGCTGCTGATTGTCATCTGCCTTGCGATTTATTGGAGCCAACAAGACTATGCCTGGACCGGATGGCGGCCGGCGAGTTGCATGCCGGCCTCGTGTTTCTGTGAAGCCATCCAGCCCGGCGCGATCGCCCAACCCGCCAACACCTGGTCCGGCTTGAGTTTCACACTGGTCGGACTGTTCGTGCTTGGGCTGTGCCGGCAGGATCAGGTAGCAGACACCAAGCGCCGATGCCCGAACCTGATGACGCGGCAGTGCAGCTATGCGGTGATCTACGGCCTCACGCTGATTCTGATCGGGCTTGGCACCGCGTTTTATCATGCCTCACTGACGTTGGCCGGCCAATTCGCCGATCTCATGGGAATGTATTTGTTCGCGACTTTCATCCTGCTTTACAATCTCGCGCGTGCCCGGCCGATACGCAAACGCGTGTTCGTGGCGGCCTACGTTATTTCGAACCTCGTGCTGGCCGGTCTGCTGCTCGAAGCACCGTTTCTGCGGCGGTGGATTTTCGGCGGTCTCATTCTCGCGGCGTTGTGGCTGGAATGGCGCCGGTCCACTCCGGTTCACGCTGATGCGCGCCTGCTGTATGCCGCGCTGCTCTCACTGCTCGCGGGCTTCGCGGCTTGGCTGGTTGATTACACCAAAATCCTGTGTGCGCCGACAAGCTGGCTGCAGGGCCACGCGCTTTGGCATGTGCTGGGCGCGGCGTCTGGCGTCTGGCTGTTTTTCTACTATCGGTCGGAGGAGAGAGCCGACATGCCGCTGCTTTGAGCCTACCGCCCGTGCTTGCGGCCTGCCTGCGTTGACGGGCCACCGCCTCACGTACTTTTGCCCCAACGCAGAGGATAGACCAGGCGCGCCAGCAATCCATTGGGAAAACGCTCCATGCCCTCGAACCCCAGCCGTTCGGGTTGTTCCCGGTCTGCCGGCCAGTAGGCAGTGCCGAACAGCCAATCCCACAAGCTGAAAATCACGGCGAAATTCTTGCCGTGCCCGCCGCGCAGAATGATATCATGATGCCAAACATGCATGCGGGGAGAATTGATGAGGTAGCGCAAAGGCCCCCAGCTTATCTTCAAATTGGAATGATTGAGGTGCCCGATCAGCGTGCCGAACACGGCGAGCGCGAGCAAGACATTGCCCTCGACGCCGAGCATGACCAGCGGCAAGTAGGTCAGGCTTTGATACACCACGGTTTCCATCCAATGAAAGCGGAAGTTGCCGATCCAATCGAGCTCCTCGATGCTGTGATGCAGTTTGTGAAACTCCCACAGCCAGGGCACGCGGTGCAGCAGATTGTGAATGCACCACTCCAGAAAGTCTTTGAGGATGAGAAGAGTGAAAAACTGCAGCCAAAGCGGATAGCCGGCCATGAGTTTGATGGTGTCGGGTGGCGGCACGTGCCAGGCACCGAGCAACTGATTCACCTGCTGCAGGAACCAACTGCCTACGTGCGCCAGCAGCAGGCCGGCATAGTGGCCGTTGAAGACGAGCCAGAAAAAATCCTGGCCGATTTGCTTGCGCCAGGCCTTTTGCTGCCGCCGCCAGGGCGCGATGCGCTCCAGCACCCAGCAGAACAGGGAAACCACCAGCAACCAGAAGAAATAGCCGCGGGTATCCCAGATGATCTGCAGCATGAATTCGCTTTCTTGATATGAGGAATTGGCTGAAGAAAATTGCGGCAATTTAGGGCAATGCCTTCAGAATGTCAAGCCCGCCGGGCCGGGAATTCTCGGAACCCTGGCCGGCCGCTGGGCCTTGTCGGCAGCGAATATCCTCCGGCAGTGATCGCTTTTGGCGGGAGAGGCAAAAGGCAGCGGAAAGGGCAGGCTGAAAATAAAAAGCCCCCAGCTTGCGCCAGGGGCCCGGAGGGAGGAAAAATGAGGTATTAGAGGAAACGATACCCTGTGCCGTGGATCGTTTCGATGTATTGAGACGGATATTTGTATTCACCGAGCTTTTCCCGCAACCGCTTGATGTGCACATCGACGGTGCGGTTGGTAACGTAAACTTTCTTGCCCCAAACCCGTTCGAGAATTTCCTTGCGGCTGAACACGTTGTTGCGCCGCGAGGCCAGCAGGTAAAGCAGCTTGAATTGGATATAGGTCAAATCGATGGGCTTGCCGGCCTTGCGCACGCGATGCTCATCGAGATCGATTTCAATGTCCTTGACGCGAATCTTCTTGGCGTCTGCGCTCGCCAGGCGCCGGGCAATCGCTTTGATGCGCGCCGACAGCTCGCGCGGGCCAAAGGGCTTGGCGATGATGTCATCGGCGCCGCTTTCCAGGGCCTTGACGCGGAGATTTTCATCCTCACTCGAGGTCATCAGGATCAGCGCGGTCTTGCGGGCGGCGATTTCGTCTCGCAACTCCATGCACGCCGACCAGACGCGGTCGCCGAACTCATCCAAGTCAATGATCAAGACCGCCGGTTTGTGGTTGGCGACGATTTCCGCCAGATTGTCCAGATTCGTACTGCTTTGCAGCGAGTATCCTTCGCTCTCCAGAAGGTGTTCAAGTTGAAGTGATGCACTGTCACCGTTGCCGTAGAGTTGCACAATACCCTTATCCATCGACTCCTCCGGGAGGTTCGACATCCTGTACATGGGTGGATTTGCCGTGAGTGCTCGTTGTCGAGAAATAGCTGCAACCGGCTATTTCTGCGGGTTGGAGTAAAACCGAAAAGAATTGGCCTCACACCGAGAGGGTGTCGTGCAGGTTGCATTCGTCTACCAATCCTGTAATTTCCTTAAACCCTGCCTAGGCTGATACAACCTACATCAAAAAAGGATTTGATAGACACTCAGATCATCCCGATGTGAGGCACAAAAGCCGCCTACTTGTACAACCTTGATCCCTTCAATCAAGACATTTTATTCATTAGCAATATGAGTGCCACAACTAATAGTGGCAGAGGAAAAAACAACCCACAAACAAACATTTGCAGCGCAGGCATTTATTTTGAATTACTTAAATCAGAATCACCACCGCTGATGGAATCAGCATTGATCTCAAAACTGCCGGCCTGAAGCTGCTGATTCTTCAGGATAAGCAGTTCCTGGCGTACAATAATCAGCCAGGTGGCGGAAATTGACCGAATTATGTTTCAGAAAACTTAGCAAGGTTACAGTCTTGTCTCACAGTTAAACATTTGGAATTCAATTTCGTGCTAGGCTTTCCGAACTCTCGGGCACGCGGCGGCCGCCCGCGAAAGGCTTGCGCCGAACTGGTTTGGAGTGTACATTGGCCGCTCATGCAGCCTGGCTGGCGCGAGAGGCACAAGGTTGAACCGTATTCCAACTCAAGAGGTGTTGCTTGATTCGGCTGGAGGGTGTTTCCAAAACTTATGGTGAGCAAGGCCGTGAAATCGTCGCGCTACACGAGGTCAATCTAATGATTGCCGCGGGGCAGTTCCTTGCGCTCTACGGCGCCAGCGGCTCCGGCAAGAGCACCCTGTTGAATCTAATCGCCGGAATCGACCGGCCGACGCGCGGCCGCATTCTTTTTGATGGTGTTGATCTAACCACCATGAGTGAAACTGCGCTGACGTTGCTGCGGCGCGAAAAGATCGGATTCGTTTTTCAATTCTTCAATCTGCTGCCAACGCTCACGGTGATTGAAAATGTGCTGCTGCCGGCGCAGCTCCGTGACCAACCGCCGAAAGATCTGCGTGCGCGCGGTCTGGCATTGCTGCAAGCCCTTGGTTTGGGTGATCGCTGCGACGCACTGCCGGATCAACTCTCCGGCGGCCAGCAGCAACGCGTGGCGATTGCGCGTGCGCTGATCAATGACCCCGCTCTCATACTCGCAGATGAACCCACCGGCAATCTTGATTCCGAAACCGGCGGCAAGATTCTTTTGTTGTTGCAGCAACTGGCTGTTGCCCGCGGCAAAACCGTGCTGCTGGTCACCCACAGCCTGGCGGCAGCGCGCTTTGCTGATTCCGCGCTGCAGGTGCGCGATGGCCGAATTTTTCCATTTTCAATCGCCGGCGAGGCGCCATTCTAAGCCGATTGTGCTGGTCAAATAGAGTGTCCCGCGGAACAGGTTTCAACCTCGGCTGCCCCGGGGTTTCCAGAACCTCGAGCCCCGTGGAAACTCTGTGGTTGCTTGTGCGCATCGGCCAAGCCGTTGCAGGATCTCTTTTGTGAAGCGCCCGTCCCCAGAAGCCACCGCCCGGGCGCTTCGTCATGAACAAGAGTGAGTGCTGATCGACGTATGCTTGTTTCGCGTCAAGCGCCCGGGCGGTACTCACCGTGCTCCGGTTTTCAATCCAATTCGAGGCAGGCCTGCTTGTTCAAGCTATTTCGACTTTTCAATTTTCGCCATTTGCGGCGCCGCCCGTTGGAAGCCTTTCTGTCGTTGCTGGGCATTGCGATCGGCGTGGCGGCGATGGCCGGCATTGATCTGGCCAATGACAGCGCGCTGCTGAGCTTTCGCAAGTCAGTCGATGCGATTTCGGGCCGGGCCACGCATCAGATCCTGGGCAGCGCGGCCGGCATCCCGGACAGCATGGCAGCCGAGATCTTGCGCCAGCCGTTGCTGACTGCGACGCCAGTGATCGAATACGTGGCTGCCTGCCGGGAGGCCGGAAACGATGCCCTGCATGTGCTCGGCATCGATCCTTTCACCGACGCGGCATTCCGCGACTATTCCAACCTCTCTGATGCCAGCGCCACGCTGCTCACCGCCGCCAATTTGCAACTCCTGACGCAGCCCGGCGCTGCTCTGATCAGCGAAACCTTTGCGGCCACGCATGGCCTGGTGCTGCCGGACACGCTGCACTTGCTGATCGGCAGTGAATGGCGCGCCGTCTTTGTCATCGGCACTATTGCAAAAGAGATTCTGACGCGCTTGGGATTCGACAATCTGCTCTTGCTGGATCTCAGCAGCGCACAGGAAGTGCTCGGCCGCCTCGGTTACATTGACCGCATCGATTTGATCGCCAGCGCGGCGCGCATTGCCGGCCTACGGGCCGGCTTACCGGAATACCTGCGCCTCGAGCCGCCGGCCGGCCGCAGCCGCCGCGTCGAGGAGATGATCCGCGCCTATCGTCTGAATCTCACCGCGCTCTCCTTTCTCGCCGTGTTCGTCGGCATGTTTCTCATCTACAACACCATGGAATTCGCGGTGCTGCATCGTCGCAAGCAAATTGGCATCCTGCGTTGTTTGGGCGTCACGCCGCGCCAGGTGATTATCAACTCTCTAGTGGAAGCGTTGGTGCTCGGCCTGATCGGCGCCGCGCTCGGCTTGGCGCTCGGCGTCATCCTGGCACACTACGCCACGCAAGCCGTGAGTGCGACGATTTCGGAGCTTTACGTTTTTCTCAAAGTCGAAGGGGTGGCGGTGCGGCCGGCGGTGCTGCTCAAGGCTGCCGGTCTCGGGCTGCTGGCAACGCTGTTCGCCAGCGTTGTTCCCGCGTTGGAGGCGGCCGGCATTTCGGCGGCAGTGGCGGTGCGCCGCTCTTCGCTCGAGCGCCGCGCCCGCACTTTTGCGCCCTGGTTCGCTGCTGCCGGTGTGGCCGCGCTCGGATTGGGCTTGGCGGTCTATTTCAACTCTACCAGTTTTCTCGGTGGCCTGGTGGTGGCTCTTTTTGTGGGACTCGCCGCCATCGGCTTCACGCCCGTGCTCACGCTGTGGCTCACCGCGGCCAGTGCACCCTTGGCGCAGCGGCATGCAGGCCAGCCGGGCTTGCTCGCCACGCGCAGCATTCGCGCGGCGCTGAGCCGCACCGCGGTCGCGATTGCCGCGTTGATGCTCGCGCTTGCAATGGTGCTGGGCATGCGCCTGATGATCACCAGCTTTCGCGCCACCATCAATGATTGGGTGAGCGGCGCCTTGCAAGGAGATGTCTACCTGCGGCCGCTGGGCTTCGGTACGGCGAAATGGAGCGCCACGCTGTCGCCGGACTTTCTGGCGTTTCTGGCCGAGCAGCCCGACGTTGCGGCGATCAGCCGTTACGGCGCCACCGAGTTCCGTTATCGCGGCGAGCCGATCTACCTCGTGGAAGTCAGCCCGGAAGTTTTGCAAACGCGCAGCAATTTCACTTTCACTTCTGGCACGGGTGCACAACACTGGCCCAAGCTGCTTGCCGGCGAAATCATCATCTCTGAGATCTTCAGCCGGCGCTTCGGCAAGGCCGCGAGCGACACTCTGCTCTTGCCGTCGCCGGCCGGGCCGCAACCTTTCACCATCGCAGCCGTCATAATCGACTACTCGTTGGATCAGGGCCAGGTGATGATGTCGCATGACACCTATGCCCGCCATTTCGGGCCGCCGCGCATCACCAACGCCGCGCTGTATTTGGAGACGGGGGTGGAGATCGGCGGCTATGTGAGGGCGCTGCGGCGCGCGGTCGCGGGCAGATTTGAAGTCGAGGTCAATTCCCACCGCGAGCTGCGCGCGGAAGTGCTGCGCATTTTTGATCAGAGTTTTGCCATCACGCAGGTGATGCAGTTGCTGGCGGGTCTGGTCGCGGTGATTGGCATCATCAGCGCGGTAATGTCGCTGCTGGTTGAGCGCACGCGCGAGCTGGGCATTTTGCGCGCGGTGGGCATGACCCTCGCGCAAATGCGGCGCATGGTGTTTTTGGAATCGGGATTGATGGGCGTGTTCGCGGGTTTGATTGCTCTGCCCGCCGGCACCGCCCTGGCGTTGGTGCTGATCTATGTCATCAATCTGCGGACATTCGGCTGGGCCATTCCCTTCCGGATCGAAGCCGTGGCTTATCTGCAAACCTTCTTGATCGCGTTGGGCGCGGCGTTGCTGGCCGCAATCTATCCTATGCAACGGCTGAAGCGGATTCCCATCGCCAGCGCGATTCGGGAGGAATGAAGCCGGCGGTTTCTCCGCAGAGCAGGGCGCAAGCCCGAGCGTTTCACCCGCCTCTCGCTGCCTGACACACACCGGCCTGCCTGCGGTAAACAAAGAACCGCGGGATTTCAGTTTTGCGATTTTGTGTGTATATTGCCCGTCCGCCGGAAACTGCGGTCTTGTGATGAGTGGCTCCTGCATCGGCCTGGCCGTTGCAGCAGAAATCTCAGAGTTTCCACGGTGTACGAAGTTCTGGAAACCTCGGCGCAACCGAGGTTGAAGCCCTTTCGGACGAACCCTGTTGCCGATTCTGGTTCGCTCCGGACAGTTCGATTGCAAAAAAAGGAGAGCATGCGCGACTTTTTCCCAATGATCGTTAGCGCCGTCTTTTTGATATTGGTTTCGCTGGGCAATTACTGGGGCGCACGCCTCGGGCCGCCGGCTTGGCGGCAACATCGCGGTGTCCGAGTCTTCCTCAAAATTCTCCCGATCGGCGGTTTGCTGTGCACCCTCCTGTGGGCCGTGGGCACTGCCACCAACCAAGCGACTGTGCTGGAGCCGGCCGCGGTCGGCGCCGTGTTGGCATGGCTTTTCTCGCTGGCGATTTTGCTGGCTTGGCCGCTCATTATTGCGTGCGACCGATTGGAGCGCTGGTGGCAACACCGGCAGCAACGCGCGCAGGCAGCCGGGGCGCCGGTCGATGCCAGCCGCCGGCGCTTTCTGCTTTCGACCGCGACGGCCTTTCCGGCGCTGCTGATGGCCGCCAGTGCGGGCGGGGTGGCGCAGGCCTTCGCAGAAATTCGCCTGCCCACGCTTGCGCTCAAATTCAAGCGGCTGCCTGCTGGCTTGCACGGTTTGAAGATCATGCATTTCTCCGATTTCCATCTCGGCTACTATTTGCAGCTCGATGAAGTCGAGCGCCTGCTCACGCGCGTTGCCGGCCTCTCGCCCGATTTGATTCTGGTGACGGGCGATCTCGCCGATCGCTTGCGGCTGCTGCCGGATTTGTTGCGCATGCTCGCTGCGCTCAAGCCCGGCCTCGGCGTTTGGGCTTCGCTGGGCAATCATGAATACTATCGCGGCATCAAGACCGTGCGGCAGAGCTTTGGCGCCGGCCCGGTGCCGCTGCTCTGCAATGAAGGCGTTCGCTTGCAACACAACGGCGCGGAGTTGTATCTCGGCGGCGCCGATGATCCGCAACGATTGCTGCGGCGGGACCTGACGCATTTTCTCAAGACCACGGCTGCCGCCGCCATGGCAGAAGCACCGGCTTCTGCCTTCAAAATCTTGATGAGCCACCGGCCCTCGGGTTTCCTGCCAGCCGCGGAGCTCGGTGTTGAGTTGACGCTGGCGGGGCACACGCATGGCGCGCAAATCGGCATGAATGGCCGCAGCTTGTTCGAGGGCTGGGCGCCGGAGAGTTTTTTGTGGGGGCATTATCGCCGCGGCGAGTCGCAGCTTTATACCTCGAGCGGCGCCGGCCACTGGTTCCCGGTGCGGTTGGGATGCCCGCCGGAAGCGCCGCTGATTGTGCTGTTGCCGGAAAACGAAGAAACGCCGGGGCCGGCAACTGCAGAAGTGATGACAAAGTGATATTGCACTTTCACCTTCCGGCTCAGAAGCCGGTGCATAAACAAGGATAAACATGCCAGGAAAGTCGTCGCAAGGAAATTTTGATCGCGAGCTGATCGACGGTCCGATTCTGCGCGCGTTTTGGAGATTGGCGTGGCCGACCGTGCTGCAGAATTTCATCGGCGGCCTGCAAGGCATCATCGATCACGTGATGGTGGGCAGGCTGGTGGGCTACAACGGCAATGCCGCTATTGGCGTGAGCTGGCAGATCTTCCTGGTGGTGGTGGTATTCATCAGCTCCGTCTTCAGCGGCATGGGTGTGTTGGTGGCGCGTTTTGCCGGCGCCGGCGACGCCGCCAAAGTCAACCGGGTGGTCTATCAGGCCTTTCTGACGGCGTTCGCGCTGTCGTGTCTGGTGCTGGCACCGCTCGGCTATTTTTTCACGCCGCATTTGCTGGAGATCGTTCATGCCCAGCCCGGCGTCAAGGCGGAGGCGCTGCCCTACCTGCGCCTGATGTTCGTGTGCAGCATTGGCATGCTCACCTTCTTCATGCTCGGCGGCGCTTTGCGTTCCGCCGGTGACGCCAAAACCCCGATGCGTCTGGGCGTGCTGATGACCGTGCTCAATTTGATTTTCAACTTCACGTTCATTCCCATTCTCGGCACCGCCGGCGCGGCTTTGGGCACGGTGCTGGCCGCGGGCATTGCCTCCGCCGCGGGTGTCTATCTGCTTTTCTCGAAACGGCTGGTGGTGAAGTTTTCCCGCGGCATGAATTGGCGGCCCGATTGGAGCATCATTGCTTCGCTGTTTCGGTTCGGGCTGCCCACCGGCTTTCAGGGCGTGGCCATGAACCTCGCTGGCGTGATGATGCTGCGCTTCATCGGCTCGCTGCCGGAGAGTGCCGCCGCGCACGCGGCCTACGCCATCGGCTACACCGAGCTGTTCTCATTGATCACCTGGACCTCGGTGGGTTTGATGGGCGCGACCGCGGCCCTCACCGGCCAGAATCTCGGCGCCGGCAAGGTCGAACGCGCTCGGCTGGCGGCGCACACCGCCGCGCGTCTCGGGCTGGCGCTGGCGGCAACCGTAGGCGCATTATTCGTCTTTGTTCCCAGCCAGTTGCTGGCCCTGTTCGGCATGCGGGAGGTGGCCGTGGTGCAGATCGGCGTGCAGTTGCTGCACTATCTGAGCATCTCCGGATTGTTCATCACGGTGGCGCTGGCTTATACCGGCGGATTGCAGGGCACGGGCGACACGCGCAGCCCGCTTTACATCACATTAATCTCGCAAATCATGGTGCCGCTCGGATTTTGCGGCTACTTTCAAATGACGCGCGGCTTGCAGGCAAGCGACGTGTGGCTCGCAATTGTTCTGGGCCACCTCACGCGGGCAGCGCTGACGTTTTTGCGCTTTCAACAGGGAAAATGGGTGGCAATCAAAGTCGACATTGAACCGGCGGAAGCATGAGAGGGGAGAAGACGGCGGCAGGTCTACAATGCAAAGGGCGACCCGAGAGTCGCCCTTTGTGTTGAAGCTGGTGGGAATTACAGCTTGAGTTTCGCGATGCTTTCTTTCACGTGACTGGCTGATTCGTGCAGCATCTTGCGCTCCGCTTCATTGAGCTTGAGCTCGAAGATCTTCTCCACGCCGTCCTTGCCGAGCTTGACCGGCACGCCGCAATACACGTTGCTCAGACCATATTCTCCGCCCAACCAGGCGGCGCAGGGCAGCACGCGCTTGGAATCGCGCAGCACCGATTCCGCCATTTCGGCGACCGCCGCCGAGGGCGCGTAGTAGGCGCTGCCTTCTTTCAGGAGCTTCACGATCTCGGCGCCGCCGTTGCGCGTGCGATCGACGATCGCGGTGATGCGCTCCGGGCTCAACAGCTCGGTGAGCGGAATGCCGCCGACGGTGGTCAGCCGCGGCAGGGGCACCATGTCATCGCCGTGGCCGCCGAGCACGAGCGCGCTGATGTCGCGCACGGACACGCCCAGCTCCATCGCAACAAAGGTGCGATAGCGCGCGGTATCGAGCACGCCCGCCATGCCGAACACGCGGTTGGGCTCGAAGCCACTCACTTTCATCGCGACGTAAGTCATGACGTCGAGGGGATTGGTGACCATGATGATCTTGCATTGCGGCGACTGATTGGCGATGCTCTCGGTCACGGTTTTCACGATGCCGGCGTTCTTCTCCTGCAGGTCATCGCGGCTCATGCCGGGCTTGCGCGCCAGGCCGGCGGTGATGACGACCAGGTCGGAGTTCTGAGTGAGCGAATAGTCGTTCGTCGAACCGATGACTTTGCAATCGAATCCCTCGACCGGCGCCGATTCCCACAAATCCAGACCCTTGCCTGCCGGAATGCCTTCGAGAATGTCGATCAACACGACTTCATTGGCCAGACGCTTTTCCGCCAGCCGCAGGGCGGTCGTCGCGCCCACATGTCCTGCTCCCACAACGGTAATCTTCATACGTCCTCCTCTCACTTGGAATCGCAGCACGCAAAAAAAATGAAAAAGGCCAATCGAAGGTTGCCTCGTTGGCCTGTTTGATTTATTCAGCGATCACGCTGACTTTTTTTCGGGTTTTGCCGAGCCGGCTGAATTTGACCTTGCCATTCACCAGCGCGAAGAGGGTGTCATCGCTGCCGAGGCCGACATTGTCGCCGGGATGGATGCGCGTGCCGCGCTGGCGCACCAGAATGTTGCCGGCCAGAACTTTCTCGCCGTCATAGCGTTTCACGCCCAGATATTGCGGGTTGCTGTCGCGGCCGTTGCGCGAGCTGCCCACGCCCTTTTTATGAGCCATATCAATTTACTCCTTGCCATGTTATCCGACGATATTGTCAATCCGAACCACGGTCTTGTGCTGGCGATGACCGTTGAACTTGCGATAGCCTTTGCGTCTTTTCTTCTTGAAGACCAGCACCTTGGCGTCGCGATCTTGGTCGACGATGGTGCCTTCCACTTTGGCGCCCGCGACCAGCGGCTGGCCCACGACCACCTGGCTGCCGTTGTTCACCAGCAGAACGCGGTCAAAGGAGACGCTGGTGCCATATTCGCCGGCCAGCTTCTGCGTGCGAATTTTGGCGTCTTTTTCTACTCGGAATTGCTCGCCTGCAATTTCCACCAGGGCATACATGCCGTGACTCCACAGGTTGTTTTATGTTGATTTTTTTTCAGTTCCGCAGGAAATAAAAAAGCGGTGCGCAATGTAACGAACGCACCGCTTTTTGTCAAGCTCTAATTTCCCTCGATTGGTCCGGAATTGCCCGATTGCTTTTCCGTGCCGGCGGACGGCGGGAGTGGAACCCCGTTGCCGGTCCGCGGCGTGGTGGTTTCCTGCCCGGGCTGGCGCACGTTGTGGCCGGACTAGATCATGATTTCCCGTCCGTCTCGTTTGGAGAGAAACTTGAACTCCTCGAGCCGCAGGGTATCATCCGGCATCACTTGGATTTTCATCCAATACTTCCACATCAGCCGGCGGATCCGGCTGCGAAAGCCGGAGGTCAGGAAGCGCTGCATTTCCGAATGGACGACCAGCACGAGGCTGCGCTCGCTGCCGATGAATTTGTAGCGCATCAGCCAGCGCTCGATGCGGGTCAGCACCGTGGCTTTGGAAATCACGCGTCCCGTGCCCTCGCAGGTCGGGCAGGAGTCCGAGTAGGAGAAGAGCAAGGCGGGTCGCACCCTTTCGCGCGTCATCTCGATCATGCCGAATTCGCTGATCTGGCTGATGTTTGACTGGGCGCGGTCTTTGCGGAGCTCGCGGCGGAATTCGTCGTGCAAGCGGCGTTTGAGGCGGGGGTCGATCATGTCAATGAAGTCGATGACGATGATCCCGCCGATGTCCCGCAGGCGAAGCTGCCGGGCAATTTCACGCGCGGCTTCAAGATTGATCTTGAGCGCGTTTTCATCGTGCCCGGCCCGCCCCATGAACTTGCCGCTGTTGACGTCGATCGCGGTGAGCGCTTCGGCGTGGTCGAACAGGATGTACCCGCCGCTGCGCGTCCAGATTTTGCGCGACAGGCTCTTTTCGATTTCCTGCTCGATGCCGTACGTGTCGAACAGCGGTTTTTTGCCGCGGTACAGCTCGACCTTTTCCACGAATTGGAGGGCCACTTCTTGCAGATAACTGACCGTTTGTTGGTGCAGCCGGCGGGAATCGACCACGACGCGATTGATGTCGGGCGTGAACAGATCACGAATCACGCTCGAGGCCATGGCGAGGTCTTTGTAGACCAGGCAGGGGGGCTTCTCTTTCTTCAGGCGGGCTTCGGTCTTGCGCCACGTCCGCAGAAGATTGTCGAGGTCGGCGCGCAGGCTTTCCTCGTCTTTCTCTTCCGCCACCGTGCGAATGATCAGGCCAAAGCCATTGGGCTTGATCGCCTGGGCGATTTTTTTCAGCCGCCGTTTTTCCTTCAGGTTCATCACCTTCTTGGAGACGCCCACCATGTCGCTGTTCGGTACGATGACCATGTACCGCCCCGCGATGGACAACTCGGTGGTGATGCGGCAGCCCTTCGTGCTGATCGGCTCTTTGATGATCTGCACCAGGATTTCCTGCCCCTCTTTCGGGATGGGCCGGTAATTCTGGTTCGCGCGTTCGGGCGGGTGAACCTCGTCCTGCGATTCCTCCAGATCGAGAAAAGCATGATAATCGCTCAGCGTTTCTCCGATGTCGCTGAAATGCAGGAAGGCGTCTTGCTCGAGGCCGATGTCTACAAACGCGGCTCTCATCCCCTTGACGACATTGACCACCCTGCCCAGATAGATGTCGCCCACCATGCGCTCATTTTCCGGCCGTTCGGTCAGTAGCTCCACCAATTTTCCGTCTTCAAGGATTGCGATCCTTGTTTCGCCAACCGAGGAGTTGATGAAAATCTCTTTTCTCATATCACTCCTTGAAGTTTGGTGGGAGTTTTGCCCGCGGCGGCTCGTCCGCACGAGCGTGTTGCTTGGAGCTGAACTCATATTCTCCCATTGATAGTAAGAGGTTCATCTTTGACGGATCGTTACCTGGCAGAGTGAAGAAGGTTGCGCCAGGTAAAGACTGCAGACAGCTCAATCTCGCCTGCACACTTCCGCATGGAAGGTCTCCTCCGGGGCGGCGCAGGGATCGAGCTGATGCAGGGTTGGCCGTGTTGGCTTCTACCGATTGTCAAAGAACAGTTAAAAAGAAGGGATAGTCGCCTATCCCTTTCACAACTTGGATCTATCGAAACCGATGTACCATTCTTGCAAAGGCACGCAAACCACATCGCCAACTGAACTTGGCCGGCTTCGTCATGGCAGCCGGGCTGCCGGCATTCCCGGTTCCGCTGGCTTCTATCTTCATAGAATCAAATCGTTAGGCGGGCGAATAATACAGAAATTAATGAGAGAATGCAAGGTCTTTTTCTGACCATGACTTTACCCGCATTGGCTCATAAATATTGTTACCGAAGGTTTTTTGAAATGGCGTCGTTGCCTCATAATATGTGTTACCCAATCGTGGAGCCATACTATGAGCAAGAAGTCAATTC